>NZ_JBEPNP010000012.1:0-151080 GCF_040546335.1 Arthrobacter sp. UYEF20 | reverse complement strand
GGCCAGCACTTCATCGAGGCCTACTACGGCAAGGGCGTGGACAATCTGGTTCCCGCCGCCATGAACCCGGCGGCCGCCAAGGCTGCTGCCGCAGTAGCGATGAGCGCCGAGGCGGAGCCGGCCCTGAAGATGGACTTTCCCGAGGAGGAGGCAAAATGACGATCACCGCTGAGAAACCGCTGGTGCGGATCGAGGGCCTTCACAAGTACTACGGCCAGCACCACGTGCTGCGCGGCATCGACCTGACCGTCAACCAGGGCGAGGTGTCCGTTGTGATCGGGCCGTCCGGTTCGGGCAAGTCAACCATGCTGCGCTGCGTGAACCTGCTGGAAACCATCAGCGCCGGGCGCATTTCCGTGGGCGGTCAGCTGATCGGCTACCGCGAGATCAACGGCAGGCTCCATGACCTCAAAGTAACGGAGATCGCCGCCCAGCGCCGTGAAATCGGCATGGTGTTCCAGCGGTTCAACCTTTTCCCGCACAAGACAGCCTTGTACAACATCATGGAGGCGCCCGTTCAGGTCAAGGGCCAGTCCCGCGCCGCAGCCAGGAAGAAAGCACAGGAGCTGCTGGACCGCGTGGGACTGGCGGACCGTGCCGACCACTACCCGTCGCAGCTTTCCGGTGGCCAGCAGCAACGGGTGGCGATCGCCCGGGCCCTGGCCATGGAGCCGGAACTCATGCTCTTCGATGAGCCCACCTCCGCCCTTGACCCCGAGCTGGTGGGCGACGTCCTGAATGTCATGAAGGACCTCGCCAAGTCCGGCATGACCATGATCGTGGTGACCCATGAGATCGGCTTTGCCCGGGAAGTGGGCGACCGGCTGACGTTCATGGACGGCGGCGTGGTGGTGGAGACCGGCGATCCCCGTGAGGTCCTCGCCAACCCGCAGCATGACCGCACCAAGGAGTTCCTCAGCCGGGTCCTCTAGGACCCGCGCTACGCCTCGCGCCTGACGATGCGCAAATGCCCTGCCGCTACCGGGATTCCGCCAGCGACAGGGCATTTGCGCGTCGTGGGGCGGGTTGAGCGTCATGGTTAGCCTGCGGAGCGGGTTCGACGGCGGGGCACACCGTCCGCGGTCAGCTTCCTCTCCAGTCGCCCGGCTGTCAAACAGCGACGCGCTACTTGGGGTCGCCTGAAATGTGGAACGGGATGGTTGTGATCTTGGACGCGACTCCGATGGCTTCGAGATCTCGTGCATCAATCGTGCCATCGACGTTGGCGTCCGGCACGAGGCTCGGGGCATCGTTGTAGATCCCGTCGTGGTTGAGGTCGGCGATCACAGCGACGGTCAGAGTGCTGTCCACGTCCTGACCGGCAATCGGGGCGCCGACGATCCAGGAATCCCAAATTTCAGCGCCCTTTTTCGAGCGGTCGGTCACGCCGGTGAGATTGAACAGGTTGGCCAGATTCGTGCCGGGACCGGAGAAGCCCTTGATGGTGCTATTGGTGGTGGAGGCGAGGACAACGAGGCCCGGCAGACGATCATCTTGGCCGGTGGAGAACGACCCGGGAAAGGGCGCCGTGTTCGCATGCGCGGCGGGCCCGGTGAGCTGCAGACCGGTGAAACCTGCTGCGGCCAGGCCGCCGTCGTACCGCACACTCAGATCGACGAACCAGCCAGCACCAGCGATCCCAGCGTTATCGCCCTTTCCAGGGGCAAACACCTCGATCTCCACTGGATGCTTTTCCGATGCGGCAGGGACAGACTTCTCCGGCGTCGGACTCGCACTTGCAGCGCCGGCCACTATCGCGCCCAACACCCCCACAGAGCCAACGACAGCGGCAATTCGACGGTTACTGAATTTCATCATGATTCTTCCTCGGCTCGGCTTACAGATGGAGAAGTGAATATTTCGGCGCCAAAGACCGGCTCCAGCCATAACGACGAGGGATTGGGTCGGTTCGTTCACTTACAATCAAACTCTCCCCGCCGTACCCGGGCCAAGCGGGCTCCGTTCAAGGCGCACGGTGAACTCGTTCATGGAACGAAGATCCCAGCCATTGAACACCGACGCCATGCCCCGAAGCCTCGATGTGGAGAACTCTGACGATGCGCATTTCGTTCTGCGACGCGCAGATTTCTTACGCGGCAGGGTATTCCGTATTCGGGCGTCGCCGGGCAAGATGCGCGTCGTGGGGCAATTTGCGCGTCGCCAGGCAAGATGCGCGTCGAAGCAGGGGCTACTCCCCTACCGGCACCCCGGCCACGGCCGCGCCCACGGCAGCCCTGATGCGGGCGTGCAGCTCGCGGAGTCCGTGCCGGTCCGTGCGCACCTCGATGATGATGCGGCCCTGCCACGGCTCCGCAAGGGCCGTGGCGAGCTCCGCCGTCGTGCTGACGTGGCGGTGGGCGACGCCGTACGCCGCGGCGAGGGCGGCAATGTCCACGCTGTGCGGGGTGCCGAAGAGGCGTTCGACGGCGTTCCCGTAGCGGCCCGAGGAGTCGACGGCGCCGTGCTCCAGGAGCCCGAAGATGGCGCCGCCGGCGTCGTTGAGCACCACGATCCGGAGCGCTGGCTCGGCTTCCCCGGCACCGAGGAGGAGTCCGCCGGCGTCGTGCAGGAAGGTGACGTCGCCCAGCAGCACGGTGGTTTCCTGCCGGCCGCCGAGGGCGATGCCGGTGGCGGTGGCCAGGGTGCCGTCAATACCGGACAGGCCGCGGTTGGCGAACACGGTGGCCTGTGGCTCCGTTGCGGGCCCGCCGGCGAGGTCGACGTCGCGGATGCCGTTGGAGGAGCCGAGGACCAGCTGACCGCGCGAGTGTTCCCAGACCAGGGCGCCCACGGACGGCCCGGTGGCAGCGGCGGTTCCGGCCAGCACGGAATCGACGGCGTGCTGAGCGGCGGCCCCGGCCAGCAGCCAGGCATCCAGCCAGGCCGCGGAGCCGTGCCCGGCGAAGTCAGCCAGGTCCGCCAGGGTCTCCAGCGGCAGTTCGGCGCGGCGGCCGGGCTTGTACCAGGCCACCGGAACCGGCTGGTACAGGGCCGAGGGGACGTCGGCGCGGGCCAGCAGGGCACTGACGGGCCGGGAGAGCGTGGGCCGGCCGAACAGCACGACGCGTTCGATCGGCTGCGCGGACTCGGGTCCGAAGTGCTCCAGCAGCAGCCGGTAGGGGCCCACTGCGTTCGGCCCGAAGCGGGCGTTGGAGGACGGTTCGGCGAGCAGCGGCAGCCGGTGGGCGCGGGCAAACGCCTCGGCGACCGGTCCGGCGTCGTGCCCGGCCAGCACGACGGTGCGCCGTTCCGGCAGGCCGGTGTCGGCGGGCGGGAAGTCCAGGGCCAGGGGGCCTCGGGCGGTCCGGTACACCCGGCGGCCGGACTCGGGCGGGAGCCGCTCGCCCGGGGCCGGGACCAGGGGGTCGCGGAACGCCAGGTTGAGTTGCACGGGCCCGGGCGGGGTGTCCTCGAAGGCGCCGGTGGCCGCGCTCAAGGCCGTCTCCACGGCCCGCTGCGGGTCGTGGCCGGCGGGGACGTCGACGGCGAAGCGCACGTGGTCGCCGAACAGGTCAAGCTGCGCCGTGGTCTGGTTGGCGCCGGTGCCGCGGAGTTCCTCGGGCCGGTCCGCCGAAATGACGACGAGCGGCACCGCGGCGTGGTTGGCTTCCATGACGGCGGGCAGGAGATTCCCGACGGCGGTTCCGGAGGTGGTGAGCACGGCGGCCGGCGCACCTGTTGCCAGGGCGAGGCCGAGGGCCGTGAACCCGGCGTCGCGTTCGTCGATCCGGACCAGCAGCTCCACGCGTCCGGCGGCGTCGGCCTCGGCCAGTGCGTAGGCCATCGGCGCGGAACGCGAGCCCGGCGCCACGGCCACGTAGCGCACCCCGGCGGTCAGCAGAGCCGCGACGGCGATGCGCGCGGCGTCCAGTGCGCCCAGCTCGTCGGGCTCGGGCAACGGCGGGGTACGGGAATCTGCCGGCGTTGCGGCGTTCTCCGGGTCCAAGGGGTCAAGCGGGTCCAGCGGGTTCTCGGAAGTCACCAAACCAGTCTGCCACCAACCCGACGCTCCCTCAGATCCCGCGCCCAAACCCCGACGCCCCCTCAGATCCCGCTGCCCCAAACCCCGAGGCTCCCTCCGATCCCGCTGCCGCCAACCCGACGCCCCCTCAGATCCCGCTGCCGCCAACCCGAGGCTCCCTCCGATCCCGCTGCCGCCAACCCGACGCTCCCTCAGATCCCGCTGCCCCAAACCCCGACGCTCCATCAGATCCCGCTGCCGCTGTGCAGCTTGTGAGGGAGCGTCGCCGAAAAACACCCCGAACGTGAGGGAGCGTCGAGAGGACGGGAGGCCTACATGTTCTCCGGCGTCTCGATGCCCAGCAGTTCCAGGCCGCCGGAGAGCCGGCGCAGCACCAGGGCGCAGAGGGCAAGCCGGGACTCCCGGACCGATTCCTCGGCCTTGAGCACGGGGCACTGGTCGTAGAAGGCGGTGAAGAGCTGCGCGAGTTCGAACAGGTAAGTGCACAGCCGGTGCGGCTCGAGCAGTTCGCCCACCCGCTGCAGGGTGACCCCGTACTCCAAAAGGTGCAGGGCGAGCGCCCGTTCGGCGGGTTCGACGACGGCGATCGCCGCCGCGGGGGCCGCGGCCGCCACGGTCGCCGTCGGGCCGGCGCCGGTGTCGGTTTCGGCGGCACCGGTACCGGCACCGGGCGCGAGATGGTGTTCCAGCACGCCGGCCTTGCGCAGGATCGAGCGGATCCTCGCGGCCGCGTACTGCACATAGGGTCCGGTGTTTCCGCTGAGGGCCAGCATGCGGTCGAAGTCAAAGACGTATTCGGTGTCGTGCCCCACGGAAAGGTCCGCGTACTTGACGGCGCCGATCCCCACCTGCCGGGCGGTCACGGCGCGTTCCGCCGCCGTGAGCTCGGGCCGGCCGGCGTCGATGACGGCGCGGGCCCGGTCCACGGCCTCCTCCAGCAGGGCCATGAGCTTCACCGGGGCACCGGAACGGGACTTCAGGATCTTCCCGTCCTCCCCCAGCACGTTGCCGATCTGCACGTGCACGGCCTCCACCGTGGCCGGCAGCCAGCCGGAGTCGCGGGCCGTGGCCATGACCATCCGCAGGTGCAGGTTCTGCGGCGCGCCCACGACGTAGAGGATACGGTCGGCCTCGAGCTCCCGGACCCGGTACCGGATGGTGGCGAGGTCGGTGGTGCCGTAACCGTAGCCGCCGTCGGACTTGCGGATGATGAGCGGCAGCGGCTGGCCGTCCCGGCCGGTGAACCCGGCGGGGAAGGTGCAGAGGGCGCCGTCGCTGACCCGGGCGATGCCGAGGTCCTCAAGTTCCTGGCACAGCTGCGCCAGATGCGCGTCGTAGGAGCTTTCACCGGCGATGTGGTGGTCCGTGAGGCTGATGCCGAGCTTGGAGTAGATCGCATTGAAGTAGCGCTTCGACTGGGCGACGAGCCGCTGCCAGACCGCGAAGGTCTCCTGGTCGCCGCTCTGCAGCGCGACCACGCGGAGCCTGGCCCGGGTGGCGAAGCCGTCCTCGTCCGTGGCGGACGCGTCGAACTTGGCGCGGGCCGCCTGGTAGAAGGCGCTGGGGTCATCCACCAGCAGCGCCGCCTCCGGCGAGTCCTCCCCGATCTCGAGCCAGTGCTCGATCAGCATGCCGAACGGGGTACCCCAGTCGCCGATGTGGTTCTGCCGGATGACGGTGTCCCCCAGCGCCTCGAGCACCTTGACGAGGCTGTCGCCCACCACGGTGGTGCGCAGGTGCCCGACGTGCATCTCCTTCGCGACGTTGGGAGAGGAGTAGTCGACGACGACGCGCCGGGGTTCCGCGGCAGGCGCGGGCGCGGCGCCGGCAGACGCGGCGGCACCGGCAGCCGTGGACGCCTCGTCGTTAAGCAGCTCCTCGATCCAGGTGCCGTCGAAGGTGAGGTTGATGAAGCCCGGCCCGGAGATCTCGACAGCGGTGCAGATGCCGTCCAGGTCCAGGGCCTCGACGATCCTCGCGGCGGCGTCCCGCGGCGGCATCCCGACCTTCTTGGCCAGCGCCATGGCGGCGTTGATCTGGATGTCCGCAAACTGCGAGGGCCGGACCACCGGATCCGTTCCGCCGTACTCTTCGCCGAACGCGCTGGCAATCGCTGCCTGGACTCTGGGGACAACCAATTCGGCCGGATTATTCACACTGTTCAAATTATCAGTTCAGCCCGCGCCCCGACGCTTCCACCTCCCGGGCACAGCCGAACGCTCCCCACCTCCCGCCGTCGTGCTGGCAGGAGGTGAGTGAGCGCCGGAGGGTCAGGCGCCGGTCCGGAACACCTGGACCACGGACGGACGCGGGGCGCGCGCCTGGCCGGGCTTCGGCGTCGCGCCGGCGGCGACGTAGTCCGGGAAGTAGGAGTGCTGCTCGGCGAAGGTGCCTTCCTCCCCCGGGTGCTGCACGGCAACGAATACGGTCCGTTCGTCGTCGTGGATGACCGGGCCGCAGGTCTCGGCGTCGCGCGGGACGGCAAGGAACTGCTCCACCTTGCCGCGTTCCGCACCGTCCAGGGTCACCTTGAAGAGCCCGTCGGCGTAGCCGATGCTGGAGGGCGCACCGTCAGTGGAGATCCACAGATTGCCCACGGAATCGAAGGCCACGTTGTCCGGGCAGGAGATGGGCGAGACCTGGCTGGCCGGGAACCCGGCGAAGTAGGCGGCGGAGTTCTTGGCCGGATCACCGCAGACCATCAGGAGGTTCCAGCCGAACGTGGTGGACGTCTGGTCTCCGGTCTCGGTGATCTCGACGATGTGGCCGTCGCGGTTGAGGGTGCGCGGGTTGACCTCGGTGGCCCCCTCCTTGCCGGGCTTGCCGCGGTCCGCGTTGTTCGTGCAGACCACATAGACCTTGCCGGTGTGCAGGCTGGGCTGGACGTCTTCGCAGCGGTCCATCTTGGTGGGACCCACCTTGTCTGCGGCGAGGCGGGTGTACACCAGCACCTCTTCCACGGACATCCCGGCCACTTTGGACTGTCCGCCCACCACGAGGGGCAGCCATTCACCGGAGCCGTCGAAGGCTCCGTCGGCCGGAAGCTTGCCCGAGCCGTCGAATCCGGCTGCCGGGGAGTTCCCCGTGAACTTGGCGACGTACAGGTCACCCTCCGAGAGCAGCGTCAGGTTGTTCTTGCGGTCCTCCGCCGTAGCGCCGGGCCGGTACGTGCCGGCCGAGACGAACTTGTACAGGTAGTCGAAGCGCTCGTCGTCGCCCATGTAGGCCACCACGTGGCCGGACTTGGCGACGATGACGTTGGCGCCCTCGTGCTTGAAGCGGCCCATCGCGGAATGCTTGCGGGGCGTGGAGGAGGGATCGAACGGGTCCACTTCCACGATCCAGCCGAAGCGGTTGGCCTCGTTCTCGTACCCGGGGTTGCGGGTGTCGAAGCGCGGGTCATCCAGTTCCCACTGGCGAGCGGTGGGCTTGCTGGTCAGGCCGTAGCGCTTGTCGGAGTCAGAGGTTCCGGGCGCGGCGAAATAGCCGTTAAAGTTTTCCTCGCCGGAGAGGATGGTGCCCCACGGGGTGGTGCCGCCAGAGCAATTGCCCAGGGTGCCCTTGATGGCCCGGCCAGAGGGATCGGCGGCGGTCTTCAGGAGCGCGGATCCGGCGGCCGGACCGTCGAGATCGTAGGTGGTGTCGGTCAGGAAGCGGCGGTTCAGTCCGGCGCCCTGGACGTAGCTCCAGGGCTTGTTCTTGTTCTTCCGCTCCAACTCGACCACGCTCAGCCCGTGGGCCGCCCGGCCGATCGCGCGGGTCTCGGCGGCGTCGAACCCGGCCGGCAGCATAATGGACTCATTGGTGTATTCGTGGTTCGTGAAGAGCACGGCCCGGCGGTCCTTGGAGCCATCGATCGGCAGGATGTCCGTGTAGTCGTTGTTGTAGCCGAACTGGCGGGCCTGCGCAGCTGCGCTCTGGTGGTCGATGTCGAAGGCCGGCGAGTCCTTGAAGAGCGGGTCGCCCCAGCGGATGACCGGCTGCCAGGTGAACCCGGCGGGGACGGTGAGCTGGTCCACGGCGGCGTCCACCGGAGCTATAGCGGCGAACTGCAGCTTGGATTTTCCAAACCCGTCCTTAGCGGCAGCGGCGAGGCCCGGGCCGCCGTCGGCCACCGCGGGTCCGGCGGAGCCCAACGAACCGCCGAACGCTACGGCGAGCGCGCCGGCGGCACCGAAGCCCAGCGCGGCACGGCGGGACATGGTGGCGGAGGCGATGTCACGGAAGTAGCTGTTGGAGCTGGTATTGCAGACGTCGCCCGAGCAGGCGTTGTCGCATTTCAGCGCGCACGTGACAGGGCTGCGCTTGCCTTTGGTGTGGCCGAGCATGGGGAGCAGGGAAAACTTGCGTCCGGAAGAGACAGACATGGAGAGACCTTCCATGGGAGTGAGATGCGGTCCCGGCCACCCTGCCAGTCACGGGCTACCGAGAGACGTCTCCCAGATGAAGACCCGGTGAATTCACCGCCGGAACGCGCAGACCGGAGGAAGCGTCAGTCGAACGCCATCGAACCCACGAATCTTGGGAGCGTCTCAGGGGCGGGCCAAAGCCAGCGCTGCGTGGACCCGGCGCAGCCGGTCCAGCCACCAGTCCCGGCGCTCCGGCGCAGCGGCATGCTCGGCCAGCAGCGCCGGATCGGCGGCTACGTCGCGGAGCCGGATGGCGCCGTCGTCGGGCACCAGCGGGTCCCGGCTGACATCGGCGGCGAGCAAGGACACGGTCCCGAGCCCGCAGGCGTACTGCAGCTCCGGCAGGGCAGCGGCGAGCGCCAGTCCCGCACGGATCCCCACCGAGGTGTCCAGGGCGGAACTGACAACGGCGGGGAGCCCGGCCTCCGCCACGATGTCCAGGGCGCGGCGCACTCCCCCGAGCGGCGCCACCTTCACCACGATCAGGTCCGCGGCGCCGGCACGCGCCACCTTGAGCGGGTCGTCCTCCTTGCGCACGCTCTCGTCCGCGGCGATGAGCAGGGGGATCCCGGCCGCCCGCAGCCGGCGCCGGACTTCGGCGAGGCCGGCGATGTCGGGCACCGGCTGTTCGGCGTATTCCAGTCCGACGGCGGAGAGCCGGGTCAGCGCCTCGACGGCCGCCGGGACATCCCAGCCGCCGTTCGCGTCCACCCGGATGGCGGCCTCCGGCAGCGCCGCCCGGACCGCGGCGACCCGGGAAACGTCATCCGCCAGGCTTTGGCCGTGCTCGGCTACTTTGACCTTGACGGCGTCGACCCGGCCGAAACGGGCCAGGATGTCCGGCACCCTCTCTGCCGTGACCGCGGGGACAGTGGCATTGACCGGGATGCTGCTCCGCAGCGGCTCCGGGAATCCCTGCCAGCCGGCCTCGATGGCGGAGGCGAGCCAGCGGGAGGCCTCCGGGTCGCCGTACTCGGGAAAGGGGCAGAATTCGCCCCAGCCCAGCGGGCCGCGGAGCAGGAGGGCCTCACGCTGCAGGATGCCGCGGAATTTCACCCGCATCGGCAGGCTCACCACATGGGCACCGGCCAGGAGCTCGTCCAGCCCGGGGAGCTGCGCCGCACGCGAGGGCGCGGGATTCATGGAGGGATTCGAAGACGGCGGGTCCGCATGGCTGAGCATCTTTTCACTCTACTGCGGCCCGCCTGACCTGCCGCCCGCGTGACCGGCGGCCGAAGAACGAGCCCCGTGCCTTGAGCGGGCTGGCGTTGACTGGGGGTGAGTCGCCTACTTTTCAGGAGACTCGTCTCGGCCGGCCCGCTCAAGGAGCACCATCCCGGCGGAGAATCCGTCCGGTAAGCACGATTCTAGAAACCGGCCACCGACGCGGCACGAGTAGGGACTACCTGTCTTATCGTGGGGCGCTACGCCTGCCCCGGGTGCCGCAGCTCCCAGACATCGGCCGACGCCCCATGCGGCAATTCGAGCTGCCACACCTCACCGCCTGCAGGGTAGGCGCGCAGGGTGGTGGTCACCGAACCGTGGCGGTAGGCCTCCATGATCGAAGCGTCGATGAAGATCCGGAGCTCATCGCCGCCGGCCACTGCCTCGGTGAACACGGTCCGCTGCCGCCGGGCCGAGCTGAGGACGAGCCTGATCCGCCCCTCACCCCCGGTCACGTGGGCCTCGGCGTGCAGGGGCAGGGTCAGGGTTCCGGCGGCACCCGTGTGGTGTTGGGCGCCGCGGTAGGCCCGGAGTTCCGGGGCCGGCTCGACGGCGAGAGCCCCGCCGTGCGCGGAGAGCTGCCGCGGAAACGTCAGGACTCCGGCCCAGCCGGCGTCGTCGGTCTGCTCCGGGCTGCGGCCCGGCCGGTCCTCGCTGCCCGTCGATTCCGGGGACCAACCCCAGAGCAGGGTCCGCTCCGGCAGCGGCAGGATCTGCGGCGCATAGAAATCGCGGCCAAGATCGGCCTTCCCGCCCGTTTCCGGGGCGAAGACCGGCAGCCCGGCCAGCCCCGGGGCGAGCGCACCGAGGAGATAGCCGACGCCGTTGGGGTGCTCGTGGTGGTCCGTGGAAAGCCACAGCGAGGTCATCAGCAGCCAGGTTTCCGCCCCGGACGAGTCCGGGACGCGGACCAGCTGCGGACACTCCCAGATCTCCGCGGGCAGGTGCCGGGCAGCCAGCGGATGGTCCGAGCTGAACCAGATTCCTTCATACTTCCAGCTGCGCAGATCGTCCACGCTGTAAAGCAGGACGGCCGCCCGTCCCGATGCCAGCCCGGCACCCTGGAGCGCGAAGCGCCGGCCCCGGAAGCGGAAGATGAACGGATCACGCACAGCAGTGATCCGGGGGTCCGGGGGTACCCCCGCTGCCACGTGCCCGTCCTGCGTCCACGTGGCCAGGTCCTTGGAGCCCCGCGCCAGGACGACGCGGGAGTTGCCGCCCTCAGACTCGAGGCCGGAGAAGGCGGCGGAGTAGGCGGCGGTGGGGACTCCGCCGTCGTCGGTCACCACCCCCGTCCAGCAGCCGAGCGCCTCCGGCCCACCGGGCTGGGGCCGGAGCGCGACGGGTTCCTCCTGCCAGCGGACCAGATCCGCAGAGCTCAGGTGCCCCCAGCAGATGCCGTGATGCCGAGCCGAGTCCGGGTTGTATTGGAAGAACACGTGGTAGCGGCCGTCGACGTAGCTCAGGCCGTTCGGATCGTTGATCCAGCCTTTCCCCGGCCTGGCATGAAAGCGGGGGAAGGCAGGATCCGGATGATTCGGCACGGTGTCCATGGCCACACACTACCCGCGCGCGGGATGACAGGACACGGCCGTGCCGGGCGGAATCATTGCGGTGAAATGCCCTCGGATGCCGCCTCGACACAGCCTGCCCTCAGGCGGCTCGCAGAGTTTTATGGGAACCTGATTCGGATGAGTTTTCGCCAGGAACACCCAAGCAGTCGCCCGGCTGCGGGGTACCCGCAGCCGGGTTCGGCCTCCGCCCCGACCCGCCCCGGCACGACCCGCCCCGGCAAGGGGATGGGCAAGGGGATGGGCAAGGGCACCGGGGCGCTCTTCCTGCTGGCCTCCCTGGCCTGCCTGGCCGCGCTCGCCGTGACATATTACTTCTTCGTCCGCACCACCACGGGACAGTTCATCGACGAATCGGCGCTGGTCGAGGCCGTCGAGATCCATGGCACCGCGGGCAAGGCCGCCAATAAGCTTCTTGACTGGCTGCCGGCCCTGTCCGTGCTGATCGCCACCGTCGTCATCCTCTTTGTCGCCGTCCTGCGTCGGCGCTGGGCCGCGGCCGGGATCGCGGTGGCGGCCTGTGTGGGCGCCAATGTGGCCACCCAGGTCCTCAAGGACATTGTGCCGGTCCGGCCGTACCGCGGCATCGAGACACTGGAACTGAACTCCCTGCCGTCGGGCCACACCACGCTGGCGGCGTCCGCCGCCGCCGCCGTGTTTCTGGTGGTCTCGCCGCGCTGGCGTCCGCTGGCCGGCTTCCTGGGCGGCAGCTTCGCCGTCGCTACCGGCCTGTCCACCCTCATCAACCAGTGGCACCGCCCCTCCGACGTCGTGGCCGCCTTCCTCGTGGTGGCGGCGTTCATGCTCCCGGCCGGCTGGCTGATCATCCGCACCGGACCGCGCTGGAATGTCTGGACCGGCTACGGGGAACACTGGGCGGCCTCGCGGCTCTGGCTCGCGCTGCCCGTGCTGGCAGGACTCGCCGCGGCCGCGCTGGCCAGCTACTCGCTGCTGCAGATCGCGCCGGGCCCGGGACAGGAAAGCAGCGCCACCAACTACTTCTGGGCCGGGACCTCACTGATTGTGATCAGTGGGTACCTCGCGACGGTTGCCGGTGTGTGGCTGTTCGGACATGCCGCACGACGGCGGAGCGCGCCGCGGCGCTGAGCGGTCAGTAGTTCCGGCGGTGCTTGAGCCGGGGAATGGTGACGGCGAAAACGGCCGCGGCGGCGAAGCCGAGCACGCCGGTGGCGCCCACCCCGGCCCCGAGCGAGGCGACGGCAGTCACCCCTGAAAGCAGCACGGGCCCGCCGGTGGCGCCGGCGTCGGCCATGAACCGCCAGACGCCGAGGAACTGGCCGCGGCCGTTGTCGGGCGAGAAATCGGCGCCCAGGGTCATGTTCAGGCCGGAGCTGATGCCGTTGCCGAAGCCGATCAGGAGCGCCGCGAGCAGCAGTCCCACAAAGCCGGTGCTGAGCGGGATCAGCAGCATCGCCGTCCCCATGATCAGCGTGGAGGGGACCGCGACCCATTGTCTGCCCTTGCGGTCCATGAGCTTGCCGGCCGGGTAGAAGACCAGCATGTCGATGGCACCGGAGAGCCCGTAGATGAGCGACGCCTGGGTTGCATCCATCCCGAGATGTTCAGCCCAGAGCGGGATCACCACCTGGCGGGAGGCACGCAGCGCGCTGAGCAGCAGCACACCGACGCCCACGGTCAGGAAGACCCCGGAATGGGACACGGCCACGCTGCGCAGTGTCGCTGGTTGCGCGTCGGCGCCGGCCGTCGGCACGGGCTTCGCCACGAGGTCCGGGATGGTCACGGACAGTGCCGCCGCGGCGGCCATCGCCACGACGCCGGCCCAGTAGGCGCCGGTGATGCCGGAGAACTGCATCACCGCGGCGCCGATGAACGGGCCGATGAAGATGCCGATCCGGGTGACGCCGCCGAGGGTGGACAGGGCACGGGCCCTGAGGATCACCGGCACCGCCTCGGTCAGGTACTTCTGCCGGGCCAGGCTGAAGACGCTGGCGGCCATCCCGACGACGAGCATCGCCACTGCGAGCAGCCAGAGCCCCTCGGGCACCTGCGCGGAGAGGGCCGCCCCGGCCAGCGCGATGGCACTGGCAGCGGCCGCACCGACGATCGCCCAGCGCTCGCCGAACTTCAACGTGATGAGCGAGGCCGGCAGGTTGAAGAACCAGGATCCGAGCCCGATCAGCGTCACGATCAGCGCGGCTACGGCCACCGAGGCGCCCAGGTCCCGGGCGGACAGCGCCACGACCGGAAGGATCGCGCCTTCCCCGATGCTGAACAGCAGGGCGGGGCCGAACGCGGGAACGGCGATGCTGCGGAGGCTGAACGGCGCGGGGCGTGTAGTGGTCATCCCCTTCATCCTAGGGGCCGAACAAACGCGGCTGCCCCGGCAACCCGCCCAACTGGCTAGCAGTTGTTGTCGTTTGGAGCGCTCTAAACGACAACTACTGCGAGTCAGTCGGGTGCTGCCAAAGCCCCGGTCTAAACGTACCCGTCCACGATCGCGGCGGCGATTTCCCGGTAGGCGCGCCGTGTCTCCGGGCGGAGCACATCCAGGGTGACCAGGTCGCCGTCGGCCACGCCGCGGTCGTGCGGGACGGCGATGAGCTGCCGGCAGATCCCGGACAGGTGGTCCTCGATCGCGTCCTTGTCCACCCGGGAGGACACCTCGTCCTTGTCCGTGATGACGACGACGGCGTTGCGCGCCAGTTCCTCGTATCCGTGGCCTGCCAGCCAGTGCAGGGTGCTGCGGGCCCGCTTGGCGCCGCTGACGGCGTAGCCGGCCGCGATGATCAGGTTGTCCGCGGACTGGAGGATGCCGCTCATGGCGTTGTGTGTGACGCCGGTGCCGCAGTCGGTGAGGGCCACCGAGTAGTAGCCGGAGATGAGTTTGCGGATCCGCAGGTACTCCCCGGCCGTCAGGGAGTCCGAGACCTCGGGGTCCTGCTCTCCGGCGATCAGGTGGAGCCGGCCGGCATGGTGCATGTACCGGGCCAGGGCGGTGAGCGATTCGACGGACTCGATGTTCTGCAGCAGGTCGGTGATGGTGCGGGGACTCTGCTGCTGGTAAATACCCTCGCCGAGGGCACGCTCCACAAGGTCGCCGGAGTCAGGGTTCGCGTCGATCGCGCACGGCGGGTCCCCGCGGAATTCGGCAAGGGTCAGGCCGACGCCGACGGTGGTGGAGGTCTTGCCGATGCCGCCCTTGAGGCTCAGGACGGCGGTGTTGTAGCTGCCTTGGAGCTGGCGGGAAATGCGCCGGGCCAGCTCGTCTTCCTCGCGCTGCCTCGCGCTCGGGCCGAGATTGAGGCCGCCGCCGGACATTTTATAGAGGGCGCCGCGGAAGCCGCCGACCGGCTTGGGCTTCTGTTCGCGGACGAAGAGGCCGGGTGAGCTGATGAAGTCCGGAACCGGAGCCGTGGCCAGGGCGGCAGCCCGGCCGGCGGTGCGGGTGGAGCGGCCCGGCTGGGCGGGGACGGCGGGCGCCGTCTCCGGGGCAGCCGGCATGGCCGAACGTCGGGAGACCGGGCCGGAGGTCCCGGGGTCCGGATCCACGGCGGCGACCGACGTCGGAGGTTCGGCGGGTGGCAACGGGGCCGCCGGGTCCTGGTGGATCACGGCGGCGGAGCCGGGGTCGGTGGATGCATTGCGTTCGTCGGCTGCTTCGGCGGCCTCGGCCCAGGAGCTGAGGCGCTTCGGTTCGGCGCGGTCGGTGGCTTCGGCGGGGGTGGTGTGAGGATTGATGACCGGCATGGTTCCTGTCCAGGCAGCTTCGTCACCATCGGCACGACGCAAGTCGCGCCGGCGGCGGGTTTCAGGCTGCCCTGAGTTGTCAGTAGTGGCAGCTGAATTGTCTTCCACCGATTCGGGCATCGTTGATTTCTCCCAGGACTCACAGCGGGGCACGCTGCGGCGCTTGTTTGACGTCGTTCAAAGGGCAAGTCTAGGCGCAGCTGTGAGCACCCTTATCATCCCGGGGAAATTGCGGGCTTCAGTGCTGCGCCCGGGTCTCCTGCAGGCGCCTGATGAACCATCGTGACTGCTCAGGGCCGTAGGGAAGGATCGGGATGGCCTTGGTGGCGTCGTCGGGGGTTTCCCGCGTGGCCTGAATCGCCTGGCGCACGGCGGTGCCCATGGTGTTGGCCATGGTCTTGACGAACTGGTCGCTGCAGGGTTCCCCATGGCCGGGAACCAGGAATTCATAGCGGTGGCGCAACGCGGACACGTGCCGGAGGGCGTCCGCCCATTCCTCGGGGTACGAGTCTTCAAACGAGGGGTGCGAGCCCTGTTCCACGAGGTCACCGGTGTAGAGCGTGGTGGCTGTTCCGACGAGGAGGTCCCCGTCCGTGTGGCCGCGTCCCAGGTAGAACAGCGTGGCGGTCTGGCTGCCAAGATCGACCAGGACGGGCTGGTCCTTCACGATCGCGTTCGGAACCACGAGTTCGACGTTGTTGCCTTCGCCGGCGGCCATTTCCGGCTCCTCGGCAGCCACGGCGCGGCGCTGGAGGTCCCCGTTCTCTTCGATCTCCGCGGCGCAATTCGCGTGCGCCCAGAACTCCGTCACGCCGTCGTCAGCGAAGACGGCGTTGCCGAAGAAGTGGTCATAGTGCGCGTGCGTGTTGACGACGACCAGCGGCAGCCCGGTCTTGGTCCGCACGGCCTCCAGGATCTCGCGTCCCTGGCCGGGCCCGCCGCCGGTATCGATCACCATGGCGCGTTCGGTGCCGACCACCAGGCCGGTGTTGAGGAGGGAACCTTGGGTTGTCAGGACGTAGTTGTCCGGGCCAACCTCGAGCCATCGTGACATTAAATCTCCGTATTCCGACAGTATTCCGGCACTTTTCCGACATTGTTCCGGCGCCGCTGGTGCGATGTTCTGCCCTCGATTGTACCCATCCCCGGCTGACAAGTCCCGGAGGGCATGCCCGCCGTTGGGAACCCAACGGGAAGCCATCGCCGCGGGCACCGCCGCCGTGTAGCCTGTGGCTACTTCGGTTGTTCCGACGCGGAATTGGAGGTGGCTCCCGATGGAATCCGGCACGTCACTGGAGCGGATGGTGTTCTTCAGCGATGCCGTCTTTGCGATCGCGCTGACGCTCCTGGCCCTGGACCTGAAGCTGCCTGCCGGCATTCCAGCGGAGCAGGTGGACGATGCCCTGGTCGCTGCGTTGCCGCAACTGCTCGCGTATGCACTGTCGTTCCTCATCATCGCCAGGACCTGGATGTCACACCATTCCGACTTCGCACGGATCCGCCGTTTCAATGTGAACCTGGGCCGGCTGAATCTGGCCCTGTTGTTCTTCATCGCCATGCTGCCCGGTCCGACGTCTGTGCTCAGCCAATACGGGGATGACCCCACGCCCTGGCCGAGTGTTCTGTACGCCGCCAACATCGCCGCGGTCTACCTGACCATGGCGGCCATCTGGGGGTACGCCAGACACGCAGACCTGATGGAGCGGGAAATGGACCCCGACGCCCACCGGAAGGTATTCAGCATCCGGCTGGCCGGGGCACTGGTGTTCCTGCTCTCGATTCCGGCGGCGTTTGTCCTCAACGCCTACACACCGTTCCTGTGGCTTCTGCTCGTGCCGGCGTCGTGGGCGGCCCGCCGCCTTCCTGCCTGACCGGTGGCCCAGGCCGGCTTCACATGTCCGCGAGCGCCGTCCCCGGATTTTCGATCGCGTCGGCGACGTAGCGCAGGAAGCCGCCGGCCGTTCCACCGTCGCAGACACGGTGGTCGAAGGTGAGGGTCAGTTCGGTGACCTTGCGGACCGCAAGTTCGCCGTTGACAACCCAGGGCTTGTCGATGATCCGTCCGACGCCGAGAATTCCCACCTCGGGGTGGTTGATGATCGCGGCGGAACCGTCCACGCCAAACACGCCGTAGTTGTTCAGTGTGAACGTGCCGCTGCCCAGCTCCGCCGGGGTCGCCTTGCCTTCGCGGACGACGGCGGTAAGCCGGCGGATCTCGGCGTCCAGCTCGCGGGCGCTGAGCTTGTCCGCGTTGCGCACGGAGGGCACCATGAGGCCGCGGTCGGTCTGCGCCGCGAAGCCGAGGTTGACGCCGTCGAAGGCCACAATCTCCTGCATCGCGCCGCCCGTGGTGTCCTCGGTGGTCACGATGCGGGTGTTGAGTTCAGGGAACTTCTTCAGCCCTGCGGTGACGAAACGCGCGATGAAAGCAAGCAAACCGGGGGTGTTGTGCGGGTCCGCCTTCTTCAGGGCGGCCCGCATCTCCACGAGCGCCGTGGCGTCCACGTCCACCCACACCGTGGCTTCCGGGATCTCGGAACGGCTGCGCGCCAGGTTCGCCGCAACGGCCTTCCGCACACCGCGCACGGCAGTGCGCCCGGAAATGCCCAGCCCGGTGCGTGCGTCGGTGTCGGACGCCGCGACAGCCTCACCCACGGGGCGCTCAGCCACTGTGGGCGGCTTGATGACAGCCTCGACGTCGCGCCGCATAATGAGCCCGCTGGCCCCCGAGCCGTGGAGTCCCCCCAAATCAACCCCATGATCGCGTGCCATCCGCCTAACCAGCGGAGAAATAACAGCGCCCAGCTTCCCAGGCACCCGGGTCCGCATCAGCAGCAGGTCATCGGCAGCCTTCTCCGCCTCAGAAATCTGGCTCCCGGCACCCAAAGTCCGGACGGGCTCCACCGCCGAAGACTTCCGTGCCCGAGTCCGCCGAGCAACCCCAGGCCCGCCAGGAGTCCCATACCCAATGAGAACATTCCCGGACCCAGCCTTCTCCTCTTCGCGGTACACCTCAGCGGCAACAGCAGCAGGCGCGTCAGCAACATCAGCAGGCGACGAACCCGCAGACCCAGCCGCCGCAGGCAATGCCGTCCCGGGAGTGGCATCGGGCCTGTCGGAGCCGGCAGCATCGTCCGCAGGACGATTGCTGTCCGGCGAAGGGGCGGGGGCGGCATTGCCTGTGGCGGCGCCACCAGCGGCATCATCCGCGCCGGCCCCACCGGGGGCGGCATCGCCTGCGGCGGAGACCGCGCTTGAAGCAACGGAAGCACCGATAGGCGTCACCGAGATCAGCGGCGTGCCGACGTCGAGCGTCTGGCCAGGTTTGCCGTGCAGCACGGCCACGGTGCCGGCGTACGGGGAGGGCACCTCCACCATGGACTTGGCCGTCTCCACCTCGGCGATCGGCTGGTCCACGCGGATCTCGTCGCCCACGGCCACAAGCCAGCTGACGAGTTCGGCTTCGGTGAGTCCTTCGCCGAGGTCCGGGAGGAGGAATACTTTCGGTTCGCTCATGGTCGGTCTTCCCACTGGAGGTCGTCAACGGCGTCGAGGATGCGGTCCACGCCGGGCAGATAGTAGTGCTCAAGTTTCGGCGCCGGGTACGGCACATCGAAGCCGGTGACCCGGCGGATCGGCGCGGCGAGGTGATGGAAACAGCGTTCCTGGACCCGGGCCACGATCTCGGAGGCCACGGAGGCAAAGCCGTGCGCCTCGGCGATCACCACGGCGCGGCCGGTCTTGCGGACCGAGGCGCAGACCGTCTCGTCGTCGAACGGCACGATCGAGCGGACGTCGATCACTTCCAGCGAGCGGCCTTCCTCGGCAGCGGCGGCCGCGGCGGCGAGCGCCGTGGGGACGGACGGCCCGTAGGCGATCAGCGTGGCGTCGGTGCCGGGGCGGGCGACGGCGGCTCGGCCCTCGGAGGAGGTCCCGCGCTCGGTGTTCGCCGTGTGCTCGGCGCGCAGCGCGTCCAGGTCCACCTGGTCCTTGGACCAGTAGAGCTTCTTGGGCTCCATGAACATGACGGGGTCGTCGGAGTCGATGGCTTCGCGGAGCATCCGGTAGCCGTCCGCCACGGTAGCCGGGGTGAAGACCTTCAGCCCGGCGGTGTGGGCGTAGTAGGCCTCGGAGGAGTCGCAGTGGTGCTCCACTCCCCCGATCCCGCCCGCATAGGGCACCCGGATGACCATGGGCAGCTTCACAGCGCCCTTGGTGCGGTTGTGCATCTTCGCGACGTGGCTGACGATCTGTTCGAAGGCCGGGTAGGCGAAGGCGTCGAACTGCATCTCGATGACCGGGCGCATGCCGTTCATCGCCATGCCGACCGCCATGCCGACGATGCCGGACTCGGCGAGCGGGGTGTCGAAGCAGCGGCCCTGCCCGAAGGTCTCGGTGAGGCCGTCCGTGATGCGGAAGACGCCGCCGAGCATGCCGACGTCCTCGCCGAAGACCAGGACCGAGGGGTCCGCGTGCATGGCGTCGGCCATGGCGGTGTTCAGGGCCTTGGCGAGGGTGATGGTCTGCGGGCCGGTTCGTTCGGCGGTGGCTGCAGCCTTGGCCGCGGCCCGGGCGGTGGCGGAGCTGACGTTGCCGTTCGCTTCGGACGAGGTGGTGATGGTGGGGCTCATTTCGCGGCCTCCGTCTTCGATACGGCGTCGCGGGCGAGCTCGTCGGCGAGCAGGGCGGACTGTTCTTTCAGCTGCGGGGTGGGGGTGGAGAAGACGTACTTGAAGAGGTCCTGCGGTTCCACCGGGACGTCCTCACCCAGGCCTTCGCGCAGCTGCGCGGCAACCGCTTCGGCCTTCTCGGCGATCCGGGCAGTACCGCCGTCGTCGAGCAGTCCGCGGTCCGTCAGGTAGCTCTTCATCCGGCTCAGCGGGTCCTTGGCCACCCATTCGGCGACCTCGCTGTCCTGGCGGTAGCGGGTCGCGTCGTCGGCGTTGGTGTGGGCCTGCATCCGGTAGGTGTGGGCCTCCACCAGCAGCGGTCCGGAGCCTTCGCGGGCGAGCTTGACGGCCCGTCCCAGCACGGCCAGCAGGGCCACCGTGTCATTGCCGTCCACGCGTTCGCCGGCCATGCCGTAGCCCACGGCCTTGTGGGCCAGCGACGGCGCCACGGACTGGTGCGCCAGCGGCACGGAGATCGCGTACTGGTTGTTCTGGACGAAGAAGACCACGGGCAGGTGGAACACGGCGGCGAAGTTCAGCGCCTCATGGAAGTCGCCTTCGCTCGTGGCTCCGTCGCCGCACATGGCCAGGACCACGGCGTCCTCGCCGCGCAGCTTGGCGGCATGGGCCACCCCGACGGCGTGCAGCAGCTGGGTGGTCAGCGGGGTGCACTGGATGCCGACCTTGTGCTTGGTGGGGTCGTAGCCGCCGTGCCAGTCGCCGCGGAAGAGTGTCATGGTCTGGACGGGATCGACGCCGCGGGCCATCACGGCAACCGAATCGCGGTAGGTGGGGAACATCCAGTCGCCGTCGGACAGGCAGAGGGCAGCGGCAACCTGGCAGGCCTCCTGGCCGTGGCTGGAGGGGTAGACGGCCATCCGGCCCTGGCGGACGAGGGCGGAGTTCTGGTCATTGACGCGGCGTCCGACGACGAGCTGCTCGTAGGCGGCCATCAGTTCGTCATCGCCGGGGAGGCTGTACTCGTGGCCAGCCTGGGCGCCCTGCTCGGTGTGGAGGTTCAGGGTGCCATCGGGGCCGACCATCTGGATCTGGTGGCGGGCGGGCAGCATGTAGTCCTCCGCCGTGATGCCGAACTTGCGCACGGCCTCGCTGGCTGGATTTTGCTGCGCCGCCTGCCGCGCGTGTTGCTGTGCAGTGTGGTCTGCGGAGATCGTCATTGGTCCGTCCTTCTGTAGCCACTATTCACTCCCAGTATGCTTCCGGACGATGTTTCGTATCCACCTCTGCGCTGAACTGTGGAGAAGTCTCCGAATAAGGCCTAATCTGGAAGACGAATCGTAAGTGTGAGCTGGATTACCGGCAGGAGTTGTAGACGAATGGCAGAGTCCGAGGCGGAGCAGGCGGCAGTGCCTTTGGACGATGTGGACCGGAACATCATCGCGGAGCTGACCCGGGACGGCAGGATGTCGGTGACCCAGGTGGCGGAAAACGTCCACATCTCCCGCGCCCACGCCTATACCCGGATTGCCCGGCTGACCGGCGAAGGGGTCCTGACCAAGTTCACGGCACTCGTGGACCCCATCAAGGCCGGCCTGAAGTCATCGGCCTACGTGACCCTCAAGGTCCGCCAGCATTCCTGGCGGGAACTGCGGGAGCTGCTGCGAGCCATCCCCGAGGTGCACCACATCGCACTCGTTGGCGGGGACTTCGACGTCATCTTGCTGGTGCGGGCCGTGGACAATGTCGATTTGCGCCGCGTCATCTTTGACCAGTTGCAGTCGATGCCCGGTGTGCTGGACACCCAGACCTTCCTGGTGTTTGAAGACGTGGATACACGGTAGGGCAATGCTTTTCCGTGCCGCTAGGGCTGCGAGCCGTAAATCGCGGACAGTTGCGTGGCAACTGCCTTGATACTGAACGTTGTTGCAAGTCCCTTATAGCCATTGGACACTAGGCTGTCTCGCAACTCCTGTTCGGTTAATATGCGCTGGACGGCGTCAGCCAAGCGCTCCGGCGTGCCGTCCGTGAGTTCAGCGGCCTTGAGTGACGCCAGTTGGGGAGCGATTCCCGAGTCATTTGTTGTCACTACGGGGGTCCCGGATGCAAGGGACTCCAGGACGGTCATGGGGAAAACCTCTGCCGTGCTGGGGAGCACGTAAACGCCAGCCTGGGCCAGACGATGGACAGCTTGGCCAGTCGGGAGGACTCCTTCATAGACCAATGCTTCCTCGAGAGAATGTTCCTTCACAAAAGCCCTGAGGAGCGGTAAGTCGCCTTCATCCGGTCCCACGACTACACAAGTCACGGCAGCACCACTGTCCACCAGAATCTTGCTCATCCGGGCAAAGCTCATAACTCGCTTTCTCGGGTGCAACCGCGCGAGAAATAAGACCTCGTTCGGCCTTCGCGCTAGTCCAGAGGCCGGTTTAAGGGCGACACCGTTGGCAATCCTCTCTACGACAACTGGCCCGCGAGCAACCTCCTTAAGACCAAGCTGTTCCCTCTCAGTCAGGGCAAGAACGCTACGCGCGTGCGACAGAACTGCTCCGGTGAGAAACCGATCCAGAAGCCGGGCTAGAAGCCGGCCGTCCGGCATAACCATGCCGTGTGTTTGAACCACTGGCCTGACGTGCCGAGAAACCGCCCGCGCTGCTGAAAGCGTGACGAGGTCGCGGGCGAGATGGATGTGAATCACTGCGCCGCTTCGGGCGCGGGTGGAGGCGGCTCGCGCCAGACCCGGCGCCCACAGACCGCTGAATCCCCGTGGCCAAATCCGGCGCACCTTGAACAGGCTGACCTTGACTCCTTCGGCATCGATGACGGCCTGGCCATCCCACCCGGCCAGGAGCTCAACATCGTGCCCCTGGCGGGCAAGCTCTGTGAGCTGCGCAAGGGCCACTGCGATAGGTCCGCCAAAAGCGCCATCTACAGAGACATAGGTAACTATATGAACGATCCTCATATCACCCCTTGCTTCGTTAGATTTTCAATCGAGCACCATTCTTGCATCTGCGAACACCACCGACTCCGCGTGACCATCCTGGGCTGCGGTAATTCCTCGAACCGAGCAACAACGCGGACGCCGCTGACAGCCGAACGAATGGGCGTCCGGCGCTCTTAACCGGCGTCATCTCGCGGGTAGATCTCCGCCAAAGACAAGTAGCCGGTACTCGCGCCGGGGACGTCGCACCATTCATAAAATCGTCCGCAACACGCATTTGCATTAGCGGCGGGCAGGGCGGCGCTGATGCAAAACCCACGGCAGTTCAAACCAGTATTTGGCGGTCTCAATGACAAGAATCACTATCGTCGGGCTTAATTACGCTCCGGAGCGGTCCGGCATTGCCCCGTACACCACAAGTTTGGCTAAAAACCTCGCCGCGGCCGGCCACCCGGTCAGTGTCGTTACCGGTTTTCCGCACTACCCCGAGTGGCAACGGCAACAAGGTTATGACGGCTGGCAAAAGACCGAGTCTCTTGATGGTGTCAAGATAAAAAGACTCCGTCATTACATTCCACGTAAGCCCACCGGTTTCCGGAGAATTCTGATGGAACTGACCTTCGGGATGCGGGTTGTGGGCGCCCGCTGGGACAGGCCTGATGTCATTATCCTCGTCAGTCCTGCTCTCATCTCCACAGGCCTCGCGGCCATCAGGGCCCGGCTTTCCAGGAAGAGGACTCCATGCCTTATCTGGGTCCAGGACCTGTACAGCCGGGGCGTCGTGGAAACAAGCATGGCAACTGGGCCGTTCGCGCGCCTTGCCATCCGGCTGGAGTCGGCGATCCTTGGCCGTGCGGACGGTGTGGTGGCGATTCATGAACGGTTCCGCGCCTACATCACCGGCACTCTGGGCATTTCAGAACGAGAAGTCCGCGTAATCCGGAACTGGACCCATCTCCCTCCGGCTCCGGCAACCGGACAGCAGGAACTTCGGAAAAGGCTCGGTTGGGAAAACAACGAGACGATCGTGCTCCACGCCGGAAACATGGGGAGAAAACAGGGACTGGAGAACGTCGTCGCGGCCGCCCGCCTCGCGGAAGCAGGCAACAGCAGGGTGCGGTTCGTCCTGATGGGAGATGGCAATCAGCGGGCGGCCCTGGAGTTGGCAGCCGAAGGAATGCGCAACATAACGTTCGTTGACTCACTTCCTGACGCAGAGTTTCAAACAGCGCTCACCGCCGCTGACGTCCTTCTGGTGAACGAACTCCCCGGCGTCAAGGAAATGTCAGTACCGAGCAAACTCACTTCCTACTTCAATGCCGGCGTGCCGGTCCTCGCCGCGACGGATCGGAATAGCGTTACCGCCGAGGAGATCGCATCCGCAAAAGCCGGGCTACGTGTCGACGCGGATAATCCGGCGGCGTTGGTCGCGGCAGCCGAAGCACTCGGCTCCGACAAGAACTTCTCTAGGGAACTAGGGGAAAACGGCCTCAAGTTCCGGCAGCTGACACTGTCTGAAGCGACGGCGATGGCCAAATACGATGATTTCATTCAAGGCTTTGCACCGGCGGGAAGCCTAAAGCCCGCGGACTTTATTCTTTCGAACATATGGGGGGCAAAATGACTAAGCGCGCGCTTATCACCGGCATCACGGGCCAAGATGGCTCTTATCTTGCAGAACTGCTCCTGACCAAGGGGTATGAGGTGCATGGCCTGATCCGCCGGGCATCGACTTTCAACACCGCCAGGGTCAATCATCTCTACGTGGATCCGCACGATCCAACGGCCAGGCTCTTCCTCCATTACGGCGACCTGAGCGACGGCGCGCGGCTCGTCACGCTGTTGGCCAAAATCAAGCCCGACGAGGTCTACAACCTGGCCGCCCAGTCCCACGTCCGCGTTTCGTTTGATGAACCCGAGCACACGGCCGATACAACCGGAGTGGGCACCGTACGCCTCCTGGAGGCTGTACGGATGTCAGGCATAGAAACGAAGTTCTATCAGGCGTCCTCGTCCGAGATGTTCGGGGCCACACCTCCTCCCCAGCACGAGGAGACTCCCTTTTATCCGCGGTCACCCTATGGTGCGGCCAAGGTCTACAGCTACTGGATCACCAAGAACTACCGCGAGGCCTATGGCATGTTCGCGGTAAATGGCATCCTCTTCAACCACGAGTCTCCCCGCCGCGGCGAAACTTTTGTCACCCGCAAGATCACCCGTGCCGTGGCCGCCATCAAGGCCGGCAGGCAGGACTTGCTGTACATGGGAAACCTCGACGCCGTCCGTGACTGGGGCTACGCCGCGGAGTATGTCGAGGGCATGTGGCGGATGCTTCAGGCCGACGAGCCGGAGGACTTCGTGCTCGCTACCGGCGGCAACTACACGGTCCGGGACTTCCTGCAGTTTTCCTTCGACCATGCGGGCCTGAATTGGGAGAATCACGTCCGGTTCGACGAACGGTACCTCCGGCCTACCGAAGTTGATGCCTTGATCGGCAACGCCTCCAAAGCCCAGGAAAAACTCGGGTGGAAGGCCGCCGTCCACACGCCAGAACTGGCCCGCATTATGGTGGACGCCGATATCGAAGCTCTGAAGCATGCGGGTGACAGCTGGATCGACAGCGTCGACCTCGAGAGCTGGAAAGACTAGTGGGTGCGGAGGTGGATTTCGAACCCGCCCCCCTGGACCGTTCGTCGACGTTCTATGTGGCGGGCCACCGGGGGCTTGCCGGCTCGGCTATCTGGCGGAATCTCGAGGACGAAGGGTTCACGAACCTGATCGGACGCACCTCGGAGGAGCTGGACCTGAAGAACCGCACCGATGTGTTTGGCTTCTTCGCCGCCGCCCGGCCCCGCTACGTGGTCCTCGCCGCAGCCAAGGTGGGCGGAATCCTGGCCAACAACACCTACCCGGTCGATTTTCTCAGCGACAACCTCCGTATCCAGGTGAATGTCCTGGACGCTGCGCGCGAGCATGGGGTTGAGAGGCTGCTGTTTCTGGGATCGTCCTGCATCTACCCCAAGTTTGCCGAGCAGCCCATTCGGGAAGAGTCTTT
This sequence comes from Arthrobacter sp. UYEF20, assembly GCF_040546335.1. NCBI lineage: Bacteria > Bacillati > Actinomycetota > Actinomycetes > Micrococcales > Micrococcaceae > Arthrobacter > Arthrobacter sp. UYEF20. Next base: position 125,538 of record NZ_JBEPNP010000012.1, on the reverse strand, counting down.
GCTGACCGGCCACCTTGAGCCCACCAATGATGCCTATGCCATAGCAAAAATTGCCGGCATCATGCATGTCCAGGCAATGCGGCGCCAGTATTCACTCCCGTGGATCTCGGCGATGCCAACGAACCTGTACGGTCCGGGGGACAACTTCTCCCGGGAGGGCTCCCACGTTCTGCCCGCCCTGATCCGCCGCTTCGAGGAGGCGGCCGCGACTGGAGCCAGCAGCGTCACCAACTGGGGGACGGGCGCCCCGCGGCGCGAATTCCTGCAAGTGGACGATCTGGCGTCAGCCTGCCTGCATCTCCTGGAGCATTATGACGGTGCGGCCCAGGTGAATGTGGGGACAGGGTCCGACGTCACGATCAAGGAGTTGGCCTCAATTGTGGCGGAGGCGGTTGGCTACGACGGACAGATTTCCTGGGATGAAACCAAACCCGATGGCACTCCGCAGAAGCTGTTGGATGTCTCCAAGCTCGCAGGGGCCGGCTGGTCAGCGCGAATCAGCTTGGCCGACGGCGTCAAGAGCACCGTCGAGTGGTACCGGGCAAACAGCGATCGCATCCGGGCCTGACGGTCGCAGCGCGGCTGTCCCGATATTCAGCCCTTGAAAACCGGCGGCCGCTTCTCCTGGAAGGCGCGGAAACCCTCGGCGTAGTCCTCGCTCTTGCACAGGCGCGCCTGCTCGGCGTTCTCCTCTTCCATGGCTTCCCACAGGCCCAGGCGCTGGTCCCGGATATGCGCCACGAGGTCCTTGCTGGCGTTGAACGCGCCGGTTGCGCCGGCGGCCACGGTGGCCACGATGGCACGGGTGTTCTCCAGCAGAGCGGCCGCCGGCATGGCCCGGCTGAACAGCCCCTGCGCCACGGCCTCGGCGCCGCTCATGAGCTCGGCGGTGTAGATCAGGTCCAGGGTCCGGTGCATGCCGAGGCGTTCGGTGAAGTACCAGTGGCCGCCGGAATCCAGCGTGGCGCCGAGTTTTGCGAACGGCGAACCGAACTTTGCGTTCTCCGCCACGTAGACCACATCGGTGGCCAGCAGCAGCCCGAGCCCCACTCCGAGGCAGGCGCCCTGCGCCGCCGCGAAGGTGGGGGCGGGGAAGGCGCTCATCTTCTTCAGCAGCGGCTGGACGAGGCCGCCAAGGTAGGCCTGCGCGTCGTCGCTCTCCGGCGTCACCCCGGCGATATCCCGGCCCGCGCAGAAGGCCCGGCCCTCGCCGCGGAGCAGCAGCGCCCTGACCTCGCCGCGCGAGGCGGCGGCAGCGGCGTCGTCGTACGCCTGTGCCAGATCCGCCAGCGCCTGCTCGTCCAGCGAGTTCAGCTTGTACGGCGCATCGAGCACGACCTCGGCGATGCCGCCGGCGATGGAGAGGGAAATCATGGCGCTCCTCGTTGGAGTGGGACAGTTGGAGTGGGACAGGGTGGGGAGACAGGCTAGACGTCGAAGTCGACGGTGACTTCCGGCGACGTCGGGTGGGACTGGCAGGTCAGGACGTAGCCCTTGTCCAGTTCATCCTGTTCCAGCGCGTAGTTCTCGTCCATCGTGACCGTGCCGGTGACCAGCTTCGCACGGCACGTGCCGCAGACGCCGCCGGCACAGGCGAAGGGCACGTCGGGCCGGACGCGGAGGGCGGCGTTGAGGATGGATTCGCGGGCGTGCGTGGGGCTGGCCACCTCGCCCTGCAGCCCGTCCAGCTTGAAGGTGATCTTGTACGTCTCCTTGGATTCGTCCGCGATCACGGGGCGGCCGATGTTGCCCTCCGGGCGGTCCGGCTTGCCCGAAGTGAACAGCTCAAAGCGGATATGTTCGGGCTGGACGCCGCGCGCCGCCAGGGTGTCGCGGCACAGCTGGACGAGCTCGAATGGCCCGCACAGGAACCATTCGTCGACGTCGTCGGCGTGGATGGCGGTGCCCAGCAGGGCCTGCAGCTTCTCGGCGTCGATCCGGCCGCTGAGCAGCGGCGCGATCCGCTGTTCGCGGGAGAGGACATGGTGCAGCGCGAGCCGGGCCGGGTACTTGTCCTTGAGGTCCGCGAGTTCCTCGAGGAACATGACGTCCATGGCGGCCTTGTTGGCGTAGACCAGGTCGAAACGGGTTTCCGGGTGCGCGGCGAGCAGGGTGCGGGCGATGGCGATCACGGGGGTGATGCCGGAACCGGCGGCGATGGCCACGAAGGAGCCAGGCTCCCCCGCCAGCTCCTGCGGGTGGTTCATCGAGTTCATGACATTCTGCTCCACCGGCTTGCCGTCCCGGCCGTGCTTGGAGACGAAGGCGCCCATCGGACTCATGACGTCCAGCACGTCGCCGGCCTGGAGATCGGCGTTGGCCCAGGTGGAGAACAGGCCGCCCAGGTCCTTCTTGATGGCGACCCGGATCTCGCTGCTGCCGTCCGCGAAGCTGCGCGGTTCGGCGCAGATGGAGTAGCTGCGGCGGACCTCGTGCGGCTCGCCGCTCTCGTCCGGCAGGGTGGCGCGCAGGGCTACGTACTGGCCCGGGAGGTAGTCGAACTGCCCGGCCAGCTCCGCCGGAACCCCGAACGTTACCTCGATGGCGTCCTCGGTGAGCCGGCGGGCTTCCGCCACCGTCAGGGTGTGGAAGGACGCACGACGGCGGCCGGTGGCGGCGGCCGATTCGGCTGCGGTCTGGCGGACAACGGGCATGGGAGCACCTGTTCCTTACAAAACTTTGAAGTAGTCGAACGGTTCCTTGCAGTCCTGGCAGACATACAGCGCCTTGCAGGACGTGGAACCGAAGCGGGTGAGTTCCCTGGTGTTCAACGATGAACACTGCGGACATTTGACGGCGAGGGACAGCCGGACCGGCCCGGCGTGCCGCACGGCGTTGGAGTGGCCCGAAGGCGGGGCGATGCCGTATTCCTGCAGCTTGGCCTTGCCGGCCTCGCTCATCCAGTCCGTGGTCCACGCCGGCGAGAGCACCAGCTCAACACGGACGATCGGGTAGCCTGCGCGGGCGAACTCGGTCGTGAGGTCATCGCGGATGGCGTCCATGGCGGGGCAGCCGGAGTAGGTCGGCGTGATGGTGACCTGGACGGCCGGGACCATTCCGCCGTCGTCGAACAATTTGACGTCGCGCAGGATCCCCAGGTCCGCAATGGTGAGGACCGGGATTTCCGGATCGCAGACGGTGGCGGCGAGGTCCCAGGCTTTCTGCTCCGGAGATCTCTGGGCGGCGGCGCGGTCGCTGGCGGCAGCAGCGGTGGGGTGGCTGACGTACATGGTCACCAGCTGGCTCCGGGGTGCTCGCGGGCGAGCACCTGCATTTCGGCGAGAAGATAGCCCAGGTGCTCGGAGTGCAAACCGCGGCGGCCGCCGCCGGGTGCGGGCTGGACCTGCGGGATGTCCAGTTCCGCTTCGGCGAGGATCTCTCCGGTCAGGCGGTCGAAGTCGGCCCGCAGGCTGGAGGGCTCGACGGCGGCACCGGACCCGCTGAGGCGGCCGGTGAGCTCGTCATCGCGGAACAGTTCGTCCACATACGGCCAGATGCCCTTGAAGGCACGGATCATCCGCTGCCGGGATTCGTCCGTGCCGAGGGCCAGGCGCAGGACCCACTGGGCACTGTGGTCGCGGTGGTAGTCCACCTCCTTGACGGCCTTGGCGGCGATGCCGGCGATGGTGGGGTCGGTGGACTCTGCCAGCCGGCGGTACAGCTCGAACTGGTAGAAGCTGACCACGAACTGCCGGGCGATGGTGACAGCGAAGTCGCCGTTGGGGAGCTCGAAGATCTGGACCGAGCGGAATTCGGGTTCACGGCGGAAGTAGGCGAGGTCATCCTCGCTCTTGCCGGAAAAACCGCCGGCGTAGCTGAGGAAGGAGCGGGCGTGTCCCAGCTGGTCCAGGGCGATGTTGCCCAGGGCGACGTCCTCCTCGAGCTCGGGTGCGCGGGAGATCCAGTGGCCCAGGCGCTGCGCCAGGATCAGGGCGTCATCGCCCAGGCGCAGGGCAAACTCGGCGACGTCTTCGCTCGGCTTCGCGGTGCCGCGGCTGACGGCCAGGGCGATGTCCTCGGGACGGAGGGCATTGCCCGGCGTGATGCGGGTGGCGCTGGCTGCGCTGTCCCCGCCGGCGCCGGCCACGCCGACGGAAATGTCCCCATGGCCGCCGGATTCTGCTGCTTTTTCTGCCGTCACTGCAGCTTCAGGTGCGGTGCTCACAGGTGCTTCACGCCCTCACTCTTGGTGTAGTACGTGGCGTGGCGGTAGTCCTTGCCCTGGGGCGACTCGAAGAACGAGCCTTTGGAGTCGGGATCGCTGGCGGCGATAGCGTCCGCCGGGACCACCCAGATGGACACGCCTTCGTTGCGCCGGGTGTAGAGGTCACGGGCGTTGCGAAGGGCCATGGCGGCGTCCGGGGCGTGCAGGGACCCGGCGTGGACGTGGGAGAGACCGCGGCTGGAGCGGACGAAAACCTCCCAGATCGGCCATACGTTGCCTGCCGGAGATTCGGGGGTCGGCGACTCGTTCATGCTGCGGATTCCTTCTCGGCTTGCTTGCGGCTCTGTTTTGCGGCATAGGCCGCCGCGGCTTCGCGCACCCAGGCGCCGTTCTCGTGTGCTTCGCGGCGCCGTTCCAGGCGCTGGGCATTGCAGGGGCCGCGGCCGGCCAGGACTTCGTGGAATTCGTCCCAGTCCAGGGGACCGTGCTCCCATTTCTTGGATTCCTCGTTGAAGCGGATGTCCTTGTCCGGCAGCGTGAGTTCCAGGACCTTGACCTGCTCCATCATCATGCCGACGAAGCGGTTGCGCAGTTCGTCGTTGCCGAAGCGCTTGATGTTCCAGGCCATGGACTGCTTGGAGTTGGGTGAGTCATCGTCCGGCGGGCCGAACATCATCAGGGCCGGCGCGTACCAGCGGTTCACCGCGTCCTGGGCCATTTGCTTCTGTTCCGGGGTGCCGTGGGAAAGTTCCAGCAGGATCTCGAAGCCCTGCCGCTGGTGGAAGGATTCCTCCTTGCAGACCCGGACCATGGCCCGGCCGTAGGGGCCGAAGGAGGCGCGGCAGAGCGGCACCTGGTTGGCGATCGCGGCGCCGTCGACCATCCAGCCGATGGCGCCCATGTCCGCCCAGGTCCGTGCGGGGTAGTTGAAGATGGAGGAGTACTTGGCCTTGCCGTCCATCAGGTCCTGCATCATCGCGTCGCGCGGCTGGCCGAGGGTCTCGGCCGCGGAGTACAGGTACAGGCCGTGGCCGGCCTCGTCCTGGACCTTGGCCATCAGGATGGCCTTGCGCTTGAGGCTCGGGGCGCGGGAGATCCAGTTGGCTTCCGGCTGCATGCCGATGATCTCCGAGTGCGCGTGCTGGGAGATCTGCCGCAGCAGGGTCTTGCGGTAGGCAGGCGGCATCCAGTCGCGGGGTTCGATGCGGGAATCGTCCGCCATGACCTTGTCGAAGTAGGCCTGGCCCTCCGCGTCCCGCCGGGTCGCATCTTCGAGGCTCTGTTCGTGCCGTGCCGGCGATGGCTCGGCGGGCACTGACTGCAGGGTCTGCGATGCCATGGTTGCTCCTATGCATTTCCGATAAATAATTACCGACCGTTCGTTCAGGATATGCGGAAGGCCGGAGGTGCGTCAAGCACAGCGCCGCGGCCGGTCGCACCGAATTCCATGTTTGCCGGAGTCCCTGGTGGTAGCCTCTGGAACACACCGCCGACTGCAGCGGGCGCCAATACGGCATTTTCAGAGCCCAGGCTGCACCGACCAATAGGACCCCGCATGCCGAATCCGTTCGAAGCAGATCGCGAAGTTGCACCCGAGCGCGGATCACTGCATGCGCCCGCCCGGCGTGACCACGGCCACGTGGCCGCCAAGAGCCTCGGCGACGGAAACTAGGAACTGTGGAAACCCCCTCAAGTGTCCGGATCCTCACGGTCTGCACCGGAAACATCTGCCGTTCCCCCGTCGCCGAGCGGATCCTCCAGGCCGGGTTCGAATCCGTCAGGTCCGGTACCTTTCGCATCCGAAGTGCCGGAACCCGGGCCATGGCCGGCGCCCCGGTCCAGCCCCCCTCGGCCCGGATCATTGAAAGCTACGGGGGAAGGCCGGACGGCTTTGTGGCACGCCAGCTGACGCTGGGGATGCTGCGCGACACGGACCTCGTCCTCACCATGGAAGCGAGCCACCGCAGCGACGTGGTCCGGTTGGATCCCTCCGCGCTCAAGCGGACCTTCACCATCCGCGAATTCGCCCGCATGCTCAAGCTCCTGGAGCAGCGGGATTCCGGCCCGGCGCCGGATGCCGCCCTGCCTGCGTGGTGGAAGGCGCTTCCCGCCCGGGCCGCCGCCGTGCGCCACCTCGCCCTGGTGAACGACGCCGCCGACAATGACGTGGCGGACCCCTACCGGCGGGGTCCGGAGGCCTACCAGCGGATGGAGGACGAGCTGGCGCCGGCGGTCCTCACCATCCTCCGCTTCGCCAGGCGGACCGCACCGGCGGGGGTGTGACGTGAACGGGTCCGCAGCGGACGGGACGTCAACGGGCGGGTCTGCGGCTGCCGCCGGACGGCGACGCCGGCGCCCCCTCGTCATTGCCGGAGCCGCCCTGCTGGTGCTCGCCGTCGTCGTCGCCGCGTACGTCCTGTCCCGGCCGCGGAACGAGACTCCGGCCGAGACCGCCCCTCCTGCTGAGACCTCTGCGCCGGCGCCCACGGCCACGCCCACACCGACGCCAACCACCACTCCGGAACCTCCCGCCGTCGCCCTGAACATTCTGCTCGTGGGCAGCGACAGCCGGGTGAACGCCCGCGCGGAGGCCGCCGCCGGGGCCGCCTCCGACCAGCGCGGCGACGCCCTCGTGTTCATCCACCTCCCGGCGGACCGGCAGAGCATCTATGGCATCTCCATCATGCGAGACCTCTGGGTGGACATCCCCGGGCACGGCGCCGCGAAGGTCAACGCCGGACTTGAACTGGGCGGCCTGCCGTTGATAACGCAGACGGTGGAGTCCTTGCTCGGCCAGCACATCGATCACACGGTGATGCTGGACTTCCAGGGGTTCGCTGCGCTGACCGATGCCCTCGGCGGGGTCGACGTCGACATCAAGCAGTCCTTCACCGGCACAGTCGATGACTTCGTGTATTTCCCGGCGGGGGTGAACAGGCTCAACGGGCTGCAGGCGCTGGCCTTTGTCCGCGAGCGCCATGCCTTCCCCGACGGCGACTACCAGCGGGTCCGGAACCAGCAGACCTTCCTGAAGGCCGTGATGGCCAAATTGGCGGCCGAAGGCGGCCTCGCGGACCGCGATACCGTCCGGCAACTCGTCAAAACGGTGCTGCCGCATGTCACGCTGGACGCAAGCTTCACCCTGGAGTCGTTGGAGAACCTCGCCTACAGCCTCCGCAGCACGGTCCCCGGGCGCGGGGTGTTCTTCACGCTTCCGACGGCGGGCATCGGCACCAGCCGGGACGGCCAGTCGATCGTCCTGCAGGACCCCGCCGCCGTCGAGGAGATCAAGGCGGCACTCAGTGAGGACAGACTCGGAGACTATGCCGCGGCCAAGAGTCTCGGAAACGGAAACTAGGAGCGACGCGCCGGCGTTACCGGCCCTCCTCACCCCGCCGGTAACATCCGCCGCTCCCCGTCGCCGAACGCCTGGCGCGGGCTTCCGGCGCCGTCGGCCGCTCATGATCCTTGCCCACCGCTTGGCAACAAGCTGCAACTAATTGCCAGCAGATTCCCAGCTTCGGATAGTGGGACGACGCTGCCCTGCAGGATCGGGCGTAATGCTCCTCCTGTTGCCGATGCCGCCCGCAATGACCGCGGATGTCACCGGCGGAGGTTGCACCCGGCAGCGCCGCCCTCGATTCAAGGAGAACGAGCAAATGAGTTTTTCATCAAGACGCGCGAGCCTGCGCCGTTCATCATTGTTGGCCGCCGCTGTGATCATCCCCCTGACCGCCGTGTTGTCGACAGCTGCCATTGCGGCTCCGCCTCCGATGGCGCCGCCAAAGGTAACCCGCCGGCCCACTCGAATGCGGGTGGCAAAAAGTCCCCCGTCGTCGAGGCCCGGGTGAAGCCCATTATCAAGCAGGGCCAGCGCGAGTTCCGTGACCTCAACGCGGACGGCAAACTCAACATCTACGAAGACTGGCGCCAGTCGCCGGAGAAGCGTGCCGCGGACCTCGTTTCACGGATGACTCTCGAGGAGAAAGCCGGCCTCATGCACATCACCTCGGAGCGGCGCGGCGCTCCCGCCGGTGCCGCGGTGGATGACCCGTACGTGGACACGGTGGGATACGTCAAGGACCGGAACATCCGGTACCTCGTCATCCGGGACAACCCCACTGCCCAGCAGCTCGCCGACCGGGCGAACGACTACCAGAAAATTGCCGAGGCCTCGCGCCTGGGCATCCCGGTGGTCTTCGCCTCGAATCCGCGCAACCATGTCAACCCCGACCAGCAGTTCGGCATCAGCGAAGCGACAGGACAGTTCTCCCTGTGGCCCGGCACCCTGGGCCTGGCGGCAACCCAGGACCCCGACGTCGTACGCGGCTTCGCCGAAACCGCCCGCGCGGAGTGGCGCGCTGCAGGCATCCACAAGATTTACGGCTACCAGATCGAGACAGCCACCGAGCCCCGCTGGAACCGGGTCTCAGGCACGTTCGGCGAGAGCCCTGACCTCAACTCCAGCATCGCGCGCGAACTCGTCCTCGGCTTCCAGGGCAAAGAACTCAACAACGAGTCGGTTGCGCAGACCATCAAACATTTCCCGGGCGACGGCGCGGTGCAGCGCGGTCTGGACCCCCACAACGAGCAGGGCCGGTGGGCCATCTACCCGACCGAAGGAAGCCTGTACAAGTACCAGCTGCCGCCCTTCCAGGCGGCGATCGACGCCGGCGCGAGCTCGATCATGTCCTACTACAACGTGCCGAATAATGAGTTCAGCGCCGACCAGCTGCCCAAGAACCTGTGGTACTCCGCGGACCAACAGTTCGAGGAGGTGGGGGGTGCCTACAACAAGAAGCTCCTCGATGGCCTGCTCAAGCGTGAAATGGGCTTCAAGGGCTATGTCAACAGCGATAGCGGCATCCTGACCACCACGGCCTGGGGCGCGGCGATCCAGGATCTCACCCTTGAGCAGCGCTACGCCAAGGCGGTGGGCGCCGGCGTCGCCCTCTTCTCCGACTACAACGACCCCGCCGGGCTTATCAACGCCGTCCGGCAGGGCCTGTTGTCCGAGGCTGACCTTGATCCGCATGTGGAGTCGCTGCTGACGGAGATCTTCACCCTCGGCCTGTTTGAGAACCCCTACGTTGACCCGCAAAATGCCCAGACGGTTGCCGACTCTGCCCAGTCCCAGGCGGTCGCGGACGAGGCGCACCGGAAGTCGGTGGTGCTGTTGCGCAACGATTCACGCCAGTTGCCTCTGACGGACGAAGCGTTGGCCGCGAAACGCCTGTACGTAGAAATTTTCACGGGCTCCGGCGCCGCAACCCAAACGGCGGCCCTCAAAGACATCATCCGCAAGGCGGACCCGGCCGTACAGATCGTCAGCACCCCGGAGGAGGCGACCGACGCCCTGGTCCTGGTCCGGCCGAACAGCTACGAGCTGCCCGACGGCTCTGCGAAGTCTGTCGAGCTCGACGCCAACACCGGGGTGGATGTCGCCCGCATCCGGGAAATCGAGGCCATGGTCCCGACCATCCTCGCTGTCAATGCCATTCTGCCCTGGGTGATCAAGGAGATCGAGCCCGAGGCCGCATCCGTCATCGCCACGTTCGATGTCAAGACCGAAGCGCTCTGGGACGTGGTTCGCGGACGCTTCAACCCGACCGGCGGGCTCCCCGTCACCCTCCCGGCAGACCAGGCGGCGGTGGAGGCCAACGCCTCCGACGTCCCCGGCTATGCGGAGAAGTTCGACTACACATACACCAACGCGGCCGGTGATGACTATACCTTCGGCTTCGGCCTGAGCTACCGCGGCTGACCGCCTCCAACCACCGCCGGACTGCCGTGTTCCTCCACCCGAGGAGCACGGCAGTCCGTGCTTATGTGGGTTGCTTTCCGATGGAACAAGATGCAACGAAATGCGCTACCTACGCAGAAAGTGTCCATGTGGGTAGAGCAATCGGTTGTCACGGTTTTTACCCTCTAGCTTGCTGAGTTACGGACGCAGTAGGAATTATTTTCAAAAACATTGACTTGATACTGCAACCGATTGCATGCTGTGTGAGGCCGCACACAGAACCAACTGCCCGGCAGAGAAGCCGGGCACCACAAAGGGGACAAACCATGCGAGTATCTAAAAGAATCCAGTGGGCCGCGACCCTCGGCGCGGCCGGCCTGCTTGCCACCGGCTGCGGCGCCCCGGGAAGCGACGCCGGATCCGCCCCCTCGCTCTCGGCGGGCAGCGTTCCGGAGAAGCCCGCCAAGGCAGTCACGCTGAACATCCTCGATGTCGCCGGCAACAAGCAGCTGACCGGCGCCATCTTCGACCAGTTCGCCAAGGACCACCCGGACGTCATTTCCGCGGTCACCTGGGAAACCGCCGGCGCCCCCGACATGGCGGGCAAGGTCAAGGCGCAGCAGCAGGCCGGGAACCTGAAGATCGACCTCGTCCTCACCGGCACCGACGGCCTCGCCGCCGGCATCAGCGAGAGCCTGTTCGCCCCGGTCGCCAAGGACTACAAGGACCGGCTCGGCAACATGGCCAACTACCAGGAGCCGGCCGCGGAAATGCAGAAGCTCGCCCAGGACCAGGGCGTCGCGCTGACCTACTACCCCTCCGGCCCCCTGCTCGAATACAACCCGGACAAGGTCCCGAACCCGCCCACCACCGCGGAGGAACTCCTGACCTGGGCCAAAGAAAACCCCGGACGCTTCGGCTACGCCCGTCCCGCGAACTCCGGACCGGGCCGGACCTTCCTGATGGGCCTGCCGTACATCCTTGGCGACTCGGATCCCAAGGACCCGGTCAACGGCTGGTCCAAGACTTGGGACTACCTCAAGGCGCTGAACCAGAACGTCTCGACCTACCCCACCGGCACCGGCGTCACCATGAACAACCTCAAGAACGGCACCTGGGACATGGCCATCACCACCACCGGCTGGGACATCAACCCCCGCGCCCTGGGCCAGGTCCCGGAAACCTTCAAGACCCAGGCCCTAAAGGGCTTCACCTGGGTCACCGACGCCCAGTACGCCGCCGTGCCCAAGGGCGTCTCGGCGGACAAAATGTCCGCCATCCTGCAGGTCCTGCAGTACGCCCTGACTCCCGAGCAGCAGGCCAAGACCTACGACACCGGCTACTTCTACCCCGGACCGGCCATCAAGGACGTCAGCATCGACCTGGCCCCGCAGGAAAGCCAGGACGTCATCAAGAAGTTCGGCCGCCCCGAGTACGACGCCCTGATCAAGGACAACCCCAAGGCAACCCCGATCGACGCCGCCTCCCTGGTCAAAGCCTTCGACACCTGGGACACCCAGGTCGCCACCGGAAAGGTCGAACAGAAAAAATGAGCATCCACGCCACCAGCTTCGACACTCTCAAGCGACTCGGCTGGTCTCACGGCTAAAATCTCACAGCTAAAAGACGGCGCCGATTAGTACCAGACCGGGCAGAGGCCGCAACAGCCGTCTTTGGCCGGGAGCGGCGGAGCGCTGCGACATGCGGGCGCACCGCCGCTCCCGGAGCCGATATGCGGCCTGGGATCTCGGCGCTGCCGCTGTTGCCGTCACTGCCTTGTTGCCGTCACTGCCCTGCTGCCAATCAGGAAGGGTCGCATGACTCTCACCAGAAGCCTGCCGACCATCTATGACGTGGCGCGCGCCGCTGCGGTATCCCCCTCAACCGTTTCGCGGGCCTTTGCGCGCCCGGGCCGGGTAAGTCACAGCACGGCGCAGCGTATCTTCGCCGCAGCCGCGGACGTGGGTTACAGGTCCACCCACGTCGCGGGTATCCGGCACACCGGACCCGCGAAAAGATCCATGATCGCCTTGATCATTGCGGACATCCGCAACCCCGTATATGCCGAAATGGTCCGCGGCGCCGAAGCTGCGGCCGCCGAAGCTGATTACATAATGCTGCTGGCGCATACGCAGGAGTCCGAACAAAAAGAACGCCAGGCGCTCGAACGCCTGATGCCCTCTGTCGACGGGATCGTCCTGTCAAGTTCGCGGATGTCGGATTTGGCAATCCGGATGATTGCCAAGCAGAAACCCACGATAGTGATGAACCGCGCCGTGACGGACGTGGCCAGCGTGGTCACGGACAACCCCCGGGGTATCCGGCGTGCGGCGGAGCACCTGGGCGAGTTGGGCCATCGGAACATCGCCTATCTGGCAGGGCCGGAGTCGTTCTGGGCAGATGGCATGCGGTGGCGCTCCCTTCGCGAGGCCGCCTGGGAGCTGGAGCTGAACGTACGGCGTATCGGCCCCGGGGTGCCAACCGTAGAGGGAGGCGAGGAAGTGGCCCTGGAATGGCTGCAGCACCAGACCTCCGCAGTGATCGCTTACAACGATCAGATGGCCATGGGGTTCATCCGCGCCCTCCAAAAGCGCGGCATCCAAGTCCCCGAGGATGTCAGCGTCGTGGGCTTTGACAATAGTTACGGAGCCGGGCTTGTGACCCCTGCCCTGACAACGGTAGAGGCTCCGTTGTACGCACTCGGATCCACAGCCGTCCATAACCTGCTGGCATTCGCACGTGGTGCGCTCTCCCAGTCGGGCCAGCCGGTGGTCCTGCCAACACGCCTGTTAGTACGGGGTTCAACCTCAGTCCCGGCTGGCCCTCCCCGCCCTCATCCGGCCGGCCGTCATCAAACCGTCCCTGGGCCATGACCGGCGGTTCATAGGCCCCGGACAGATCCCTGGATGCTTGGTACAAGGCACAAATAACAGCAGCAGCACCGGGTTTTCACGCGCGGGTCATCCAGCGGCCCCCGGCTGCTCACCGGCGCTCACAACACTGACAGGGACCGTTCATCCCTGCGTGACCTTGTTCAGCCCGGAGGCTCTCCATGACTTCATCCCTTTCACGACGCGGGTTCCTCGGCGGTCCGTCCATGTCATTTCGCATCCTTGCCGCCGCCGGCCTTGCCGCGCTGACGGCCGCCACTGCACTCCCCCCGGCCAAAGCAGCCCCTGACCCGGCCGAGAAGGCCGCGCACGAATCCTTCAGCTTCGGCGTGATCGGAGACATCCCCTACGGCCAGCAGGAAGCCGACCTGTTCCCGACCCGCATCGGCGACCTCAACGCCGACCGGGGCCTTGACTTCGTGGCCCACGTCGGCGACATCAAGAACGGCTCATCGGCCTGCACCGATGAGTACTTCGCCCGAATCCGTGCAACCTTCGACACCTTCGAGCATCCCCTGGTCTACACCCCGGGCGACAACGAGTGGGTGGACTGTCACCGGGAAAACAACGGCCGCTACAATCCCCTGGAGCGCCTGGACAAACTGCGCGAAGTCTTCTTCCCGGCGGCCGGAAAGACGCTCGGCGCAACCATGCCGGTCAAGTCCCAGAACGCTCTCGGCCTGCCCGAGAACGTCCGCTTCACCCACAACCGCCTAGCCTTCTCCGTCCTGAACATCCAGGGCAGCAACAACTCGCTGCAGCCCTGGACCGGACTGGGCCGCACCGAAACCACGCCGGAGCAGCAGGCGGAAGCCAAACACCGGATCGAGGCCACTATCGACCAACTGCGCGACACCTTTGCCGACGCAACCCGGCGCAACGACCGGGCCGTGGTGATCATGACCCAGGCCGACATGTTCGACCCCTCGCTGCTGGCTGCCGCCACGGCGGACCCGAAGACCATGTCCGGCTTCCGGGAAATCATCGACACTCTGGTCGAGGAAACCAACGATTTCGATGCCCCGGTCTACCTGGTCAACGGCGACAGCCACGTCTACGCCGAGGACCGGCCCCTGGGGGACGGCTCACCCTGGCTGCCGGTCTACGGCCAGGACACCGCCGCTGATGACCTGCAGCGCATCACCGTCGACGGATCCGCCAACGCCACCAACTATGTGAAGTTCACCGTTGCGGCGAACAGTGACGCCACCGGCAAAGTGCTCGGCTGGAAGAAAGTCCCCTTCACGAACTGACCTGTTCGGCCGGCGTCGGGAGTGTCCTCAGGCATCCCCTACGCCGAACAGCGGGCTGTTCGCGGTTAGCGTTAGCCGGCGATGGCGGCTAAATGGCCGCTTGGGATGGCGGTTTCTGCGTCCCAGGTAACGAGCCGGTCCCCGAGCAGGCCGTAATCGTTGGGTTCCTGATGGGTAAGGGCAGTGGCGTGGGCGACGACGTCGGCAAGTCTGCCGTTGCGTTCGAAGGTTTGCCGCTGCCGGGTGGCCCCCGTGCCGTGGCTGAGGATCCGTTGCAGGGACTCCGCGGCGTAGGCCGCGTCCCCGGTCTCGTTCAGGGCATCACTTACATGGTCGTGGAGTGCAGTGAGGACATTTCGTGCCGTGGCCGGCCGGTGCGATACCGGGTGGAGCAGCTCCCCGCCGACGCCGAACCGGCTGGCCCGCCAGGCACCCTGGCGCAGGACGGCTGCGGGAACCATGTCCGGCGGCTGTCCGGCCTCCCATTCCCGGGCCGCAGTCTCCACCAAACCCCGCACCAACGCAGCGATCAGGGCGGCGTCCCGGGCATCCAGGCAAACATCGGCTACCCGGACCTCGACGGTGGGGTGCCGCGCGGACAGGCGCGCGTCAAAATCCGGGCTGGTGACGACCCCGGTGGCCGACAGGTCCTCCACCAATGAGTGATATGCCTGTGCCGACCCGAAGACCTCCGTCGGCCCGGCAGAGGACCACCGGTTCCAGGCCTGGGTGCGGAAACTGGCGTAGCCGCTCTCCGTGCCGTTCCAGAACGGTGAATTCGAGCTCAAAGCTATAAGCGGCGGCAGCCAGGCCCTGATCCGGTCCAGGACCGCGACTCCTTCCTCATCCGAGGCGACTGAAACATCGACATGGAATCCGCAGGTCAGCTGCTCCCGGGCAGTCAGGGCAAACTTTTCCATCAGCGCGTCATAACGGTCGTTGCGGGTGTGGCGCGGTGCGACCGGCACCGGGGACGTGGCGAGGGCAGCGATCCGCCCACCCGCCCTCCGGGCCAGCCCGTCGGCATAGGTGCGGCCAGCCCTTATCTCAGCGGCGAGGCCGCTCAGGCTGCCGTGCGGGCGGGTTATGACTTCCAGTTGTTCCTGCTGCAGCTCGACGGCCAGAACCGGGAGCGGAGAAGGGCGGTTCACCACCAGGCGGCCGGGGTCATGGAGGCGCAGCAGGTCTGCGGCCAAGGGCAGGGGGCTGCCGTTGTGGGGATCCACGATCAGAAATTCTTCCTCAACACCAAAAGTACGCACGTGCTAAGTGTGGGCCACGAAAGCACCAGCGAAGGACCACACCCCAACATAACGGCCACCGCACCGGAGGCGACGGCGGCATCCCACCCCGCCGGTTGGGCCGGCGCTGTTAGATTGCCGTCGTCGGTACGGCGAGGCCGGAGGGAGGCCCGGGATGGCGCAGGCAGGCAGGCCGTGGACACCGGAGGACCAGGGGTGGGTCGGGGAGAATCGCCCTCTTCCTGGACAGCAGTGAAGAAAGTGAGCCATCACTGCTGACCGAAGCGGACCTGGAATCCCTCGTCCGCGACTGACGCTTTGGCGCCGCTTTGGCCCCGCTTGGGCCGGTGGAAGGCGAGGGTCCCCTGAGCTTTGGACCGGTCAATCCCGGGGTTTATCTGTGACGTCCAGAAGGCCGCTGAGGGCATGGACCGGCTTGAGCGCGGAACACCCGCCGTCGGCCATTGCAGGCCTTGACAGCGAGGAGGACCATGGGCCTCAGTCGACGCTAAAGAAAGTGCCGCGTGCTCTCTGACATGGGGGCACGGCCGCTCAACCAGCGCAGCGATCTGCCGGAATCACCGGACATCACGTCAGCATGCATCGGAACCAAGGCGAACCACGATCCAAGGGGACAGTCACCATGCAGAACCAATTACGGACGAATGCACCGCGACGAAACGGCGTCGGACCCTACAGAACGACAGCCAGGACCGTAGGGGTGATTTATCTGGCGGGGATGTTTATTGGCATTCCTGCAAATATCCTCATCCTGTCCGTCCTTTCTGCGCCGGATCGGCTCGCCTTGCTTTCGCAAAACAGCACGCTGCTGGCCATCGGAGCAGTGCTCTGGATGCTGACCGTGGCCGGCGACGCCGCTCACGGGATCCTGATGTTCCCCGTCCTGAAGCAGCACAACGAACGCATAGCCATCGGCTACCTCGGTTTCAGGATCATCGATGCCACCTTCATTGCCATCATGGGCCTTCTGATCCTTGCCCAGATTCCCATTGGCACCCTAAGCAAGCAGGCAGAAGCACCCGACGGGCCCTACTTACAAGGCCTGAGCGCGGTGCTCATGCAGACGCACCATTATGCCTACAGCATCGCCATGCTTACCCTGGGCGTCGCCGGTCTGCTCGTGTGTTCTGCCTTCTACAAGACGAACCTGCTTCCACGGCCGTTGGCCGTCTGGGGGCTCGCCGGGTACGCGGTCATTCTTTGCGGGTCCGTGCTGGAACTCTTCGGGTTCGATCTGATGACGATCCACGCGATTCCGGGCGGCCTCTGGGAGCTGTTCGTCGGCGTATGGCTGATCGTCAAGGGCTTCACGCCCATATCCGGCCCATCCGAGTCGCCCATGTCCTCGACGACACCCACCCCCACGTCGCTCCCCGCTACATCCTGACGCCCCGATACGGCGGCCCGTAGGCAAAAGGCACGGCGAGAAGGCCGGGCGCGATCGATGCAACTGCTGATCGCAACGCTGCGACCCGGAGGTCGGCGTACCGGCCGAAGTAATCATTCCGCGGTGCCAAGCCCATGCCACCTCGACTGACTCAACCCGGGCGAGTGCGTGGGGCGCCCCAACCAGAGAGTGCAAATCATGAAATCTGCAACCATTCCCCGCTCCCGTCGATCGCCCTGGGCCCGGTGGCTCGTGCCCTCTGCCTTGATCTTTGTCAGCCTCATCCCGGTGATTTTCGGGACGGCGCGCCTTAACCAGTTGGCGGGCGGTGCCGCGGTCACGGCGGAGAACGGGCGGTTCTTCGACTCGCCCATCCCCGTGCTGATCCACATCCCCGCCGTCATCGTGTACAGCCTTCTCGGGGCGTTCCAGTTCGTTCCCTCACTTCGCCGGGGCAAGCGCGGCCGGCCCAGCTGGCACCGCGTCGCCGGACGCGTTCTGGTCCCCGCTGGCCTGCTCGTTGCCCTGTCCGGCCTGTGGATGGCGGTCTTCTACGATCTCCCGCCGTCCGACGGCGTGATTCTACTCATCCTTCGCCTCGTGTTCGGCTCGGCGATGGTGGTGAGCATTGTCCTCGGGTTCCTCGCGGTGCGCCGCCGCGACTTCGTCCGGCACAGCGCGTGGATGGCACGTGCCTACGCCATCGGCATCGCCGCAGGAACCCAGGCCCTGGTGTCGATCCCCTGGCTTCTACTGGTCGGCCCGGCCGACGTGCTGACCCGGGCAGTTCTCCTGGGCGCCTCCTGGGTGCTCAACCTCGCTGTGGCCGAATACTTCATCCACCGGCGATCCCAGGGATCCGCGCGGCCGTCCCGGCCACCCGGACGACCCGTTGAACCCCAAGCTGCAGCTTCGCTTTGAGAGCCTGATGCCTGATGCCTGCGGAACACCACGAGCCGCGGCGGTACGGCTCCGCCACAAGGGACACCTCGACGGTTGCCGGGCCCGTTACTTCCACTCACAAACCACCTGAACCGGCTGCTGTCCACAGCAGTCGAAACAAGGAGAACTAATGTCATCCGTGACTGCACGCAAGAACGATTCCACCGACTTTCCTCTCAGATTTGCAGCAATTGCCGGCATGTTGGCGGCCGCAATCCTCTTTGTCAATGCCGGCAAGCGTGCCGGACTCATACCCCTCAGTCCGCTCACCCAGTTAATAGCGCCGCTGGCACAGGCCTTCGCGATTGTCCTGATCGTCGGGATCGCGCAGGCCGCGCTGCGCAGGACAGGACGGTTTTCCGCCATAGCAATCGGAGTGAATCTTGTTGGACTGGCTGCAGCAACCGGAACCGAATGGGTAATCAACCTGGTATTCGCGCAGCTCGACGCTGCACATGTCACAACCTTGCGTTCGGGACCGCTGGGGACTGCGTTCCTGGTTGCTTCGGTAGTGTTCCTCGCAGGCTCGCTGCTGTTTTGCATCGCCCTCTTCAGAAATGGAACAGCACCTAAGATTCCGACCGTGGCCTACGCACTGGCCTCGATTCCTATCGGAATTCGCAACCTGGTGCCCGAGATTATCCTTGACTTGGCACTAGCTATCCTTGCCGCATCCGTGCTCTGGCTGGCGCTCTGGCTAGTCACCCTGCCCAAGTCAGCCAACGCCCAAAAGGATCACGCAAAATACAGGCCTCTCACCAAACAGGCATGAGAACAGACAAGAACCTGATTCATCGAAGCTGCTTGGCTGGGCCGGGGGATGCGTCCGCGCTCAGATCCCTGCGCCTCGTGCTGCATTTTGCGGCGGTGGTAGCGTCCGCTCATGGGAAACCCTCCGAAGCCGGCCCTGTCCGGACAGCCGCCAGGACAGCGCCGGCGGCCGGGAACGGACGACGACGGCGGACCCTGCTAGCTGCGATTGCGGCGGGCCTGCTGGTGCTCGCCGTCGTCGTCGTCGCATACGTCCTCGGCCGGCCGAGTCCCACCGGCCCAACAGGGGCACTTTGACACGGACTCGCCGCATTCCGGCGCGAAATCGCCGGTTCCACCTCAAAGCAGCCCCGGACGGCGGCGCCAGCCCGAGGCGCCCAGCCCCAGTCCTAGGCTGCCAGCCGCAGGGCCTCCCGTGCGCGAACTGCCGCCCGGGCGCGCACTGCCGACCGGGACCCAGCACAAATTCGGCCCGGAGTACCGGCACCAACCGGGGCCTCGGCGTCGGCTCCGGCGTCGAAAGCGTCGACGGGAGCCACGATGCTCAGCCGGCACTCCGACTGCATCGGATCAATGGCGGCGGGCAGGTGGTGGGATTCCGAGCAGGCCTGCAACTGCTCCATGGCGGCCGGTTCCACGCGGGCGTGGCTGACATCCACCACCAGGCGAAGGCCTTCCCGTAGGTGGTTGGCCCGCTTCACCACCACATACAGGGCCTGGAGGCTTCTCGCCGTCACATGCCCCTGGGCTGCCACTTCAGCCTGTCCGCAATCTAGGTCGAGCCGGACAAGAACTCTCAGCTTGTCGTTCAAATGCTTCCCCTGTTCGTGCATTTTCGTAGCCGGCCGCGACGCTGCGACCGCACCCCAGCCTAGGAAGAGAATGTGACGCACGCAACATTTAGCGTCATATCGGAAAACCGCGCGTTATGAACAGGCTGACTATTGAAGGACCCGCCAGCCTGCTGTGTGGGCCGGCCGTCCCGGCGCGGGCCAGTTGGCGCGGGCCGGCCGTCCCGGTGCGGGCCAGTCGGAGCGTGCCAGCAGAGGCCGGTAGCGAACGCCGGCCGCCCGCCGCGGAATAGCTTTATATATTGGGTCAATGACCCAGATTCCTGCGCAGCCCTCCCTGCAGCCACCCGTCGCCAAGAAGGTTCCGGCCCTCCGCACCCACCACGGCGACTCCGTCGAGGACAACTACGAGTGGCTGCGCGACAAGGAATCGGCCGACGTCGTGGAACTCCTCAAGGCCGAAAACGCCTACCAGGAAGCGGTGACGGCCCACCAGGAGCCGCTGCGCGGGGCCATCTTCCAGGAGATCAAGGGCCGCACCCAGGAGACAGACCTCTCCGTACCGAACCGCAAGGACGGCTGGTGGTACTACACCCGCTCGGTGGAGGGGAAGGAATACGGCATCCACTGCCGCGTCAAGGCCGTGGATACCGGGGACCCCGTGGCGGACTGGACTCCCCCGGCGGTGGAGGCTGGCGTCGAACTTCCCGGCGAGGAGATCCTGCTGGACGGCAACATCGAGGCCGAAGGCAAGCCGTTCTTCGCCGTCGGCGGCGCCGCCGTGACCATTGACGGCAACCTCTACGCCTATGCCGTGGACAACGCCGGCGACGAACGATTCACGCTGCGCATCAAGGACCTCCGGACCGGCGAACTCCTGCCGGACGTGATCGAAAACGTCTTCTACGGGATCTCCTTCTCCCCCGACGGCACCCGGATCTTCTACACCGTGGTGGATGATGCCTGGCGGCCCTACCAGGTGAAGTCCCATCTGCTGGGCGCCCCCGTCACCGGGGATGAGGTGATCTACCAGGAGGACGACGTCGCCATGTGGCTGGGCTTCGAGCTCTCCGCCGACCGGCGCAACCTCGTGCTGAGCATCGGCTGCTCGGAGTTCAGCGAGACCCGGCTGCTGCGTTTCGACGCGCCCGACGCCGGCCTGCGCACCGTGATCTCCCGGGACGAGCGGATCCTCTACGAGGCCGAGCCGTTCCTGCTGGCGGACGCGGCCGGCCGGAGCCAGGAGCGGATCCTGCTGAGCCACAACAAGGACGCCGCCAACTCCATGGTCTCGCTCGTGGACCCGGCGGAGCTCGCCAAACCGGCCGCCGAGCAGCACTGGACCACCGTCGTCGCGCATTCGGACGAGGTGCGCGTCAACGGCGCCGGCGTCACATCGACGCACCTGGTGGTCTCCATCCGCAAGGACACGATCGAGCGCGTGCAGGTCCTGCCCCTGGCCGGGCTCGGAACGCCGGAGCAGGGCGAGCCGGTGGAACCCTCCTTCGACGAGGAGCTGTACACGGCCGGCGTCGCCGGATCCGACTACGAGGCCCCCGTGATCCGGATGGGCTACACCTCCTACTTCACCCCGTCGCGGGTCTACGACTTCGTGCTGCCCACAGCGGAGAGGCCTGCCGGTGAACTGCTGCTGCGCAAGGAAAGCCCGGTCCTGGGTGGCTACTCGCCGTCTGACTATGTGGCCACCAGGGAATGGGCCGTGGCCGCGGACGGGACCCGGATCCCGCTCTCCGTGCTGCGCCACGCCTCCGTTGCGCGTGACGCGACGGCGGCCGGGCTGGTGTACGGCTACGGCTCCTATGAGCTGAGCATGGATCCGGGATTCGGCATCCCCCGGCTCTCCCTGCTGGACCGGGGCGTAGTGTTCGTGATCGCCCACATCCGCGGCGGCGGGGAACTCGGCCGGCACTGGTACGACACCGGCAAGAAGCTGCACAAGAAGAACACCTTCACCGATTTCATCGCCGCCACCGACTGGCTTGCCGGCTCCGGCTGGGTTGATCCGGCGCGGATCGCCGCCATGGGTGGTTCCGCCGGCGGCCTGCTGGTGGGCGCCGTCGCCAACATCGCACCGGAAAAGTATGCCGCGATCGTGGCCGCCGTCCCGTTCGTGGACGCCCTGACCACCATCCTGGACCCGGAGCTTCCCCTCTCCGCGCTGGAATGGGAGGAATGGGGAAACCCCATCACGGACCCGGATGTGTACGCCTACATGAAGTCCTACACACCGTATGAAAACGTCCGCGAGGTGGCCTACCCCAAGATCGCCGCCGTGACGAGCTTCAACGACACCCGGGTGCTCTACGTGGAGCCCGCGAAATGGGTGCAGCGCCTGCGCGAACTGAACACCGGCAGCGAGCCGATCGTGATGAAGATCGAGATGGAAGGCGGCCATGGCGGTGCCTCCGGACGCTACGTGCAGTGGAAGGAGCGCGCCTGGGACTACGCCTTCGTAGCCGATTCCCTGGGCGCCACCGAGCTGCTGCCGGGCGCCGGGCTGAAGTAGGCCGGGCTGCGGGGCGGCTCGCGGGCTCTGCCGGGCGCCGGGCTGAAGTAGGCCGGGCTGCCGCAGCGGCTCGCGGGCTCGGCCGGGGCGGCTCGGGCGCGGGCTGGCTCGCGGGGCGCTTGGGCGCAGGCTCGGCCGCGGCTCGCCCATTCGCCAAAGATGGCCGGTGTGGACCCCTCATAGCGGCCATCTTCGTCGAATCGTTGAGACCTGAGCGGGCTGCCGGGACTCCCATCCGTCCTCGAGGATGGCGTGGCCGACTTCCTCGGCCTGCAACCTCCCCGCCACTGAGCATGCTCAGTGGCGGGGTGGCTGCCTTCGTCCTTGCTGCCCGGGTGGCGACGCTCCAGCCCAGTTACTCGGTGCCGGAACCCGTTTCAACCCAAGGAACCGCGGGATTCCACGGGTGCGGGCTGTTGCGTGTGGGAGCAACTGGGCGGGAGCGTCGTGCCGGAGCCCGTCCGGGGCTCAGCTGCGCTTCAGGAACAGGCTGACGTCGTCGTTGATGCGGCGGGCGGGTCGATGGCCGCTCCCTGGCCGGTGAGGACCTTGAGTCCGATGCCGGCGCCGCTGGCCGGGTGCCGCCTGCGTGCACCGTTCGCCCAAGATGGCCGGAATGAGACCCCTCATTCCGGCCATCCTTGGCGAACCGCCGAGTCTTAAGCGAACCGCCGAGTCTTAAGCGGGCGGCCGGGCCTTCCATTCGTTCTCGAGGATGGCGTAGACGACTTCCGTGGCCCACTGTCCCTTGTAGTGCCACTTGTCCACCTGGGTGGACTCCAGCCGCATGCCGAGGCGTTCGCACAGCGCCGCGGAGGCCGTGTTGAGGGCATCCAGCTTGGCGTCGATCCGGTGGAAGCCGAGCTCCTCAAAGCCCAGCTTGAGCAGTGCGTAGGCGGCCTCGGACGCGATGCCCCTGCCGCGCGCTTCCGGCGCCAGGCTCCAGCCGATCTCGGCCTGCCCGCGGACGGGCAGCCATTTGAGCACCACCTCGCCGAGCAGCACGCCGGGTGAGTCCGCGGCCTCGATGGCCAGACACACCCAGTCGCCCTCCTTCTCGAAGACGAAGTTGGCGTATTTACCCACGGACTCCATGGACTGCGAGTAGCTCTTCGCCTCGCCAGGCAGGAACCGTGCCGTCTCCGGCAGCGAATGGTAGGCGTGGTACGCGTCCAGGTCCGCGGCCTCGAAGCGGCGCAGCACCAGCCGCCCGGTGCGCAGGGGAAGGTCCAGTTCCGTCATGGCCTAACCCGCCTCACCGGACACCCCGACGACGGCGGCCGTGGCCTCCGCGATCGCGCGTTCCTCGTCGGTGGGCACCACCAGCACCGGCAGGGCCGAGGCGGGGGTGGAAATCACCCGGGGCTCCTTGGAGCGCTGCCGGTTCAGGCCGGCGTCGAGCTGCACGCCAAGGGCGCCCAGCCGGTCCGCCACGAGGGCACGGAACTGGTGCGAGTTCTCGCCGATCCCGGCCGTGAAGACGAGCGCTTTGGCCCCGCCCACCGCCACATGGTAGCCGCCGATGTACTTCGCGAGCCGGTAGGAGGCGACGGCGAGGGCCATGGCCGCCCTGGCATCGCCGCCTTCCGCGGCCTCCACCACGGAGCGCATGTCGTTGTCTCCGGCCAGGCCCTTGAGGCCGGACTGCCGGTTGAGCATGGAATCGAGGTCCTCGGGCGACCAGCCGGCCCGTCCGAGAAACACCAGGATCGACGGATCCAGGTCGCCGGAACGGGTGCCCATCACGAGACCCTCCAGCGGGGTGAAGCCCATGGATGTGTCCACAGACTGTCCGCCGCGGATCGCCGTGACGGAGGCGCCGTTGCCCAGGTGGGCGATGACGGCGTCGAACTCCTCCACCGGGACGTCCAGCAGCCCCGCGGCCCGGTGCGCCACATATTCGTGCGAGGTGCCATGGAAGCCGTAGCGGCGGATGCCATGGTTCGTGTACAGCTCGTCCGGCACCGCGTAGCGCCAGGCGTGCTCGGGCAGGGTGCGGTGGAAGGCGGTGTCGAACACGGCCACCTGCGGCAGCTCGGGCCACTTCTTCGAGATGGCGCGGATCCCGAGGACGTTGGCGGGGTTGTGCAGCGGCGCGAGCGGGTTGAGCCGTTCGATCGCCCGGGTGATCTCGCTGTTGACCAGCACCGGCTCGGCAAAGCGCTCCCCGCCGTGCACCACGCGGTGCCCGACGGCGTCCAGCACCCGGTCCCCCAGCGCCGCGTGGATGGCGGCGTCCACCTGCTCCAGGGCCTCGGCGTGGTCCCGCGGGCCTTCGATTTCACCGTCGCCGTCACCGCCGTTGCCCATCCCGATTTTCTCGACCAGGCCTTCGGCCAGCACGCTGCCGGCTTCGACGTCGCGCACCTGGTACTTGAGCGAGGAGGAGCCTGAGTTGATGACGAGCACGAGCATGGGGACTCCTACGCCTGGGCTTCGAGGGACTGGGCTTCGAGGGACGGCACGGACTGGACGGACTGCCCGTCCACGGATTGGGCCTGGATCGCGGTGATGGCCACCGTATTGACGATGTCCTCCACCGTGCAGCCGCGGGACAGGTCGTTCACCGGTTTGCGCAGCCCCTGCAGCACGGGCCCGACGGCGACCGCACCGGAGGTCTGCTGGACCGCCTTGTAGGTGTTGTTGCCGGTGTTCAGGTCCGGGAAGATGAAGACGGTCGCCTGCCCGGCCACCGAGGAGCCCGGCATCTTGGACTCGGCGATGGCGGCGTCCACGGCGGCGTCGTACTGGATGGGTCCCTCCACCGGGAGGTCCGGGCGCCGGGCGCGGACGAGCTCGGTGGCGGACCGGACCTTGTCGACGGCCCCGCCGGTCCCGGAAACGCCGGTGGAGTAGGACAGCATGGCCACCCGCGGCTCCACGCCGAACTGCGCGGCCGTCTCGGCCGAGGCCAGGGCGATGTCCGCCAGCTGCTCGGCGTTTGGTTCCGGGTTCACGGCGCAGTCGCCGTACACCAGCACCCGGTCCGGCATCAGCATCAGGAACACGGAGGAGACGATCTTGACGCCGTCGCGGGTTTTGACGAACTCCAGCGCCGGACGGATGGTGCGGGCCGTGGTGTGGGCGGCACCGGACACCATGCCGTCCACCACCCCCAGTTGGACCATCATGGTGCCGAAATAGCTGCCGTCCAGCATGGCTTCCAACGCCCGGGCCAGGTCCACGCCCTTGTGCGCACGCAGCTGCGCGTACTTCTGCGCGAAGCCCTGGCGGAGCTCCGAGCCGGCCGGGTCAATGATGTTGATGCCGGTCAGGTCGATGCCGTGGGTGGAGGCGATCTCGCGGACCTCGGACTCGCGGCCCAGTACTGTCAGCTCGCAGACGTCGCGGCGGTGCAGGATTTCGGCCGCGCGCAGGATCCGGACGTCCGTGCCTTCGGGCAGGACGATGTGCCGGCGCTGCGAGCGGGCCCGTTGGATCAGCTCGTGCAGGAAGCGCAGCGGCGTCATCCGTTCCGGCCGCGGCAGGTGCAGCCGTTCGATGAGTTCGGCCTCGTCTACGCGCCTGGACCACAGGCCCAGGGCGGAGGCCACCTTGCGGCGGTGCCCGGACCAGATCTCGCTGCGCACCTCGGAGACCCGCTTGGCCGTAACATACGTATCGTCCGGGGCGGCAAACACCGGGAACGGGGCCTGCGCCAGCAGCGAGTAGATGTTGGGGTCCGGGGCCAGGCCGCCGGTGAGGATCAGCGCGGAGGGCACGGGGAACTCCGGCGAAAACGAGGATGCGAGGCAGGCAACCAGCACGTCCGCCCGGTCGCCGGGCACGATCACCAGCGCGCCGTCGTCGAGCTCGTGCAGGAAGTTGGCCACGCTCATGGCGGCCACCTTGATGGAGTGCACATCGCGTTCCAGGTCCGGCAGCCCGGCCACCTGGCCGATCCCCAGGGCGGAGGCCACCTCGCCCGTGGTGGGGCGCGCGATGTCCTCCAGCTCCGGGAAAACGTAGACCGGCCTGCCGGAGGCTCCGGGGCGGACCGCGGCGGCAATGGCCTCAAAGTCCGCCGGGGCGGCGCGGTTGACCATGATGGCCAGGAGCGAGCACCGCGCGGCGAGGAGTTCCTTGCGGGCCACCTCGACGGCGTCGGCGGCCTCCGCGACGGTGCGCCCCTTCGCCCCGACGACGGCGACCACCGGGGCGGCGAGGTTGTTCGCGAGCCTCGCGTTGAGGTCGAACTCGACAGCGGCGTCCTGACCGGTCAGATCGGTCCCCTCGACGATCACGACGTCGCAGTGCCGGCCCATCTCGGAAAAAATTTCCACGCAGCGGGAGTCGATCTCCTCGCGCTTTCCTTCGGCGAGCAGTCCGCGGACTGCGGCGTACGTCAGCCCGCCGCGGCAGCGGTCGTCGTCGAGGTCGAAGCGGGCCTTCATCAGCGCCACCATCGGGTCCGAAGCAGCGTCAGGGCCGTGGACCACGGGTTTGAAGAAGCCGATCCGGTCGGCATGCCGGTGCAGGGTGTCCGCCAGGCCCAGGGCTATCAGCGACTTGCCGGAACCCGGGGTGGTCGCGCTGACGTAGATTCCCTTGGCCATGGCCCGCCCTTTGCTGTGAAGTGGTGCTGCTCCGCTCCCAGCCTACTTCTCTTGCCGACAAGCCTGCGTCCGGCCTGGATTGCGGTATCCGGCAGCAGCCTAATCCCGCGCCCGTCCTTGACAGCGGGCCCCCACATGGGATTACCTAATGAACATTCGGTAAATAAAGCTGGAGGCAATGACGCATGGCTGAACTGACGGTTTCCGGTGGCACGCACCCCATCCTGAAAGACGACTACGCCTCGGAGTGGATGGGCATCGAAGTTGTGGCGCTGGACGACGGACATGCCACGGTCCGGATGACGCTCCGGCAGGAAATGCTCAACGGCTTCGGCATGGCCCACGGCGGAATGATCTTCGCCTTCGGCGACACCGCCTTCGCGCTGGCCTGCAACCCGGCCAACCCGCAGCCCGGCGAAGCCGGGATCAACACAGACACCATCACCGTTGCCGCCGGCGTCGACATCAACTTCCTGCAGCCGGCCTTCCGCGGACAGGTACTGACCGCCGTCGCCAACCGCCGCGCCAGCACCGGGCGCAGCGGCCTGTACGACGTCCAGATCTACGCCGCAGACCCCGGCGCCACCCCGACGGCGGCATCCCCTGCCGGCGCGGCCCTCCCGGCCACGCGCCCTGGGGAACTCCCCACCGACACCGCCACCGATGCCCCTTCGTGGGAACTCATCGCCGAGTTCCGCGGCCGCAGCCGCACCATCTCCAAGAAATAGAAACAGGGAAACCCAGATGACCCAAGAAACCGTCGCCGCCACCAGTGATGCCGTCCTGGACCGCGAAGAAACCATCTCCCGCGACGAGCTCGAGGCGCTCCAGCTCGGCCGCCTGCAGCACACCGTGGCCTACGCCTATGACCGCGTTGCGCTCTACAAGCGCAAGTTCGACGAGGCCGGCGTCCACCCCACGGACCTCCGCGAGCTCTCCGACCTGGCCAAGTTCCCCTTCACCACCAAGGAAGACCTCCGCCTGGAGTACCCCTTCGGCATGTTCGCCGTGCCCCAGCACGAGGTGGCCCGGATCCACGCCAGCTCCGGCACCACCGGCCGCGCCACGGTGGTTGGCTACACCAAGAAGGACCTCGCCGACTGGGCCAAACTCGTGGCACGCTCGCTGCGCGCCTCCGGCGTCCGTCCGGGGATGAAGGTCCACAACGCCTACGGCTACGGCCTGTTCACCGGCGGCATGGGCGCCCACGCCGGCGCCGAGGCCCTGGGCTGCACCGTCATCCCCATCTCCGGCGGCCAGACCGAGCGCCAGATCACCCTCATCCAGGACTTCAAGCCGGACGCGATCCTGGCCACCCCCACCTACCTGCTGACCATCGCCGACGCCATGATCAAGCAGGGTATCGACCCGGCCTCCACCTCACTCAAATACGCCGTTCTGGGCGCCGAGCCATGGACCGAGGAAATGCGGCACGAGCTCGAAGTGACCATGAACATCAAGGCCTGCGACATCTACGGCCTCTCCGAGGTCATGGGCCCCGGCGTGGCCGGCGAAGCCGTGGAAACCCAGGACGGCTGCCACATCTGGGAGGACCACTTCCGCCCCGAAATCATCGACGCCTTCGACCCCACCACAGTCCTCGGCGACGGCCAACCGGGCGAGCTCGTCTTCACCTCGCTCACCAAGGAAGCGCTGCCGATCATCCGGTACCGCACCAAGGACCTCACCCGCCTGCTGCCGGGCACCGCGCGCCCGGCGCACCGCCGCATGGGCCGCATCACCGGCCGCAGCGACGACATGATCATCCTGCGCGGCGTGAACCTGTTCCCCTCGCAGATCGAGGAAATCGCGCTGCGCATCCCGGAGCTGAGCCCGCACTTCCAGCTCGAACTCACGCGCCCCGAGGGCCAGCGCATGGACCAACTCACGGTGAAAATCGAACGGCGCGAATCCGTCACCCTCGAGGGAAGCACGACGGCGGCCCGCACCCTGCAGCAGCAGATCAAGATCCATGTGGGGTCCTCCTGCACCGTCGACGTCGTCGAACCGGGATCCTTGGAGCGGTCCAACGGCAAGCTCCGCCGGATCTACGACCTGCGCCCCAAGGCCTGACGCCTTTCCCGTCCGGCCGACCTACCGTGAGAAACTAGCGAGTATGCCCAGCACAGCAACCACCACCAAGCGCGGCCGTCCCGGTTATGACCAGCAGTCGGTGCTGGTGATCGCCGTCGAGGTCTTCAACCGCCATGGCTACGACGCCACCTCCATGGGAATCCTCGCCGAGAATCTGGGCATCTCCAAGTCCGCGATCTACCACCACGTGCCGTCCAAGGGCGAGCTGCTGAAGCTGGCGCTGGACCATGCCCTGGGCGGCCTTGAATCAATCCTCGACCAGCCCGCGGCCACGTCCGGTTCCGCCGATGCCCGGCTGGAGTTTGTGGTCCGCCAGACCGTCTCCGTGCTGGTGGAGCGGCTGCCCTTCGTGACGCTGCTGCTGCGCCTGCGCGGAAACACGGAGATCGAGCGAAACGCGCTGGAACGGCGCCGTACCTTCGACCACAAGGTCGCCGCGCTGATTTCCGAGGCCCGGGACCAGGGCTTGCTCCGCCAGGACATCGATCCCCGCACCGTCACGCGCCTGCTGTTCGGCACCATCAACTCGATCGTCGAATGGTACAAGCCCGGCGGCTCGCTGTCCCCGGAAAAGCTGGCCGACGACGTCATCACCATGGCGTTCCACGGCCTGCACGTCCCCCGCTGATCTCCGGGGCGCCGGGGGCGCCCGGGGCGCCGGGGCTCCTGACCTCCGGGGCGCCGGCAATTGAAGGAACGCCGGGGTTCGGGAAGCTTGACGCTTCGGGGCTCCGAGGCCACGCTGGGCGTATGGCCACGAAACTATCCGACGTCATCGTTGGCGTCTTTCCCCAGCTGCGCTACCAACCCACCGCCAAGCGGATCCGCGCGAGGCTCGCAGGGCACACCGTCGTCGACACCCTGCACGCCTACCTGATCTGGGAACCGCGGCGCATCACCCCCATCTTTGCAGTGCCGGAGCCGGAACTCCTGGCGGAACTCGCGACGCCGGGCGGCCCGGGAACCGATTCCCCCGAGTTCGGCGTCAAACTCTCCGTGGACGCGCCACGGTTGCTGGACCCACGCACGGGCTTCGGCAGGCATACAACCCCCGGGGAACAGTTCGACGTCGTGACGGCAGCGGCGACGGCTCCTGGAGCCGCTTTCCGGCCCGAGGACCCGGATCTGGCCGGCTACGTGGTCCTGGATTTCGGCGCCTTCGAATGGCTGGAGGATGACGAGGAGATCATCGGCCATCCCCGCGACCCGTTCCACCGCGTGGATATCCGCGCGTCGTCCCTGGACGTGGAGGTATCGCTCGACGGCGTGACGCTCGCCAGCACGAACGGCGCGCAACTGCTGTACGAGACGATGCTCCCGGTCCGGTATTACATCCCCCCGGCGGATGTGCGGCTGGATCTGATGGAGGAAAGCCACGAGAGGACGGTCTGCCCGTACAAGGGGGAGGCCCGCTATTGGACCTTCCCCGGCTCCGAGAGCGGCAGCAACATCGCGTGGAGTTACGACCGGCGCTTCCGTGACGCGGCACAGATCCACGGCCTGGTGAGTTTTTATAACGAGCGCGTGGACCTGACGGTGGACGGAGTGCTGCAGACCCGGCCCGTGACGCCCTGGTCCCGCCCGAGCGGTCCGGGGGCACTTTGACGGCCGCGGCACGCGTTTCGCCGACGAATACCGGCGTGTCCGTGTCAATGTTCCCCCGCCCGGCCGGCGTCCAACCCTGGAGCACAGAAAAAGCGCCCCGGGGAGCCGGGACGCCTTTTCTGTCCGCCGGTGCGGGGCGTTCAGTACTCCACGTCAGAGCTGGTAGTCAGCCTGCGAGGTGATGTTCTCGTGAACGCAGAGGATGTTGTGCTCCGAGTCCATGAACCAGGCGCACTTCTCCGAATCCGTTGTACAAATGTGGTTCTCGGTCTTGAGATCCGGGAGGTCGTAGTCCTGGAACTGGACTCCCTTCGATTCCATCTCCTGGACCGTCTTCTCGATCCCGTCGACCTCGAAACTCAGGGTCGTGTGCTCGGAATGCATTCCGTCCCTGACAGGCATGAGCTGCAGCATCGGGCCGCCGTCGCTGCCGAATAGTTCACTTCCGTCGTCCGCCACTCCACGGTGCGGGAGACCCAGCGTGTCGGCATAGAAATGCCGGGCGCGTTCTGCATCGTCGACTGGCAGGACTGTTGTGGCTTTGTTCAGTACTAGGGTCATTTCGCCACCTCCTACGTTGAAAATTTTACGCCGGTGCCGGGCGGAAAGAGCCTGCCAATATACGCGCCCACCAACCGACGCTCCCTCACGTCCGGCAGCCCAACAACCAACGCTCCCTCACCTCCGGCAGCCCAACAACCGACGCTCCCTCAGGGGATGAGGGAGGATCCGCACCGGAACTGCAGGACGTGAGGGAGCGTCGGAGGGGTTATTTCGCCACCAGGGTGAGGACGTCGTAGCTTGCCACGATCTCGTCGTCCTGGTTAGTCAGGACGGCATCCCAGGCCACCTCGCCGTACTCGTCGGTCTCGCGCGGGGTGATCTTCTTGGCCGTCAGGGTCACCCGGATGGAGTCGCCCGCGGCGACGGGGGTGATGAAGCGCAGGTTCTCCAGGCCGTAGTTGGCCAGGACGGGGCCCGGCGCGGGTTCCACGAAGAGTCCGGCGCCCCAGGCCAGCAGCAGGTAGCCGTGCGCCACGATGCCCGGGAAGAACGGGTTGGCCGCGGCGGCCTCCTGGTTGGTGTGGGCGTAGAAGGTGTCGCCGGTGGAGTTGGCGAACTTCGTGATCTCGTCCAGGCTCACCTCGCGCAGCCCGGAGCGGATGGCGTCGCCGATGTGCAGGGTCCCCAGGGATTTCCGGAACGGGTGCAGGCCTTCGGTGTCCAGGGTGAAGTTGCGGTCGGAGCCGGTGTGCCAGACGCCGGTGACGGCGGTCAGCATGTTCGGCGAGCCCTGGATGGCGGTGCGCTGCATGTGGTGCATGACCGAGCGGATGCCGCCGAGCTCCTCGCCGCCGCCGGCCCGGCCGGGACCGCCGTGGACCAGCTGCGGGACCGGCGAGCCGTGCCCGGTGGAGCTGCGGGCGTCCTCGCGGTTGAGCATCAGCACGCGGCCGTGGTGGGCGGCAATGCCGGCCACGAGTTCGCGGGCGACCTCGGGGTCGTTGGTGCAGACCGAGGCGACGAGCGAGCCGCCGCCGCGGGCGGCGAGGCGGACGGCGTCGGCCAGGTCCGAGTAGCCGATCACCGAGGATACCGGTCCGAACGCCTCAAGGGAGTGGACCTCGTCGGCTTCCGGATCGGCCCAGCTCAGCAGCACCGGGGACATGAATGCGCCGTCCTCGACGACGCCGACGGTCCCGTCTGCGCTGGTGACCTTCGGCGAATCGAGGGTGCCGTACGCCAGTTCGCCGCCGGCGTCGAGCATGGTCTGGACGGCGGCGCGGACATCGGCGAGCTGCTCGCGGGAGGCCAGGGCACCCATGGTGACGCCCTCGGCGCGGGGGTCACCCAGCACCACGCGTTCCCGGATCCGGTCCCCCACGGCCGCAACGACGTCGGACACGATTTCCTGCGGCACGATCGCGCGGCGGATCGAGGTGCACTTCTGCCCGGCCTTGGCGGTCATCTCGGTGACGAGGGACTTGATGAAGGCATCGAATTCCGGCGTGCCCTTGACCGCGTCCGGGCCCAGGATCGCGGCGTTCAGCGAATCGGTTTCCGAGGTGAAGCGGACGCCGCCCTTGACCACATTGGGGTGGGACTTCAGCGTGTTGGCGGTGGACGCGGAGCCGGTGAAGGCCACGAGGTCGCGGTAGTCGAGGTGGTCCAGCAGGGTGCGGACAGAGCCGGAGATCAGCTGCAGCGAGCCCTTGGGCAGGATGCCGGATTCGTCGATCGCCTTCACCACTGCCGCGGCCACGTAGCCGGTGGGGGTGGCCGGCTTGACGATGGTCGGCACGCCGGCGATGAACGCGGGGGCGAGCTTCTCGAGCATGCCCCAGACCGGGAAGTTGAAGGCGTTGATCTGCGCGGCCACGCCGGGGATTCGGGTGTAAATGTGCTCGCCGGCGAAGGATCCGTCCTTGGAGAGCACTTCCATCGGGCCGTCCACCACCACTTGGGAGTTGGGCAGCTCCCGCCGGCCCTTGGAACCGAAGGTGAAGAGCACGCCGATGCCGCCGTCGATGTCGATCATCGAGTCGATCTTGGTGGCGCCGGTCTGTGCCGAGAGCGCGTAGAACTCGTCGCGGCGGCCGTTGAGGTACTGCGCCAGCTCCTTGAGCTTGAGCGCGCGCTGGTGGAAAGTCAGCTTGCCAAGTTCCGCCTGCCCGGTGCTGCGTCCGTAGTCCACGACGGCGGCAAGGTCGAGTCCTTCGGTGCTCACCTTGGCGAGGAGTTCACCCGTGCTGGCATCGAGGACAGAGGCTGCACCGGCTGCGGAGCCGGCGTCGGGGGTCCACCAGGAATCCTGGATGAAACTGGGAACGATCCCCACAGTGTCTACTGTGGATTCCGGAGCAGTTGCGGTGGTGGTCATCGTTGACGGGTCCTTCCAACGGGGGCAAGATCAACACGGCCAGTGCATTACTGACCGTCCGTTCGGTAATATGTCTACAGTACATGAACGAGGCCTGCCGCACACTAGCTGCGGCAGCACAGACCGGCCTGAACCACCCGGCCACAGAGGAGACGCCATGACGCCCGAGCCGCGGAACACCGAGCTGTGGAAGATCACCCTCGGGGAACTCGACGAGAAAATGGGCGTGAAAATAGTCGAGGAATCCGTCGAGCGCGTCGTCGCGACCATGCCGGTGGAAGGCAACCGGCAGTCCTTCGGGCTGCTGCACGGCGGCGCCTCGCTGGCCGTCGGCGAGGCGGTGGGCTCCTGGGCAGCCGTCATTCACGCGAGCACGCTCGGGAAGACCGCCGTGGGCGTGGACGTCTCGGCGACCCACCACAGGTCGGCCCGCGAGGGGCTCATCACGATCACGGCCACCCCCATCCATCTCGGCGGGACCGTGACCACCCACGAGGTAGTGCTCACCAACGAGGCCGGCCAGCGGCTGTGCACCCTGCGGATCACCAACCTGCTGCTGGACCGCAAGGCCTGACAGGGCGAAGCCACCGGGGTCGCCCAAAAGCTGCGGGCTCGCCGTAGCCGTACGGCGACCCCGCAAGCTTTCGGCGAGCTGAGCGTCAGGTTCCGGCAGGTTCCGGCGGCCTCAGGCCGGGCTCGCCTACGCCGGTCCCGCCGAGTGATGTAGGGCCGATGGACCCGGACGACCCCAGGCCGGGACTGTTAGCGTGGAAGTGCTGATTCGCCCGGCACCGCTGGGTATTACCGGTCGCACGGAAGGGATCCACCATGCTCTCAGACAGCTCACTTCCCGTCATCAAGGCAACGCTGCCCGTCGTGGGCGAGCACATCGAGGAGATCGCCAAGCGCTTCTACAAACACATGTTCGAGGCGCGGCCGGATTTGCTGGATGGACTCTTCAACCGGGGGAATCAGGCCGACGGCCGCCAGCAGCAGGCACTCGCGGGTTCCATCGCGGCGTTCGCCGGACTGCTCGTGGACAACGTGGACCAGGTGCCGGACCATCTCCTGCCCCGCGTCGCCCACAAGCACGTCTCGCTGGGGTTGAGCCCGGACCAGTACCAGATTGTCCATGACCACTTGATGTGGGCGATCGTGGATGTGCTCGGGGATGCCGTGACGCCCGATGTTGCCGCAGCGTGGGACGAGGTCTATTGGCTGATGGCGAACATGCTCATCAACAAGGAACGGGGCCTGTACAACGCAGTGCACCTCAGCCCCGACACGATCTGGCGGACCTGGCGGGTGGCCGAGCGGATCCAGGAGACGGACGACGTGGTCAGGTTCGTAGTCGAGCGGACTGATGAACGCGAGGTCAAGCCGTCCCTGCCCGGGCAATACGTCACGATCAAGATGCGCATGCACGACGGCGTGCACCA
Source organism: Arthrobacter sp. UYEF20 (assembly GCF_040546335.1). Lineage (NCBI taxonomy): Bacteria > Bacillati > Actinomycetota > Actinomycetes > Micrococcales > Micrococcaceae > Arthrobacter > Arthrobacter sp. UYEF20. The sequence goes on along the minus strand of NZ_JBEPNP010000012.1, from coordinate 91,231 downwards.
GCCCCGGCAATACAGCCTCACGAAGGCCGACGACGGGCAGCACCGCCAGTTCGCGGTGAAGCGGGTCCACGGACTTGAGACTCCCGACGGCGAGATGTCCAATCTGCTGCACAGCGAGGTCCAGGTGGGCGACGAGGTGGTGCTCTCAGCACCCTTCGGCGATGTGGTGCTGGAGTACACGGACCGGCCCCTGGTCCTGGCCAGCGCCGGGATCGGGATCACCCCGATGGCCGGCATGCTCTCCCACGTCGTCAAGTCCGGCTCCCCGCGCCAGGTGGTGCTGCTCCACGCGGATGACAGCGAGGCATCCTTCCCGCTCCGGGGACAGGTCAGGGAGGATCTGGCCGCCTTGCCGGACGGGACGTTGAAGACGTGGTTCCTTAATCCCACGGTGGGCGGGACTGCGTCCGGGTCCGAGTTCTCAGGCTTTATGGACGTTGGAGCGGTGGATCTCCCCGACGACGCCGAGTACTACCTTTGCGGTCCCCTGCCATTCCTGAAGTCCGTCCGGAGCGCGCTGGTGGCCGGCGGCGTCCCGGCAAAAGACATCCAGTACGAGGTGTTCGGCCCGGACCTCTGGCTGGCCGACTTCCAGTAGCGGCCCCAGTCAGCGGGCCGCGCGGCGCCGAGCCGCTGTCAGCCTAACACCGGCGAGCAGGACGCTGCCCAAGAGGATCGCGCCGCCAGCGAGCCCCGCCGTCGTCAGGAGCGAACCGGCGCCGGTGTCCGCCAGTTGGCCGGCGCCTGCCGGAAGGACGGGGCTGGGCTGGGCGGCCGCGTTCCCGGGCGCCGCCGGTTCAACAGTCGGGGCAGCGGGCGCCGCCGCGACAACTGCTGGCGCGTCAACGGCGAAGTTCCGGGTGATGGAGGGGCTATCCGCCCCGCCGCGAGAGGTTTGGACGGCGTGGATGGAGTATCGGCCCGGTGCGGGTTCATCGACGCGGATGGTCCAAAGGCCGTCCGACGCGACCACTGCTGAGCCGTTGAGGTCGCCGTTGAGTTTCACTGTCAGCCCGGGGGTTCCGGTGCCGTCGATGCGGGTGACGGATTTCAGTGCCGCCCCTTCGGCCGGGGTGGTGATCACCGGTGCGTCCAGGCCTGTGACCGTGACGGCCAGGGAAGCTGTGCCCGAGCGGCTGAATCCGTTCACCGTCTCGGCAGTGAGTGTCAGCGGGCCGGTGGTCTCGGGGGCCGGGTAAGCCCAGTTGCCGGCAGCGTCGACCGGCACCTCGACCGTTTTCTTGCCCGCGGTGATGCGCACTTTCGAGTTGGCGGCAACGGCCGACGCCGGGGCCGCCGGGACCCGGCCGGTGATGGGATGCCCGGCCGTGACCGTCTGGCCCGACGGCGCCACCAGCTCAGGCTTGTTGAGGAACACCTGGAGCTGCACGCCGCCGGGAATGTGGGAGAGAGAGTCCTCCAGCGTCGTGGCAATGGCGAAGTTCTCGGTGGCTCCGGCACCCTCTCCAGCGGAGTGGGTCCCGACCGCAAAGTTGCCGCTGATCCAGGGTCCGCCCGAGTCTCCGCCGCTGGACTGGACGTCCTTGGACAGGAAGCCCCGGAAGGCCCGCAGGTCGGCGGGATCAGGGGTGGTGCCGCCGACGACGTAGATGCCAAGCTCCTGCACCGTGCCGCAGGACCAACCGGTGGTCCGTCCGGAGCGGCACACCTGCTGGCCCTGGAAAGGAGCGACCGTTCCGATGATCTTGACAGCCGTGGGGCCCGGGTCGACGGCGGCGCCGGGAGCCCAGACCGTCGCGGCCGGCTGGACATGGAGGCCCTTCCGGAGGGACTCAATGACGGCGATGTCGGTCCCGACGTTGCCCGGCTTGTTCTCATCCCCGGTGATCCACGAGCTCTGGGCACCGCCGAACTGGCTGAAACCGAAGGTGCCGAGCGCCGGGTAGGGGGGAGCCGGCGGCGCCGTCGTCCCGGACGCAGGTGCCGAGCTCCGGGGCTCGACGCCAGCAGTCTTGGCCCTGCCGTCTTCAGCGCAGTGACCCGCCGTCAGCACCACCGGCTTGCCGGCAGGACTGAACCCTCCGAAGCCCGCAGAACAGGTGGCGTTCCGCTCGGTGACGTACCCCTGCCCGCCGAACACGTCCTCCTCCGTGGCAATGGGTGAGCCTTGTTCCAGGGCAACATTCGCGTAACGGGCGACGAAGGCGGCCGGCGAGACCTTGCCCGGTGCCGTGCCGGTCGGTGCAGCCTGGCCGGGTACGCCGGCCAGGATCGCTCCGGCCGGCGTACCGGCTTCGGCCGCGTTCGCTCCCCCGGTACGGATGACGAAGCGGCCGTCCGTGTAGGCAACGGCCTGCAACCCGGCGGTCCCGACTTCGCGGACAAAAGCCTGGAAAAGCTGCTCGGTGCTCGACGCCACCAGCTCTTCGGCTGTAGCAACCACGGGCGCCACCGCCCCGGCCGCTCGCGTTTCCGAAGGTGCCGGGCCTTCCGAAGGTGCCGGCGTTTCCGAAGGTGCCGGGGTCGATACCGGGACGGCCGCGGGGGCCACCAGGACGAAGTGTGCCGGACCGGCATGGTTTAGCTCGTCCACCCGGGACTGCAGCTCGGCGCCGGCGCCTTCAACCACGATGCTGCCCTTGCTCAGCCTGGTCGACACGTAGCCGGGGAGCGTCCGCAAGGTGGGCAATGCGTCGGCAGCGCGCCTGGCCTGTTCGCCTGCGGCATTGAATTCGCCAAGCGTCATGCCGAGATCCCGCCGGACGGCCTGCGCGAGTCCGGCATCGCTCGGGCCCGGCGCGCTGGACGGCGCGCTGGCCGGCACGCTGGGGCCCGGCGCGCTGGGGCCCGGCGCGCTGGCCGGCACGCTGGGGGACGGCGCCGGCACGCTGGGGGCGGACGCCGTCGTCGCGGGTTCCGCTGCGGCGTCGGCGAGCGCCGGTATGGCGTAGAACGAGCCGGTGAGGGCGAGGGCGGCAGCTGACACTGCCCGCAGTACCAGCTGAATCTTCGGAGTCTTCACTCGGCTACCTTATCTGCCCATTTTGGCCAGGATGGCCGCGACCTCCCGGTCCGTCACACCTTTGCCGCGCAGGAACTCCTCCACCTTCAGGGCGCGGACGAACTGCAACAGGCTTTCACCACGCACTTCGAGCAGCGGCCCCAGCAACTCTTCGGGCAGGTACCGCTCGTGTGGATGAGGCGTTGCCGACCGCCGGTGGTGCTCATTGATCCCCCGCATCGAGCGCTGATAGCCCCGCACAATTGCTTCCTCGCTGTCTCCGGCGAGGTCCTGGAGCATGGCGGCGATCATCCCGCTGCGGTCCCGCCCGGCCGAGCAGTGGATCACGACGCCGCCGTGCGCCGCCGCAATCGCCTGGAAGACCCTGACCAGCTTCTCGGGGAAGATCCGGGCGTTGTCGGCGTACGAGGCGGGATTGTTCAGGTACGGACCGCAGAGCCGCCGGAATTCGCTGTTGTCAGGGTCTTCCGTGGGAGCCAGCACGACGTCGAACGCCGCGAGCGCCGCGGCACCCACCAGGGGATCTGTCTCCCGGCGCGTCCTCTCGTCCTCGTTCCGCAGGTCAATGACCGTCCGGATGCCTGATTCGTAGGCCTGCTGCCAGCCCGCCTCGGTGAGCCATTCCCGGCGCCCCATCCGGAAGACGACGCCGCCAATGTGCCAGGCGTTGACGGCCCCGTCCCAGCCCACTGTTCCGGACACGATCATCCCTTTGGCTTGGCCTCCGGGAGCGGCAGGAATCGTCATCATGAAAGCTAAGCACACGCACCGGCGCCGATCCACGGGCAGGATTCACGAAAGATCTCCACAACGGGACTATTGGCATGGTGTGGGGTGCAGACGCCCGCGTAAGGTGGCGGTGAACCCGGTGGCCGCCGGGCTCTTTTCGGTTCGCCTGCCGCCGGGACTGACACCACCTCGCGGCACGGGGCGCTGAACCTACGTGCTACTGAGGGGAACACCATGGGAATCTTGAATCTTCGACGCCGGCGAACGGCTCTGGCTGCCGGTCTGGCCACCGTGGCGATGACCATGGGATTGGCGGCGGTCCCAGCGGAAGCCGCGGAGAAGATCAATTACATTGCGCTCGGAGACTCCTACGCCGCCGGGCAGGGGGCGGGTCCGTACCTCGACGATTGTTTCCGCAGTGAGAACACGTATTCGGAACTCGCTGATGACGCCAAATCCATCAAGCTGGTCACGAACGCGGCCTGCAGCGGCAAGACGACCCAGGACGTCCTGAAGACCCAGCTGAAGAAGCTGAACAAGAGCACCGAGCTTGTCACCATCACTGCTGGCGGCAACAACCTCGGGTTTGGGGATATCGTCACCAACTGCGGCTCTGCAGATCCCGCCTTTGCTGCGGCGTGCGCCCAAGCCAGCGCTACGGCGACGGCCCTGCTCGTCAGCGGACAGCTGGCCGGTGACGTTGCCGCGATGATCCAGAGCGTGCAGGCGGCCGCGCCGAACGCCAAGATTGTGGTGACCGGCTACCCATACCTCTTCGACCCGCTCAACCTCGATCCGGCCGATCCGATGACCCCGTTCATCTACCGGGCCACTGCCTTGGCTGACGGCCTGAACCGGTCCATCGCCCTAGCCGCCGGGGCCACCGATACCGAGGACAACCAGGTGCAGTATGTCGACGTCCGGGCCGCTTTCGCCGGCCACGGCATCAACTCTGAACGCCCGTGGATCAACGGCGCCATCCCGGGCAGCCCCGATAGCTTCCACCCGAACGCCAAGGGCTACCAGGCGTACTACACAGCACTGAGCGACGCCGGAGCCTATTCAGCACGCTAGCGCTGCTTGGCCAGCCTGGATTCGAGGGCGTTCCGGACCATCGGCCATTCGTGTTCCAGGATGGAGAACACCACGGTGTCCCGCAGCGCTCCGTCGGCCGAGCGGGTGTGGCTGCGCAGCACACCGTCCTGTTTGGCGCCCAGCCGTGCGATGGCCTCCCGGGACTGGTGGTTGAGCCAGTGGGTCCGGAACTCGACGGCGGGGCAGCCCAGCGTTTCGAAGGCGTGCCGCAGCAGCAGCAGCTTGGAATCCGGGTTGCTGCCGCTGCCGTGCACGGACGCCGCGTTCCAGGTGGAGCCGATCTCCGCCCGGGGCGTGGCGGCGTCGATGTTCATGTAGCTGGTCATCCCGATCACCTTGCCGGGTCCGCCGGTGGCGGGGTCAATCAGCCGCGTGGTGAAGGGCAGCATGGAGCCGGCGTCCTGGAGAGCCAGGCGCCGGCTGATCTCCGCCGCCATCCCGTCCGGGGCGGGCACGCTGGTGTACCAGAGGTGCCACAGTTCGCCGTCCCGGGCCGCATCGACGAGGCCGTCGTGGTGGTCCTGGCTCAGCGGTTCGAGGACCACGTGCCGGCCGGTGAGGGTGATCGGTTCAAGGACGGATCCGTTCGGGGAAGTCACGGAACCATCCTAGAGGCCCGTGATGATCAGTCGGTCCAGTCGAAGAAGCCCTTGCCGCTCTTGCGGCCCAGTTCGCCGCGCGCCACCTTGTCACGCAGGATCTGCGGCGGCGCAAACCGCTCGCCCAAGGTCGAGGCAAGGTACTCGGCGATGCCGAGCCGTACGTCCAGTCCCACGATGTCGGTGGTGCGCAGCGGGCCGGTGGGGTGCTTGTAACCGAGCACCATGGCGTTGTCGATGTCCTCTGCCGAGGCCACCCCCTCTTCCACCATGCGCATCGCCTCCAGGGCGATCGCGACGCCAAGCCGTGAGGACGCGAAGCCCGGCGCGTCATTGACGACGACGGCGGTCTTGCCGAGTGCCTCGACCCAGCCGCGCGCGGCCTGGGCCAGCGGCTCGGAGGTGTGCTCCCCGAGGACGACCTCGATCAGGGTTGACGCGGGCACCGGGTTGAAGAAATGCAGGCCGAGGAAGCTCTGCGGCCGCTTCAGCTCGCGGGCCAGGCCGTTGACGGAGAGGGACGAGGTGTTGGAGGCGAGGTACGCGTCAGCGGCGAGACGCTCCTCGATCCCGCGCAGCGCGGAAACTTTGAGGTCCCAGTCTTCGGGCACGGCCTCGATGACCAGCTGGCGGTCCTTGAAGTCGTCGAAGTCCACCGTCACGGAGAGCCGGGAGACCATCTCGTCCAGGTTGCCGTCCGTGGCGCCGCGCTCGATGCTCTTGGCCGCCGCCGATTCCACCCGCTCGCGGGCAGCCTCGGCCGATTCCTCGTCGCGCTCGACCACGAGGACGTTGGCCCCGTTGATCAGGAAGGCGTGGGCGATGCCGGCCCCCATGCGTCCGCCGCCGAGAACCCCCACGAACTGGGGAAAATTGCTGTCGGGGAGGTTACTGGCGGGGAGGTCCGCGGGAGGGTTCGCGGGGAGTGCGGGGCTGCTCATGTCTGCTTCTTCCGGCCTGACGTCGTGGAGGGCTTCGTGGAGGGCTTCATGTCCGACGTCGTGGAGGGCTTCGCGCCGGACGTCATATCGGACTTCTTGGCCGACTTCTTATCCAGGAAAGCCTGCATCCGGTCGAACTTGGCCTGGGACTCGAAGAGGATGCCCTGGGCCAACTGGTCGATCAGGGGGTGCGAATCGGCCGGGGCGTGGAACACGGACTTGGTGATCCGCGCCGCCAGGGGATCCTGCCGGGCGATCCTGTCGGCGAGGGCGTGGGCTGCGTCCATCAGCTCCGGGGCCTCATGGATCTCGGTGATGAGGTTGACGGCGAGGGCGCGCTCGGCGCGCAGCACAACGCCGGCGAGCAGGATCTCCTTGGCCACGGCCTCCCCCACGAGCTCCTTGAGCCGCCAGCTGGCACCGGCCGCGGCAAGGATGCCCAGTCCCGTCTCCGGGTTCCCGATCCGCACGCCGGGCGTGCCGATCCGGAAGTCCGCGGCATAGGCCAGTTCGGCCCCGCCGCCCAGGCAGAAGCCGTCCAGGGCCGCGATGACGGGCAGCGGGAGCTTGGCGATCCGCACGAAAATGGTGGAGTTGATGCCCTGCAGCGCGTCGTCCCGCCGGCGCCCGCGCAGCTGTCCGATGTCCGCCCCGGACGCAAAGACGCCCTCCGTGCCGGCGATGATGAGCACCTTGGGAGTCTGCTCGAGGTGCGCGCAGACCAGGTGGAGCTCGTCGACCATCTGCTGGTCGATGGCGTTGCGGACCTCGGGGCGGTTGAGCAGCACAACCAGCCGGTCCTCGCGCTCCTCGATCTTTAGCGTGCTGAAGTCGTCCGGGCGGAGCCCCGTGCGGGCGGCCGCCACTAGACACGCTCCAGCAGCATCGCGGTGCCCTGGCCGACGCCGATGCACATCGTGGCGAGGCCGATCCTGGCGTCCTCGCGTTCCATCCGGCCGAGCAGGGTGATGGCGAGCCGCGAGCCGGACGAACCCAGCGGGTGCCCCAGGGAGATGGCGCCGCCGTCGCGGTTCACAATCTCCGGGTCCAGGCCGAGCCGGCGCATGCTGGCGAGCGACTGGGTGGCGAACGCCTCATTGAGTTCGACGGCGCCGAGGTCACCGACGCTGAGCCCGGTCCGGGCCAGCACCTTCTGCGTGGCGGGGACGGGGCCGATGCCCATGATCTCGGGCTCGCAGCCGGCGGAGGCGCCGTCCACGATGCGGGCCCGCGGCGTCAGGCCGAGCTTCTTGATCGCCGCTTCGGAGGCCACGATGATGGCGGAGGCGCCGTCGTTGAGGGTGGAGGAGTTGCCTGCGGTGACGATCGAGCCACCGGCAACGACGGGGCGGAGACCGGCGAGCACGTCCATGGTGGTGCCGGCGCGGGGGCCTTCGTCGGTGTCGACGACGGTCTCGCCCTTGCGGGACTTGACGGTCACGGGGACGATTTCCGCGGCGAAGCGGCCCGCGGCGATGGCGGCGAGGGAGCGTTCGTGGGAGCGGACGGCGAACGCGTCGGCGTCCTCCCGGGAGATGCCGTCCACGCGGCCCACTTCCTCGGCCGTTTCCGGCATGGAGAACGTCATTTTGCCGTCCCGGGAGAGGCCGCCCTTCTTGAACAGCGGGTTGACGAAGCGCCAGCCGATGGAGGTGTCGAAGATTTCGCCCGGCTTCGCGAAGGCGGTCCGGGGCTTCTCCTGGACCCAGGGCGCCCGGCTCATGGATTCGACGCCGCCGGCGATCACGATGTCCGCGGCGCCGGACCTGATCATCTGGCTGGCCATGATGATGGCGCTCAGGCCCGAGGCGCAGAGCCGGTTTACCGTGATGCCGGAAATGTGCAGGGGCAGGCCGGCCAGGATGGTGGCCATCCGGGCCACGTTGCGGTTTTCCTCGCCGGCGCCGTTGGCGTTGCCGAGGATCACCTCGTCGATGCTGTCCGGGTCGACGCCGGCACGGGCCACAGCTTCGCGGACCACCAGGGCGGCCAGGTCATCGGGGCGGACGGCGGAAAGGGCGCCGCCGTAACGGCCGACGGGAGTCCGGGCACCGCCTACGAGAAATGCCTGCGGTCCTGCAACTGCTGATGCCATGGGTACACCCTTCACGCGATAAACGTCTCCGTCACCGAAAACCTGTCATCGAAAATCTGTCATCAAGACGAACTGTCGGCGGCGGCAATCAGCGTCGACCGAGCAAACGCCCTAATTTACCGACCGTTCGTTCTATAAAGATTACACGGCGGGGCAAGAGGGTCAACCAAAGCCCCGCAGGGTTACGCGACGACGACGCCGAGGTGGCTGGCCAGCAGCGGGGCCAGCAGGGTGAGCTGGTAGTCGTCGATCACGAGGCCGGCGAGACTGCCCAGCCCGCTGAGGATGCGGAAGTCCGTGCCGCGGAGGTCGAAGTCCTTGAGCTTCGCACCGCTCACGTCGAGGGTGCCGATGGTGCAGTTCTTGAGCGCCACCCGGGTTGCCGTGGCGGACCCGAGGTCCAGTTCGTTGATGATGCAGTCACTGATCTGCACGTCGGTCAGTTTGGAGCCGCGCAGGTTCAGGTAATCGAATTTGCCGCCGTCGATCCGCACCGACTGCCAGTTGCTTTCATAGAGTTCGGCGGAACCCCAGCGGGGGTTGCCTATCTCGACGTCGCGCAGGCTGCTCCTGGCCGCCGTAAACACCGGGGCGTACAGCTCCGCCACGATGCAGTCGCGGAACGTGGCACCCCGCAGTTGCGTCTCGTTGAAGGAGACGCCGGAAAACTCGCACTCGGCGAAGTCCGTTCCGCTCAGTTCCAGCCCGTCGGCGACCGCACGGCTGTACCGGACGCCGTCGTACCGCTCCCCGCGCTGGAAGTCCGGGGAGGGGTCGTCCCGCAGCTCTTCCAGCCGGACCGGCGTGAGCCGCGGGGCCGTGACCTTGGGCGCCTTGGCGGCGGTGCCGGATGCCCTGGCAGCAGCCGCCATCAGAGCGACTCGGCCTTGGCCGCGATTTCCGCCAGGTCCTTGGCGAGGGCCTTGCGGGTGATGCGCATTCCGATCGCGCCGAAGACGGCCATCATGACCTTGCTGAGCCGCGTCGGCTGGACCACCTCGGCGCCGAACGTCAGGGTGAGGTCCGTTCCGCCGTCACGATCGACCAGCACGAAACAGGTGGTGTAGTCGGCACCGCCCTGCAGCGCCTTGACCGTGGTGCTGCCGGCAGCAGTCCCGGCGGCACTGTCGCCAGCACTCCCGCCAGTGCGGTGCGAGGGAGGCTCGCTTTGGGACACCCACATCTCCACTGTTTCCGCGCGCCCCATCATGGTGCGGGTTTCCTTCCAGCGGGTGCCTTCGGCGTAGGGCCCTTCGGTGAGCATCTGGATCGAATCAACGCTGGACAGTGTTGCGGCCGATCCAGGGATGTCCGAAATGACCGCCCACACCTTGTCCGCGGGGGCATTGATGTGCTGGGTAAGGCTGGTTTTGTGGTCCATGGCTTCGAGCCTAGCGGGAAGATCGCCCATTGAAACCCTTGAAACCCTTGAATTAGTAAGCATGCTTTGTGTTATGGTGAAACACCGTTGAATTTCAACCGGAAACGAAAGGTGGTTCGCGCCATGGGTATCGGAGACAAGATTCAGAACGAAGCAGAGCACCTCGGCGGCAAGGCCAAGGAAGCCACTGGAAATGCCACTGACAACGACCAGTTGCGCGCCGAGGGCCAGAAGGACCAGGTGGTCGCCGACGCGAAGAAGGTCGGCGAAAACGTCAAGGACGCCGTCAAGAAGGATTAATCCTCAAAGAATGCGGCGGCGGATATTCCTTTGGGGGATATCCGACGCCGCTTTTTGTGCCCGGGCGGTTGCTGTCTCCGGGTGCGCGTTCCGGGCCGGCGTTCCGGGCCGGCGTTCCGGGCCGGCGATTCGGAGCCGGCGATTCGCCACAGATGGCCGCTACCCCACCCGGATAGCGGCCATCTCCGTCACTTCGGTGTGAACCCGGCGCATCCAAGGCGTCTGGGGGTGCCCCAGTGACCCGCACTGCCTCCAAGGCCGCGATTCGCCACAGATGGCCGCTATCCCACCCGGATGGCGGCCATCTCCGTCAGTTGGATGCGGCGTTGGCGCGACCACGGCCCTTGGGGCAAGACGCGGCGGCGGCTCCGGCCCATGGGTGCTCACTCACCGCGGCGACGGCTTAAGCGAACGGCGGCGGGCCCCCTCACCGGAGGCCCGCCGCCGTCGTCGTGTCTGCCCAGTTTTTCGGAGCTAGCTGAAGAGCTCGCTCTTGGGCTCGTTGTTCTTGACCTTCTGCCAGCCCAACCACAGCAGCAGGGCGAAGAACGGGACGGTGGCCAGCGTCCACAGGCCCAGGTGGAACACCTCGCCGGACTTGCTAGTCATCGTGTCGAAGCCGATCAGTACGGTGATGGCCAGCAGTGCGATCAGGCCGGCCCAGCTGCTCCACGGCGAACCCGGCATCGGCAGGCTGGAGACGCGGCCCTTCTGGTGGCGCAGCGCGATCTGGCTGGCGAAGATGGCGCCCCAGGTGAAGATGACGCCGATGGAGGCCGTGTTGAGCGCGAGGTCGAAGGCGTGCGAGCCGCCCAGCCAGATGTTGAGCATGATGCCCACGAGGTAGAACGCGGCGATGGCGAGGATCGCCATGTACGGCACGTGGCGTGAGGACATCTTCGTGAGCCACTGCGGGGCGTGGCCGTTGTTGGCCATGGTGCGGAAGACGCGGCCGATCGAATAGAGGCCGGAGTTGCAGGAGGAGAGCGCGGCGGTGATGACGATCATGTTCATCACGTCGCCCACCCAGCCGAGGCCCATCTGGCCGAACACGGTGACGAACGGCGACACGCCGGCCTTGTACTGGTCCGACGGCAGCAGCATGGCCAGCAGCAGGACGGAACCGACGTAGAACACCACGATGCGGAGGACGACGGCGCGGATCGCCTTGGGCACTTCACGCTTGGGATTCTGCATCTCGCCAGCGGTGATGCCGACCAGTTCGATGCCGTTGTAGGCGAAGATGACGGCGTTCAGGACGAGGACCATCACGAGTGCACCCTTTGGGAACATGCCGCCCTCGTCGTGGAACAGGTTCGCCACGGAGGCGTGGCCGTTGCCCACCTGGGCGTTCGTGACCACCATGAAGGTGCCGACGGTGAGGAAGATCAGGATGGCGCCGACCTTGAGGCAGGACGCCCAGAATTCAAACTCGCCGAACGCCTTGACGCTGAGCAGGTTCACGGCGACGAGCAGCGCGAGCGCGGCAATGGCGGACGCTTCGACCGGCACGTTGGGGAAGAAGAACTGGAAGTACAGGCCGATTGCGATCAGTTCCGCGATCCCGGTCATGCCCCAGTTGATGAAGTACATCCAGCCGGAAATGAAGGCGCCCTTCTTGCCGAACATTTCGCCCGCGTAGCTGACGAAGGAGCCCGAGGTCTGGCGGTACATGATGAGCTCGCCCAGGGCACGCATCAGCAGGTACGCGATGAGGCCGGCAATGGCGTAGGAGAAGATCAGCGCGGGGCCCGTCGAGGCCAGGCGTCCGCCGGCCCCCATGAAGAGGCCGACGCCGATGGCGCCGCCCATGGAAATCATGGTGACGTGGCGGCCGCTCAGGGTCTTCTTGTAGCCCTCGGCGCTGAGGGTCGAGTCGACGGCGGTGGATTGCTCCGGCGCGCTCTTGAGTTCTGTGGGGGTAAGTGATGGCACAGCGGTTCCTTGTAGGTCGGGGTGTTGCCGGGACAGGACCGTGGATTCGGGTACATTCGGGTTTTGCCCCGGTGGGGCAGGAATGTGTACCGAACCTCACAAGGTCAAAGCTTTGCGCGGCTCATCCATCGTACTAGAATTCAGGGCCTGGCCGTGACGCGGGCAACACCAGACGGGTGCTATCCCTAACTAATGACGCCTAATCGGCCGAATGGCCGAATAATATTCTATCTTGGCCCCGAATATCCCGGCGTTTCCGTCAGCTACGCCAGGGCGCCGTCCCGCATGGCATACCGGAGCCAGGTCCCGGTGCCGGCGCCGTGCCCGGTGCGGTTCCCGCTGCTGTTTACACCGGCGCACGCGCTGAACCACTCCCCCAGCGCGCGGTCGTGGCTGACCATGACCAGTGCCCCTGCGAAGTCCGAAAGCGCCGCTTCAAGCTGTTCCACCACAACGGGCGCCAGGTGGTTGGTGGGCTCATCCACGAGCATTGTTCCGAACCCGCCCAACAGGAGCCGGGCGAGCGCCAGCCTGCGTTGTTGTCCTGCGGACAGGCTTCCCACCGGGACGTGGAATTCGGTGGTCCGGAAGAGCCCCAGGCGCAGCAACGCGTCCGCGTGCTCATCGATGTTGCCGCCCAGGCCCGAGGCAAAAGCGGGCAAAAGACGCAACCCCGGGCGCTGTGGAAGCTCCAACTCCTGCTGCAGGTATCCAATCCGGCCGTGCCCCACCACGGTGCCCTTGGCCGGTTCCAGCGTGCCCGCGAGGACAGAGAGCAGTGTGGACTTGCCTGCGCCATTGGGACCCGTGATGAGGATCTTCTGGCCCGCCTCCACCCGGAAGTCCGTTGGTTCCAGGCGGCCGGGCACCGTCACTCCCCGGGCTTCAAGCGCGGGTCCCGCCGCAACGTCCGCCCGCAGGTCCGTCGCCAGCTTCAGGGGCACCGGCGGACGGTCGATGGGGTTTGCCTCCAGCCTGCGCAGCCGCTCCTGGGCATTGCGGACCTTGCTGGTGGCCGCCTTTTGCCACGTGCCCGCCTTGAAGTCAAACCCCATTTTGTCGCCGTCGCGTTTGCGGGCGTAGCCCATCTTCCCCGCGATCGTGTCCGCCTGGAGCCGTTCGGCAGCCATCGCGTCCTGCCACCCGTGGTACTGCTGCGCCCAGCGCTGGCGTTCGGCAGCCTTCTCCCGCAGGTACCCTTCGTAGCCGTTGCCATACCGGTTGACCGTCCGGCGTTCGGCATCCACCTCAATCACGGTTGAGGCCACTTTGCGCAACAGCACGCGGTCGTGGGAGACCACCACCACGGTTCCGCGGTGCGCCGCCAGCCGCGCCTCCAGCCAGGCCGTGCCGCTCGCGTCAAGGTGGTTGGTGGGTTCGTCCAGGAGGAGGATGTCCGCGGGATCGGCGAGTACGCAGGCCAGTGCCACACGTTCCTGTTCCCCGCCGGAAAGTGAACCCAGTGTCCGCATCCGGTCCAGCCCGCCCAGGCCAAGCCGGTCCAGCGCCGCCTCCACCCTGGATTCCGCGGCGTAGCCTTCCCTGAGCTGGTACTGCGTCTGCAGGTTTCCGTAGCGCTCCAGTTCGTCCGCTTCCGCGCCGGCAAGCCCGTCCTCCAGACGGTCCAGCTCGGTCTCCAGTGCGCGGAGCGATTCCAGTGCGGCGTCGATCGCGTTGCTGACGGTGAACTGATCAGGCAGGCCGTGGGTCTGGGCAAGGTAGCCCACGCGGCCGTGGCTGACGGCGGTGCCCTCGTCCGGGGCCTCGAGCCCGGCCAAAATCCGGAGCAGCGTGGATTTGCCCGCCCCGTTTTCGCCGACGATCGCCACATGTTCGCCGGCTGTGATGGCAATTTCGACGCCGGCAAACAGCTGGCGGTCCCCGTAACCATGGGATACGCCCGAAAGGCGGAGATGTTCGCTCAAGGAGTCCTCGCAAGTAGGTGCCCAGCCTGCCCGGCGGCGGCTTGCGTCGTCAAGTTCGCCGCCGCAGGTCAATACTGGCGTGCGTCCGCCGTCGGCACGTGCCGCCGTCAGTTGGCGGCTCAGGCGGCGAGCACAACCGCCTTCTTGCGCCACGGGTTGGGACGGCGACTTCGGCGCACTGAAAAGAAAATTTAGGCGTCCCGAATATTGTACTTGACCGTGCCACCCTGCCTCGGCGCTAGGCTGGTGGCATGGGCACTGCTCTCCGCATACCACCGGCTCCACGACCGGAACTTTATCGCGCCTCCCGGCTCGATCTCAGCACCGCCGGACTCTACGTGGCCGCGGTCGCATTCTTCACCGCGGCCGGTGATGTGTTGGCGCCGCTGCTGCTGCAGATCTCGCCGAACCCGGCCGTGGCGTCCTATTCGGTGAACCTGATCTTCTACGGGACCATCGGCATCCTGGCCCTGGCTGCGGTGCGCCGCGTCGCCGGGCGCGATCTCCGCGTCCTGGCCACGAGGCCGTGGTTCACGCTCCTCATGGTCCCGCTGGCGGTGGTGGTCATGATGATCCTGACCGCGATCCTCGTCGCCTTGAGCGGACCGGTGCAGACCTCGGCGAACCAGGCCGGACTGCAGGCGCTCATGCAGCAGGTCCCGGTCTGGCTGATGGTGCCTCTGCTGGTGGTCGTAGGCCCCTTCGTGGAGGAGTACATCTTCCGCCACCTGCTGATCGGCAAGCTGAGCCGGCGGGTCAACATCTGGCTCTGCTGCGCCCTGTCCGTGGTGCTGTTTGCGGCCCTGCACATCGTCGGCCAGGAAGACCTGAGCCTGCCCGTGCTGATGCCCTACCTCGCGATGGGCGCCGTCCTGGTGTTCGTCTACGTCTGGACCGGCAAGAACGTGATGTTCTCCTATTTCGTGCACGCCGCGAAGAACCTGCTGGCCGTCATCTTCATCTATGCCATCCCGCCCGAGGTCCTCGAGCAGCTGCAGCAGATGCAGGGCTGACCCGAGTAGCGGCGGGGCCACAGCGACCGCTGGGCGCCGTCGAGATGACACTTCACGGCAGTCCCGGGCGAAAACACTTCCGTGAACTGTCATCTCGCGGGCATTTTCAGGCCCGGGACCTACCGGCGGGGGCGCCGACGTCGTAGTTTCATTCCATGACACTGAACATCCAGATCGCCGTCGACTGCTCGAAGCCGCATGAACTTGCCGACTGGTGGGCCGAAACGCTGGACTGGGCCGTGGAGCCGCAGGACGAGGGCTTCATCCGCTCCATGGTCGAGCAGGGCTTCGCGACGGAGGCGGACACCATGACCCACCACGGCAAGCTCGTGTGGGGTGCCGGGGCAGCCATCCGCCCGCCCGAAGAACTCGACGCCAAAGCGCCCGCCCGCCGGATTCTCTTCCAGACCGTCCCGGAGAAAAAGACGATCAAGAACCGGGTGCATTGGGACGTGAGACTCGCCGGCGCGGACAAGGACGAGGTCCGCAAGGCCCTCGAAGCCCGCGGCGCCACGTTCCTCTGGACCGCCAGCCAGGGACCGCATTCCTGGCACACCATGGCCGACCCGGAAGGCAACGAGTTCTGCATCAGCTAAGCCGATTACTAGACTCGGACTGTGAGCAACGAAATCCCCGCCAAGGTATCCGACGTCTTTGACCCCGCCCGGTGGCGCACCGTGTCCGGTTTCGACGACTTCCAGGACATGACCTACCACCGGCAGGTGGAGCGCTCCGCCGACGGCACCGTGGTCCTGGACCTGCCGACGGTCCGCATCGCCTTCAACCGGCCCGAGGTCCGCAACGCGTTCCGCCCCGGCACCGTGGATGAGCTCTACCGCGCCATGGACCACGCCCGGATGACCCCGGATGTGGCCACGGTGCTGCTCACCGGCAACGGCCCCTCCGAAAAGGACGGCGGCCACTCCTTCTGCTCCGGCGGGGACCAGCGGATCCGCGGCCGCGACGGCTACCGGTACACAGTACAAAATGCGGGACAAGACACAGCCGGTGAAACGACGGAAACCATCGACCCCGCCCGCGCCGGCCGGCTGCACATCCTCGAGGTCCAGCGGCTCATGCGCACCATGCCCAAGGTGGTCATCGCGGTGGTCAACGGCTGGGCGGCCGGCGGCGGGCACTCGCTGCACGTCGTCTCCGACCTCACCGTCGCCTCCCGCCAGCACGGCAGGTTCAAGCAGACCGACGCCACCGTGGGCAGTTTCGACGCCGGCTACGGCTCCGCGCTGCTGGCCCGCCAGATCGGCCAGAAAGCCGCCCGCGAGATCTTCTTCCTGGCCCGCGAATACTCGGCCGAGGACATGGTCCGGCTGGGAGCGGTCAACGAGGCCGTGGACCATGAACGCCTCGAGGAGGTCGCCCTGGAGTACGCCGCGGACATCGCCCGGCAGTCCCCGCAGGCCATCCGGATGCTCAAGTTCGCCTTCAACCTCGCCGACGACGGCCTGGCCGGCCAGCAGGTCTTCGCCGGCGAGGCCACCCGGCTGGCGTACATGACCGACGAGGCGGTGGAGGGCAAGGAGGCCTTCCTGGAGAAGCGCGACCCGGACTGGTCCAAATTCCCGTACTACTTCTAAGGCGCCCCGTGACTTCCGCAGCTGTGAAGATCGAACCTGCCCTCGCGGCGCTGGCCGCAGCGCTGCGCGGCGAGGGACCCGCCGTCGAACTGTCCGTCGGCCCCGACGGTGCCCCGGCCGTTGAGCGGGTCGATACGCCCGGGATCGAGGACGCCGCAGTTGTGGTGCGCACCTCCGGCTCCACCGGCACGCCCAAGGCGACCGTCCTGACGCTGGACGCGCTGGCCGCGTCCTCGATGGCCACGGCCGTGGCGCTCGAGGGCGAAGGCCAGTGGCTGCTGGCGCTTCCGGTGCAGTACGTGGCCGGCCTCCAGGTGCTGGTCCGCTCGCTCTTCGCCGGGACCCGGCCGTGGGTGATGGACCTCGGCGGCGGCTTCACGCCCGAGGCCTTCACCGCCGCCGCGCTCGAACTGACGGACAAGATGCGGTTCACCTCGCTCGTCCCCACCCAGCTGCAGCGGCTGCTGGACTCCCCCTCGGCCGAGACCCTCGCCGCGCTCCGGCGCTTCAACGGAATCCTGCTGGGGGGAGCGCCGGCGTCGCCGGAGCTGCTCGCCGCGGCGCGCGGGGCCGGCGTCCGCGTGGTGACGACCTACGGCTCCGCCGAAACCAGCGGCGGCTGCGTGTACGACGGCGTGCCGCTGGACGGCGTCGAGGTGAAGATTGCCGACGACGGCCGCATCCTGCTCGGCGGCGCCACCATCGCCGCCGGCTATCTGGACGCCCCGGGACTCACCGCGGAAACCTTCGTGGAGGACGACGGCGTCCGCTGGTACCGCACCAACGACCTCGGCGCGCTGGACGCGGCCGGGAGGCTCACCGTCCTGGGCCGCGCCGACGACGTCGTCATAACCGGCGGCGTAAAGGTTTCCGCCGCGCATGTGCAGGCGGAGCTGGAGCAGCTCGACGGCGTGCTGGCCGCTTTCGTGGCCGGCGTTCCCTCCGCCGAGTGGGGACAGGCACTTGCCGCCTACGTGGCGGTGGCCGACAGCTCCCCGGGAGCCATCGCGGCCTTCACCGCCAGTGCCGCCTGGGTGCCGGTCCTGGGCCGGCTGGCCCCGAAGACCGTGCTGGCCGCCGGCGAACTGCTGATGCTGCCGAACGGGAAACCGGACCGGATGGGCATGACGGTTCGGCTCCACGAGCTGCATCAGGGAAAATAGATGAGCCGGGCACTCCCGGCTTCGCCAAACCAACACGAGGTACTGAACGTGGCAACAGCCGCTCAATGGATCCAAGGCGCCCGTCTGCGCACCCTGCCGGCCGCGATCGCGCCCGTCCTGATCGGCACCGCAGCAGCGTACGAGATGGAGGGTTTGCGCCCGCTCAACGCCGTCCTGGCCACGCTGGTGGCCCTGCTGCTGCAGATCGGCGTCAACTACGCCAACGATTATTCGGACGGCATCCGCGGCACCGACGAGGACCGCGTCGGCCCGCTGCGGCTGGTCGGCTCCGGCGCCGCAAAGCCCGAGCAGGTCAAGTACGCTGCCTTCGCCGCGTTCGGGCTGGCCATGGTGTTCGGGCTGACGCTGGTCATCATCACGCAGAGCTGGTGGCTGATCCTGGTGGGTCTCGGCTGCGTCCTCGCCGCATGGGGCTACACGGGAGGCAGGAACCCCTACGGCTACCTCGGCCTCGGCGACGTGTTCGTCTTTGTGTTCTTCGGGCTCGTGGCCACGCTCGGCACCACCTACACGCAGGCCGGCCAGCTGAGCCTGGCTGCCATCATCGGCGCGATCGGCACGGGACTCATTGCCTGCGCCCTGCTCATGGCCAACAATGTCCGCGATATCCCGACGGACCGGAAAGCCGGGAAGAAGACCCTGGCAGTCCGGCTCGGGGACAAGCACGCCCGGGAAAGCTACGTACTGATGCTCGCCGTCGCGATCCTGCTCGTGATTGTGCTGGCGCCGACCCGGCCCTGGATGCTCATTGTGCTGCTGCTGATCCCCGCCTGCCTGATGCCGTCCTGGCTGATGATCGCCGGCCGCAGGCGCAAGAGCCTGATTCCGGTGCTCAAGCAGACCGGGCTGATCAACCTCGGTTACGCTGTGCTGTTCTCGCTGGGGCTGGTGCTGAGCCGCGGATTCTAGCGGCGCTCGGGAAGCTCGGGGCCGGCAGGGCCTGGCTGAGGGGCCGGCTTGAGCGGCCGGATCTCCGGGCGGACAGGGCCGACAGGGCCTGCCTGAGGGGCCTGCCCCTCCGGGCGGCTTGAGGGAATCCTTGGTCTATGAGTCCTTGGGCCGGCTGTCTTTGTGGACGGTGATGTCCGGGTGCTCATCGACCAGGCGGTCCTCGGCGTCGGCGTCGGCGACTTCACCGGCGCTGCGCAGCGGCTTCGCGTGGCCCGAGAACCGCTGGTGGAGCGTTGCTGCCGCCGCGTCCCGCTGCTTCTGGAAGAACAGGTAGCTGATGGCGAACGCCATCATGCCGGCGCAGAGGACGGCCAGCAGCCATCCGAGCTGCAGGTAGACAAACAACGCGAACAATGGCGCGAACAACGCGAGCCGGATCAGGGAGTATTTCAGGAAAGCCACACTCCAAGTTTAGCCTTCCGGCCGTGGGCGCATCCGCCGGCAGACCCGTCGGTCCCCTGACTCCCGACGGAGGCAGCGGCAACGCCGGAGACTCCCCCGGAGGCTAGACTGATTACATGCTCCGTGTAGTGGTCGCCGTCGCCGTTCTGGTTGTCTTTGTCTATGGACTCATCGACGTGATCCGCACTGATTCGCGCCAGACCAGGGGCATTTCCAAGCCGGCGTGGATCGTCGTGCAGATTGTCCTGCCCGTGATCGGCGCCATCCTGTGGTTCCTGATCGGCCGCCCGCGCGGCACCGGCCCTGCTCCCGTTACCTACAGCCACCCCATCGCCCCGGACGACGATCCGGACTTCCTGCGCAACCTTGAGATCCGCCGCCGCAACCAGGCCGAGTCGGACCGGCTCAAGAAGCTCAAGGACGAGCTGGATGCCAAGGGGCGCAAGCTCGACGGCGGCGGCAGCCCGGGTGAGGGCCAAGGCTCCGAATCCGGCGAGACGCACGGCTCCGGCGACGCCGGCACACAGGGCACCGACGAGGTCAAATAGCACCTTCTGGCCCTGCCGGCAGGCATTGCCTTCCCCGGCACCCACGCTCGGCTGCGTCCTCCCATCGTGGGTCGTGACGTTACCCGTTCGCCACACATGGCCGCTATACCGGCCCCATAGCGGCCATCTCCGGCAAGTGGGCGCTATGGGGGCCGGTGCATTGCTGCTCACTAGTCCCACTCCTCCCTCACACCGCGCCCGTCCTGTGGATAACCCCCGGCACCCCTTCGGTCGGGAGCAGAATGCTCGTATGCACCATCCCAGCGAGCTTCCCCCGCATCTTCGAAACCAGCCTTTCACCGTGGCCGAGGCCCGCACCGCCGGGCTGGGCCGACGTCGGACGCGGGCTCGGGATCTCGTCAGCCCCTGTTACGGAGTGCGTGCCACGGCCGCCACCCCGGACAGTTTGCTGGAACGCGTGCATGCCCTCACTGCTGTGACCGGCGCAGTCGTGAGCCATCTGTCTGCGGCAGTGCTGTGGGGCTTCCCCCTGCCGCAGGCCTTGGAGAACCTGGCTGTCGTCCATCTGACGAGTCGGCCGGGCCAGCGGGCTGTGCGGCGCAAGAACGTTGTGGGTCATGAGCAGTCACTTGGACCGGAGGAGATCGTGGCCGGCGTCAGGGTGAGCTGCACTTCCCCGCTGCGGACGTGGTTCGACCTCGCCGGCATAGTGAGCCTCGATGACTTGGTGATTGCAGGGGATTTCCTGCTGCGGCGGAGGAACCCACTGACCACTATTGATGCACTGGACGCATTCCTCGCCGGGAAGCAGGGCAGGACGGGCTACCGGGGCGCTTTGCGGGCCAGGGCCCTGATTCGCGCCGGCACGGACTCCCCCAAAGAGACCGAACTCCGGCTGCTGCTGGTTCGACATGGCCTGCCCGAACCCGGAATCAACGTCCCCATGTTCGACGAGACCGGCGGTTGGATCCAGGACCCAGACCTGTCCTATGAGCAAGAAAAGATAGCGATCCAGTACGACGGCGGTCATCACGCCGGTCCGGCGCAGCGTCGCAGCGACATCTTCCGGGATGAGAACGCCAGGGATGCAGGGTGGCGCGTTGTCGTATTGACCCAGTGGGATTTGACCCCGTTTGCTCCCGGGATGGACCCGACTGCAGTGACCCGGGTGCGGGCGGCGCTGACCGAGCGCGGCTGGACCCCTGCCCCTGGCCTGAGGCCAAGGCGAAATCGCGGTGCTCGCGACGCCCGGCACCCATCTGACACGAATGGCCGCTAAACAAGGCGCCATAGAGGCCTTCCGTGGCGAATCGATGGAGTGGGGCCCACAAGGGCCTCCGCAGCGGAGGTCTACAGCGGAGGCAGCCCCGAGTAGGAGTGCAGGCCATTGAAGAACTGGTTCACAATGGTGAAGTTGAAGACCACGCAGAGGTAGCCGACAATCGACAGCCAGGCGGCACGGGTTCCGGTCCAGCCGCGGGTGGCGCGGGCGTGCAGGTAGCCGGCGTAAACCACCCAGATCACGAATGTCCAGACTTCCTTGGTGTCCCAGCCCCAGAAGCGGCCCCAGGCCTTCTCAGCCCAGATGGCGCCGAACATGAGCGTGAAGGTCCAGCCGACGAAAGCGATGGCGTTGATCCGGTAGGACAGGTTCTCGAGGCTGAGCGCGGACGGAACCAGACGCATGAAGCCCAGCTTGTCCCCGCCGCCGGCTGCGACAGTCTTCTGCCGGTGTGCCTGGACCAGCTGCAGCGCGGACATCGCGAAGGTCAGGGTGAAGAGCGCGGAGGAGATCACCGCGATGGAGACGTGGATGATCAGCCAGTAGCTCTGCAATGCGGGAACGAGGTGGCCGACGGGCGTCCAGAAGGCCACGGCGGCCGCAACCAGCATGATGATGGCCAGGCCGATCACGAACGTGCCCAGGAAGCGGAGATCGCGCCGGATCAGTACCAGCAGGAAGACCGCCACGGCCACGAATGCGCCGGTGGTCAGGAATTCGTACATATTCCCCCAAGGCACCCGGCCTGCACCAAGTGCCCGCGTGATGACGCCGGCCGCGTGGATCGCCGCGCCAAGCACGGTCACGGCGACGGCCACCCGGGCCGGGACGCGGCGCTCGGTGGCGTAGCGCATACCGCCGTCGGCCGTGTGGCCGATCCCGGCGCTGTTCCCGGGCACAGCCCGCGAGAGGGACGACGACGGGCGCTCGGAACGGCCGACAGGCCCGGCCACGTCCGAATCGGCGCGGTCAACAGCGCCCGAAGCGGCCCCTACGCCCACGCCGGCACCTACCGGAACACGGGCTGCCTCGGGGCTGGTGGCACCCGAGAGCTCGGCAGCTTTGAGGTCCACCGCGCGCAATACCTTGCTGCTCTTGGCCAGGTCCCAGGCGAAGGCGATGAAAGCCACCGTGTAGGTGCCCGCCGCGAGGAGCATGAACAGCTCGCTGTACTGGCCCATGGTTTCGTTGATGGGGAACATTACTGATCCTTCTTTGACTCAGGCGAGCCGGCTGATGACGGGATGAAGTCTGTTGCGGGATGGTCCGGGGAGGTCTGATCTCGGCTGGCACCGGGCACGTCCGCAGCCGCCCGGTCATTATCCGTCTTTCCGCTGGGAGCTGACTGGGAACCCGTTGCCGAACCGGCGCCTGACGCCCCGGCGCCCGCCCCCGTGCCGGGCGCCCCCGTGCCGGGATCGAGCAGCTCCCATTCGTCCGCCAGCAGCGCCCGGATCCTGGCGGCTTCGCCGGCGAGCCGGTGGTCCTCGCCGCGGGCCAGGAGGCCGTATTCGACCATCGTGCGGCCGTCCGCGTGAGTTCCGGTCCGCACCCAGACGCGGCGGCGGTTCACGTAGAGGGAGGTGACCAGGCCGGCGACCGCCAAAAGCGCGAAGATCAGGGCGTAGAGCTGGCCCGGGTTGTGGTGGATGTCCACGCCGACGTAGCGCTTCACGCCGTCGAAGCTGATGGATCCCTTGCCGTCCGGCAGGGTTTGCGTGGTTCCCGGCGTCAGGACGATGCCCTTGGTCTCCAGGTTCCGGGCGTTGAGCGGCGTCAGTTTCTTGACGTCGAGCTCGAAGACGTTCTGCGGGGCGCCGTCGTTCAGGCCGAGGTCGCCGAAGTACGAGTTCAGGGTCAGCTGAGGGTTGATCAGCTCCGGATCGCCGCTGAAGGACACGCCCTGGTCGGTGACGAAGGCCGTGGGGAGGAAGAAGCCGGCAAAGGCGAGCTGGTCCGGCTTGGCGTCGGGGACCTTGATGACCACCGAAGAGTAGTAGTTGTCGCCCTGGAGCTTGGCGACCACCGGGCCCTGCATGGCGACGTTACCGGCGGCGTCGCGGATCGTGACGATGGGGGCGTAGCCGTTGCCGGTGAGGTACATGCTCGTGCCGCCCAAGCTCAGGGGGTCGTTGACCTTGAGCACCTCCTTCTTGGCGGGTGCGTCCGGGGTTTCCTTGGTGGTCACGTCCGCCTTGAAGTCGATGGGCTGGCCAAACTTGCCCTTCGATTCGCGGTCGAAGGTGACCTGGAACTTGTCCAGCTGGACCGAATACGGCTGCAGCTGGCCGCTCTGGAAGTTGGTGCCCGGCGTGAACTGGTCGTAGCCGACCAGCGTGTTCACGAAGGTGTCCCCTTCCACCAGGATCCGCTGCCCGCTGTACCCGAAGAGGCCGCCGATCGCCACCGAGACCAGCACGCCGATCAGCGAGGTGTGGAACAGGAGGTTGCCGACTTCACGCAGGAACCCCCGCTCCGCCCCCAGCGACGGCCGCGCGCCGTCGCGGTCCCGGACATCGACGCGGTAGCCGCGCTTCTTCAGCAGTCCGGCCGCCTCGGTGATGGCGAGCGACGCCGGGATCCCGGCGTCGGCGGGGATCACGAGCGTGCCGTACTCGGGCAGCCGGGACAGCCGGGCAGGCGTGCGCGGCGGCTGCGAGCGCATGGCCTTGTAGTGCGCGATGGCCCGGGGCACGACGCAGCCGATCAGGGAGATGAACAGCAGTATGTAGATGGCCGAGAACCAGGCCGAGGAGTACACGTCGTACAGCTGCAGCGTGTCCAGGAGCTTGCCGTAATCCGGGTGGTCCTTGATGTACTGCGTGACGATGGAAGGGTTGGCGGGCCGCTGCGGGAACAGCGAGCCGGGCACCGCCGCGACCGCGAGCATCAACAGGAGGAACAGCGCCGTGCGCATGCTGGTCAGCTGGGCCCAGGCCCAGCGGAGCATGCCCAGCGGGCCGAGCACCGGAAGGACAGCTTCCGCCTTTGCGGCGGACACCGCGGCCTTAACGGGGTTGGTGGAATCAGCCGAGGCAGGGCGGTTGGGCGTGGTGCCGGGGGCATCTGGGGTGGTGCCGGGGGCATCGGGCGTGGCGCCGGGGTCCGGGGACTTCTTGTCTGCGTTCACTCGCTCGCTCATCAGATTGGCAATTTCACATCGGTTTGGAACCAGTACTGCAACCCGGAAACCCAGGTCCCCCACACGCCGCTGGCCATCAGCAGGCCCAGCACAATCAGGATGCCGCCGCCGGTGCGCTGGATCGCGAGCCGGTGTTTGCGGAAGAAGGACATCACGCCGATGCCGCGACGCACGGCCAGGGCGATCAGCAGGAACGGAATGCCCAGCCCCAGGCTGTACACGAAGGCCAGGAAGGCGCCCTTGGCCGCGGAGGATCCGCCGGAGAGGCTCAGGAGCTGGACCGCGGAATAGGTGGGCCCGATGCACGGCGCCCAGCCAAGGCCGAAGGTAATGCCCAGCAACGGCGCACCCCACAGCCCTGCGGGCGGCTTGGCATGGATCTTGGCGTCGCGCTGGAGCCAGCCGAAACCGCCCATGAACACGACGCCCATGATGATCACCAGCACGCCGAGCAGCTGGGTGATCCATTTGTTCTGCGAGCCCGTGATCAGTGTCCCCAGCTGCCCGAATGCCCCGCCGAGCAGCACGAAGATCACCGAGAAGCCCAGGACGAAGAGCCCGATGCCGGCCAGCATCCGGCCGCGCTTCTGCTTCTGGAGGTCGACGCCGGTCAGCCCGGTGACGTAGCCCAGGTAGCCCGGGACGAGGGGCAGCACGCAGGGCGAGAGGAAGGAGGCGAATCCGGCCAGCAGCGCCACGGGGATTGCGAGCAGGAGCGAACCGTTCAGGATGGCTTCGGCGAAGGGGCTGTTCACGGTGGGGGCCGTCCGTTACTCGGCCACGGCGGCGGCAATAAGGGACTTCAGGGTGCCCTTCTGGATTTCGCCGAGGACGCGGGAAGCTACCCGGCCCTGCTTGTCCAGCACCAGCGTGGTGGGGACGGCTCCCGGCGGGACGAGGCCGGAGACGGCCAACAGCACGGCGCCGTCCTTGTCGTTGAAGCTCGGGTAGGTGAGGTTGAACGTCTTGTCGAACGCATCCGCGGTGGCCTTTTCGTCACGGAGGTTCACGCCATAGAACTGCACACCCTGGTCCTTGAACTCCTGGTGCAGGGCCTCCAGCGAGGGCGCTTCCACCCGGCACGGGGCGCAGGCGGCGAACCAGAAGTTGAGCACGGTGACCTTGCCCTGGAAGTCCTCGGCGGCCACGGAGGTTCCGTCGAATAGCGTGCCCTTGATGGCAATCGGATTCTTGCGGTCCGCGGCGGCGAACTCCGTCACCGACCCGTCGCCGGCCACGTAGTTCTTGTTGTCGCCCGCCTTAGCCTGCTTCGCCAAGGCATCTTCCTGGGCGCAGCCGGAGAGCCCCAGCACGACGGCGAGCGCCGCACCGCCTGCTGTCAGGACGCTGCGGCGGGAGAGTGGTCCGTTCCGGTCGCTCATGCTCAGGCCCCCGGGGTGCTGGACGCACCGGGAAGAAGGGCGGCAGCCGGTTCGCTGTAGTCGACCCTCAGGAGGTTCCCGGCGTCGTCGAACACCAGGGAGGTGACCGAGGTAAGGGTGCATTCCCGCTTGCGTGGGTCGTGCCAGAGGGGCTTGCCTTCGGCGCTGAGCCGGGTGGCCCAGATGGGCAGCTGGTGGCTGACGAGGATGGCTTCGGCGCCGTCGCCGCCGAGTTCGATGGCCCGCATCCGTGCGTCCTGGACGGCGGCGATGACCCGGGCGGCCTGATCCTTGTACGGCTCGCCCCAGGAGGGCCGGAACGGGTTGCGCAGCATCGGCCAGTGCTTCGGCCTGAGGATTTCCGCCTTGCTGACGTGGAGCCCCTGGAAGTAGTTGGCGGCCTCGATGATCCGGGCCTCGGTGGTGATCTCGAGGCCTAGCGCTTCGGCGATCGGCTGCGCCGTCTCCTGCGCGCGGGTCAGCGGTGACGCAGCGAGGTGGACGATCTTCGCCCCCTGCGCGGACCGCTCCCTGAAGTGCTCCGCCAGCGTCCGGGCCATCTCCCGGCCGAGCTCGGAGAGGTGGAACTCCGGCAGCCTGCCATACAGGATGCCGTCGGGATTGTTGACCTCGCCGTGGCGGAGCAAATGAACAGTGGCTTGGGGCATGTGTACCAGTTTCTCAAAGGGCAGGGGCAATGACGAAATCTTCTACAAGAAGTAGAACTCAAGTGTTTTGAAAAATGTTCCCCAGAGTTGGAATAAAAGATGCAAATGCATGTTTATACTGGGTGAAGCAGTTAGTTGAGACTTCAACAACTGAGGTTTCAATTGACGATCAGACCAACCGCACCACCCACGCGACTCAAGGAGAAAACACCATGGCACTTCCCGCTAACGTCACCACCGGCACCTGGACCCTCGACAACTCGCACAGCGAGGTTGCCTTCACCGTCCGCCACGCGGGCATCAGCAAGGTCCGCGGTCAGTTCAAGGACGCCGAAGCCACCCTGGACCTCGCCGAGAACGTCGCCGACTCCAAGGTGAATGCCACCATCAAGACGGCGAGCTTCGACTCCGGCGACGTCAACCGCGACGGCCACGTCCGCGGCGAAGACTTCTTCGACGTCGAGAAGTTCCCGGAAATCTCCTTCGTCTCCAGCAACATCGTCCCCAAGGGTGACGCCTACGAGCTCCAGGGCGAGCTCACCATCAAGGGTGTCACCCGCCCGGTGGCCCTTGAGACCGAGTTCAACGGCGTTGCCGTGGACCCGTTCGGCATGACCCGCGCCGGCCTGTCCGCCGAGACCACCATCAGCCGCAAGGACTTCGGCCTGACCTGGAACGCAGTCCTCGACGCCGGCGGCGTACTGGTCAGCGACAAGGTTGCCGTCAACCTCGAACTGGCTTTCATCGCCCCCGCAGCATAGTCAACGCCTGCAGCAGCACCCCGCTTCATCCCTGGGATGGGGCGGGGTGCTGTGTTTAAGCCGGACAATGTTTAAGCCGGACTGAGCTTAATCCGGGCTGTGTTTAATCCGGGCGATGCCCGGGCGCTGGCTTCCGCCACTGCGTTGGTCCGGCTTCCGCCAGCGCGTTAACGGACCCGCCCAGCCGAGTTCCGGCATGGTCCGCAACGGGCTGAAATTCCCTAGATTACGGCTGTTTCGCGGTCTACAGTGAGAGCCATGAGCAACCCTAATGATGTACCCCCGCCGCAGCAGCCGGGTGCCCAGCCTCCGCCGCCCAGCAATGTTCCGCCGACACGTTCCGAACCACCCCTGGCCAGCCCGCCGGCCCCGGAGGGCTACCAGCCGCCGGGGCAGCAGCCCTACCAGCCGCCGCAGCAGCCTCAGGGTTACCAGCCGCCGCAGCAGCCGCCTCAGGGTTACCAGCCGCCGGGGCTGCAGCCCTACCAGCCGCCGCAGCAGCCTGCGTCCCCTGGAGGCTTCCGCTTCGAGATGCCCACCGACAGGCCCCGGAACTTCAACGATGTCATGCCCCGGGGCGGATTCTCCAGCATGTTCAGCGTCACGGGAATGCCGACAGAGTTGAAGGTGTCCTACTGGGTCTGGCTGATCGGAGGCCTCCTCGGCCTGCTGGGAGGCGTTGTCGGTCTGTTCGGTTCCTTCGTCCTTCTGGCCGTCGTTCCAGGCATTGGCTTTGTGGTGCTTCTACTGGTGCTGGTGGCACTCGCGCTGGCCGCCGCCCAGATCATCCTGGCCATGAAGATGAAGGAAGGCCGGGAGTGGGCCCGCTTCGCCCTCACGATCGTTGCCGGAGTGTCCCTGCTCCTGGCCATCATCAGCGCCAGCGCCGCGGACGGCCGGAACGGCAACAGTTGGCCAGGCTTCATCGTCAGCCTCGCGGCCACCGTATTGATGTGGCTGCCCAATTCGCAGGCCTGGTTCGAGTCACTGCGGGGCCGCGTCTGACCCGCCGTCCGGCAAGAGCACGCAGCGGGAGTCCGCCGTCGGGGTGCCGGCCCCGTCGCAGCCTCCCAGCGGCCGGAGTCCGCCGTCGGAACGGGGCTGAGAATACCTCTCCGGAATGATCCGCGCAGCCGCCGGCCCGCTGTACGGTTGAAGTGAACCATGCTGGGGGCAGGGCAGGATTACTGGTCCCGGTAGCCGATCCCGTTCGACACACAAAGGACCGACCATGAGTATTCCTCCAGTCCCGCCGTCAAACCCGGACGGCCCCGCCCAGGGCGATCAGCCGACGCCCGGCTACGGCCAGAACGAGCCGCAGTACGGCCAGCAGACTCCCCCGGCCCCGCAATACGGCCAGCAGGCACCGCAGGCCCCGCAATACGGCCAGCAGGCACCCCCGGCCCCGCAGTACGGCCAGCAGGCACCGCAATACGGCCAGCAGGCACCCGGCTACGGGGCACCACAGTACGGCCAGTCCCCCTATGCCCAGTACCCCGCCGGCCAGCAGCAGGCGCCCGGCGGTGTGCCCAAGCTCGTCAACATCGCCTTCTGGCTGATCGTCGCCTCCGGCGCGGTATGGCTGATCTCGCTCCTGCTGTCCATCAGCACGCTGGATACCCCCGCCGTCCGGAACATGTTCGAGGAGCAGATGGCGGCAGGCGGCGCCCAGGTCAACTTCAGCGAGATCAAGCCCTTCCTGGTCGGCACCATTGTGGTCTTCGCCGTGGTCAGTGCCGGCCTTTATGCCCTCGTTGCCCTCAACGTCCGCAAGGGCAAGAACTGGGCGCGCATCCTCGGCACGGTCCTCGCCGCAATCTCGATCCTCAGCCTCTTCCCGCTGAGCATCGGCACCCTGGCGGCACTTGCCGGCATTGCGGCAATCGTGATGCTGTATCTGCCAACGACGTCCCCGTACTTCCGAAAGCAGCAGCCTTTCGCAAACCCCTACGGGCAGCCTGGCAACCCGTTCGGCAAATAGTCCGCAAGGCACCTGCGCACAGGGCGTGGGACCCGGAAAGATTGACTGAAACTAGTCAGCATCTTCCGGATCCTGCGCCCTTTGTGCATGGTAGGCGAGGATCTGGAGCTCGGTTGCCATGTCCACCTTGCGGAGGTTGACTCCGGGCGGGACCTGCAGCATCACCGGGGCAAAACTGAGGATGCTCCGCACACCGGCGGCAATGACACGGTCGCACACGCCCTGCGCCACTGCGGCCGGAAGAGCCAGGACCACCATGTTGGCGCCAGTCCGCTGCAGGACCGGCTCGAGGTCTGCCGCGTCGCTGACCCGCAGCCAACCCACCTCGCTGCCCACCACCATCTGGTCGGCATCGAAAATCGCGACAATATCAAATCCGCGGGATTCAAAGCCGCCGTAGCGGGCAAGGGCCTTGCCCAGATTGCCGGCGCCGACAATCGCGACCTTCCAGTCGTGCGTCAGCCCCAGGGCCGCCGCAATATTCCGGTTGAGGTACTGAACCTCGTAGCCCACGCCGCGCGTCCCGTAGGAGCCCACGTAGGACAGGTCCTTGCGGAGGGTCGAGGAACTGACACCGGAGGCCTCTGCCAGCGACTCGGAAGAGACACGGTCCACACCATCGGCCAGCAATGTCGTGAGGGCGCGCAGATAGATCGTCAGCCGGGCCACGGCCGCGGGCGGAATCTGCTTGCCGGCAGCCCCGGCTCCCCCGGGCACAGCCTCGGGGGATGAATCCAGCGAAGTCACCATCTGCTCCATTGCGTCGCGTTGTGGTTCCCACTCTAAAGCCCCCGCAGTTCAGCCAACAAAGCAGCCGCGTCTCAGGGCTGCGTGTCCAACACCCGCCGCAGGGTCCGGGCCAGGCGGACTTCATCGATCTTCCAGAAGTCGCGCTGGACGCCGTCGACCAGCACCACGGGGATCTCCTCCGCGAATCGCTCACGCAACGCCGCATCGTCATCCACCGATTCCTCCGTCCAGCCGATCCCCAGTGCGGCGGTGACGCGCCCGACGGCGGCGCGCGCCTCGGCGCAGAGGTGGCAGTCAGCTTTGGTGATGAGAACTACATCGGGGCGGGGCGCGTGCTTGGGCATGGTTCCACGGTAACCCGGCCGGCCGGCCGGCGTCGAAGCGCGGCGCTCATTGGCCCGTCCTCGATCCGCGCGACGGGACCCCGCCGCGGCATTGACTAGACTCGATGCATGCCTGAGGAGAAGTACGTCGCTGTGGCCACGCAGCCTGTTGCATCATCGCAGCACGGCGAAGCCGCCTTTTTCGACGTCGACAACACCCTCATGAAGGGCGCCAGCCTGTTCCATGTGGCCCGCAAGATGCACCAGCGCGGGGCCTTCACCATCCCCCAGGCGGCCGGGTTCGCCTGGAAGCAGCTCATGTTCGTGCTGCGCGGCGAAAACATGGACGACGTGCACGCCGTCCGCGACTCCGCCCTGACGCTGGCCTCCGGTTTCACGGTCGAAGACGTCGAGGCGCTCGGCGAAGAAGTCTACGACGAAATGATCGAATCCCGGATCTGGCCGGGAGCCAAGGCCCTGGCCGAACAGCACCTCAGGGTGGGCCGCAGGGTCTGGCTCGTGACAGCGACACCGATCGAGGTCGCCACGGTGATCGCCTCCCGGCTGGGCCTCACGGGAGCCCTTGGCACTGTCGGCGAGATTCTGGATGGCTCCTACACCGGCCGGCTGGTGGGCGATATCCTGCATGGCCCGGCCAAGGCCGTGGCCGTCCTCGAGATCGCCCGGGCCGAAGGCCTGGACCTCAACCGGTGCTGGGCTTACAGCGATTCGCACAATGACATTCCGCTGCTGAGCATGGTGGGGCACCCCGTGGCCATCAACCCTGACTCCCGGTTGCGCCGCCACGCCCGCGAGCACAACTGGCCGGTCTACGATTTCCGCTCCGGACGACGGGCCGCCACACTGGGCCTCAAGGCTGCCACGCTCGGAGGGGCGATCTACGGCCTCTGGCGGGGCTTCTCCCGCTTCCGCGGCCCCACGCGCTGACCACTCTCTTTCCCGCCTGCGTCCGGATTCGCAGCGAAAAACGCCAAAGAAAATGCCCGCCGCCTGGAAGGCAACGGACATCTCACGCAGTGCGAAGTATTGCTACTTCTTATTGCGGCGCTGGTGGCGCGTCTTGCGAAGCAGCTTGCGGTGCTTCTTCTTGGCCATACGCTTGCGACGCTTCTTAATAACTGAACCCACGAAAGTTCCTTACCGGCTAGACGTAGTACCTGCCTGTTGGGAAGGGTCCGCGGGCTAAGCAGCAGACTGTACAACTGACAGGTTCTTACAATGACGTAAAACGTTCCTTAACAGGGTACCGCCTATCCGGGGCACACCACGACCGTAGCCCCGGTACAGAGCCCGCAGCCGGGTATTCGACTCAAGAAGACTCAGGCGGTTTCCGTGTGTCCGTCGACTACGGCACCCTTGAGGTACTTTTCGACGGCGTTTTCCGGCACCCGATACGAGCGGCCGAAACGGACAGCGGGCATCTCGCCGGAGTGAACGAGACGGTACACGGTCATTTTCGACACCCGCATGAGTTCCGCGACTTCGGCCACGGTCAAGAATCGTGCGTTGGAGAAGTTTGCCTCCGGAGACATCTCTATTCCTTTTACTCAAGCGAACGGCAGCCCATCTGAATGACATGGCGGTGTGCCGATACTGAGCCATCCAACAACCATGTGTTAGTAACTCTAGGTGCTCGTGGTGCCAATGTGAAAGGTTTCGCAGGAATCCCCACGGACTTTCCGCAGGATATCGGCAAAGACTGCGGTGCCCTAGCCGCGGCTGCGACGCGTCCGGGCCGACGCCGCCAACTGGCCCAGCACCGATGCCGTGACGTCCCAGTCCATGCACGCATCCGTGACGCTCTGGCCGTAGAGCAGTTCGTCACGCCCTGCCGCATGCGCAGCGACGTCGAGGTTCTGCGCCCCTCCGACGAGGAAGCTCTCCAGCATGACGCCGGCAACGGCGCCCGCCGACGGTCCCGCGTTCTCCAGCTGGGAACCGATCTCCAGGGCCACCTCGGCCTGGCGGTGGTGGTTCTTGCCGCTGTTGGCGTGGCTCGCGTCCACGATCAGTCGCGGATTCAACTGCCGCGCGGCAAGCGCGGCAGAGGCGGCCCCTACGTCGGCGGCGGAGTAATTGGGGCCCTTGCGCCCACCACGAAGGATGATGTGGGCGTCGGGATTGCCGGCGGTGGAGACGAGCGCGGCCCGGCCCTCGCCGTCGATCCCGAGGAACGCCTGGGCCGCACCGGCGGCGCTGCACGCATCCAGGGCGACCTGGAGGTCGCCGTCGGTCCCGTTCTTGAAGCCGATCGGCATGGACAGCCCGGAGGCGAGCTGCCGGTGGATCTGGCTTTCCGTGGTGCGCGCCCCGATGGCTCCCCAGGAGACGAGGTCCGCCATGTACTGGGGGCTGATCGGCTCGAGGAATTCGGTGGCGGCGGGCAGGCCGAGGGCCGTGACCTGCTGCAGGAACCGGCGGGCCGCACGCAGCCCGGCGGCGATGTCGTGGCTGCCGTCGAGCCGCGGATCGTTGATCAGGCCCTTCCAGCCCACCGTGGTGCGGGGCTTCTCGAAGTACGTGCGCATCACGATCAGCAGGTCTTCCCGGTGCTTCTCGGCCTGGCTGACCAGCCGGCGGGCGTACTCCAGCCCGGCCCTGGGGTCGTGGATGGAGCAGGGTCCCACGATCACCAGCAGGCGGTCATCGACGCCGTCCATGATGGCCCGGATCTCGTCCCGGCCGCGGCCGACGACGTCGGCGGTGCGGTTGTCCAGCGGCAGTTCAGCCATCACGGCCTGCGGGGTGGGCAGCGGGGTGAACTCGCTGACGCGCAGGTTGGAGGTGGGCAGATTGGAGGTGGACTGCTGGGATTCGGGGGCTGCGTCGATGCTCATGTTCTGGTCCTGTTCCGGGGTGCGGAGCGGGCCCTGAACAGAACCCGCCGAGAAATGGCGAAGGGCAGAGAATGATCTCCGCCCTGTTGGCTCTGAAGGAAGGTTGGATGCGTGTCAGTTAGACGCGGGCCCCTCCAGAGCCAACGAAAAATACGCATACCAACGGTTTGTCATAACCCCGACCATAGCCGTGGACTTGCCTCCGCGGCAAATTCCGGCACGTAGCATTCAATCGCGGCCCGCGGGATCAGCCGCCGGAGCCCAGCCCGGCTTCCGCGTAGTAGCCCTCGATGTGGTCCGCCACCAGCTGCGCGGCGCGGCCGCCGTCGTGGTTGGTGATGGCCGAAAGAATGTCCCGATGTTCCGCACGGAGCCGGGCCGCGGTGGCGTTCCAGTCCGGAAGGTTGCCGGTGAGCCGGCCGGCATAGTCCTGGATGGCTTCGCGGAGGGAACCCATCATGGCGCTGACCACGGCGTTTCCCGCGGCATCCGCCAGCGCCAGATGGAAACGGACGTCCAGGGCAAGGAACGCCTCGGTGTCGGCGCAGCTGTCCATCTGCTCCAGCAGCCGGGCCGCCTCCGTGAGCGCGGGCGACTCCGGGCGGGCCCGGGAAGCGGCCCAGGATTCCAGCAGCACCCGCGTCTCCACGATGTCGTTTACGGGCAGGTGCGAGGTGGCCACGTGCAGGCGTAGCGCGGAGCCGAGGGCCGCGGTGGGGTCGGCGATGACCACGGTCCCCGCGTCCGGTCCGGAACCTACGCCGGCGCGGAGCACGCCCATGGCCTCAAGTACCCGGATGGCCTCGCGGACGGAGGTGCGGGAGACCTTGAGCTGCTCTGCAAGCGAGCGTTCAGCCGGAAGCCGTCCGCCCAGGGCAAGCTGACCGTTGGAGAGCTGCCCCTCGATCCATTGCAGGACAAGCTGGTGGGTGCGCATGGGCCAATCGTACTTGATGTGGTTGGACCACACGCCTAGACTGTGGTTGGACCACACGCCCGGTGACGTTTCGCCGGGGAACCGAACCATCCAGGAACACGAGACCTGCCCGGAGGCAGCAATGACGCAGACGATCGAGCCCGGCAACCCCGAGGCGCCCGGCACGCCGGCAGACCCTAGGCCGTCAGGCACCACGCCGGCAGGCACCAGGCCGTCCAGCCGCACCGCCGGTGGGGCCGGGACCATTCCGGCACTGAAGCGTCGCGTTCCGAAGTACTCGGACCTCGCTCCGCTGATGCAGTTCAAGAAGCCCGAATTCAGCCGCGCGGCGAAGCTCCGTCGCGCCAGCACCATCTGGGATCTGCGTGACATGGCCAAGCGCCGCACGCCGCAGGCCCCGTTCGACTACACCGACGGTGCCGCCGAAGCCGAAATCACGCTGCGCCGGGCCCGCCAGGCGTTCCTGGACATCGAGTTCCGGCCCGGCATCCTGCGGGATGTCTCGAGTGTCCACCTCGGCACCGAGATCCTGGGCCGGCCGTCCAGGCTGCCGGTGGGGATCGCGCCCACCGGCTTCACCCGGATGATGCAGTCCGAGGGCGAGTACGCCGGTTCCCGGGCCGCCGCGGCGGCCGGCATCCCGTACACGCTCTCCACGATGGGCACGGCGTCCATCGAGGACGTGGCTGCCGCCGCACCCGACGGCCGGAACTGGTTCCAGCTCTACCTGTGGACGGACCGGGACCGTTCCCTGGAACTGATCGAACGCGCCGCCCAGGCCGGCAACGACACACTCATGGTCACCGTGGACACCGCCGTCGCCGGCGCCCGCCTCCGCGATGTCCGCAACGGCATGACCATCCCGCCCGCGCTCACCATCAGGACTGTGCTGGATGCGTCCTACCGCCCTGCGTGGTGGTTCAACTTCCTTACCCACGAGCCGCTGACGTTCGCGTCGCTCTCCCGCTACACCGGGACCGTGGCGGACCTCATCAACTCCATGTTCGATCCGACGCTCACCTTCGACGACCTCGACTGGCTGCGCGAAACGTGGAAGGGCAAGCTGGTGGTCAAGGGTATCCAGACCGTGGACGACGCCCGCAAGGTGGTGGACCACGGCGCGGACGGCATCATCCTGTCCAACCACGGCGGACGCCAGCTGGACCGTGCCCCCATCCCGTTCCACCTGCTGCCCGAGGTTTCCGCCGCGTTCAAGGCGGATCACAGCGACGCCGCCATCATCCTGGACACCGGCATCATGAGCGGCGCGGACATCATTGCCGCCCTGGCCCTGGGGGCGGACTTCACGCTGATCGGCCGGGCGTACCTGTACGGGCTCATGGCCGGCGGCCGGCCCGGCGTGGACCGGGCGATCCAGATCTTGGAGACGGACATGCTCCGCACCATGGCCCTGCTGGGCGTCAGCCGGATCTCCGAGCTGACCCCCGACCACGTGCGGATTCTCGGCAAGTAGCCCCTGGCCCGCTTCCGAAAAGCCCACCCGACTGACTCGCAGTTGTTGTCGTTCTGAGCCCTCAAAACGACAACAACTGCGGGTCAGTTGGGTTACTTCGTCCGGTTACTTCTTCCGGCCGAATTTTGGCAGGTTGGCCAGCAGGTCGGCGGCCTTCGTCGCGGCGCGGCCGACGGTGCGGCCGATCTGTTGCGGCATTTTGTCCTCGCCAGCCGTGCCGACGGGGAGAACAACGGCCGGACTCAGCGGGCTGTCGGCGGTGCGGCCGGCCAGGGCGGCGGCGACCGGCTGCGGCGCAGCAGTGACAGCAGCTGTCGCGGCAGCAGCCAGGCTGTCCGGGCCGGGCTGGGGCCCGACCTCGGGAACCCTCGCCGGTACCGCCTCAGGCGCTGCCGGGGTGCCGACGTCGAACGTCTCCAGCCAACTGGCGATGCCCGCCAGCGGTTTGGAGTTCAGGGCGTAGTACCGCTTCTGGCCCTGGGCGCGCATGCTGACGAGATCCGCCTCGCGGAGAACCTTGAGATGTTTGGAAATGGTGGGCTGGCTTGCCGCAAGCTCCTGGACCAGTTCCCCCACTGCCTTGTCCCCCTTGCGGAGGGCCACCAGAATGTCACGCCGGGTTGCCTCGGCAATGACGGCAAATACGTCGTCTGTCACCATGCCCTCCACACTAGCGACATATACGCCGGATGGCATCCACTATTTCCGCGGCCCGCTGCCGGGAGCGCGCCGGACCCGTCAGTCGAACCAGGGGTCCAGCCCGTAGAGCGGAAACACTTCCTTGCGCGTCGCCATCACGGTGCGGTCCACTTCGTCGTTGGGGTCCCAGCCGACCTCCCAGGAGCGCCACCACAGGTCGACGCCGTCCCCCATGGACTCCGGCGGTTCCACGCCGTACTTCGCCCCGTATTTCTCCCGCACGTAGCGGCGCCAGTCCTCCGGGACCGGGGCGCGGAGCGGGATGGGCCTGCCGGCCGCGATCGCGATCAGGTGGCTCCAGGACCGCGGGACCACGCTGATGACGTTGTAGCCGCCGCCGCCGGTGGAGATCCAGCGGTTGTCGCAGTACCGTGCCGCGAGATTACCGACGGCGGTGGCCGCCTCGCGCTGGCCGTCCACGCTGATTTTCAGGTGGGTCAGCGGATCCAGCCGGTGCGAGTCGCAGCCGTGCTGGCTGACGATCACCTCCGGCTCAAAGGCGCCCACCAGTTGGGGCACCACCGCATGGAAGGCGCGGAGCCAGCCGGCGTCGCCGGTGCGGGCCGGGAGCGCAACGTTCACGGCGCTGCCCTGGGCGTTCGGTCCGCCGATCTCGTTGGCGAAGCCGGTGCCCGGGAAGAGTGTCAGTCCGGTCTCGTGCAGGGAAATGGTCAGGACCCGGGAATCGTCCCAGAAGATGCTTTGCGTGCCGTCGCCGTGGTGGGCGTCGACGTCGATGTATGCCACCCGCTGTATGCCGCCGTCGAGCAACCGCTGGATGGCGAGGGCGGCGTCGTTGTAGATGCAGAAGCCGCTCGCCCGCTCCCGCGAGGCGTGGTGCATGCCCCCGCCGAAGTTCACCGCGCGGACCGCACTGCCGTCCAGGATCGCGGCGGCGGCCAGGAGGGAGCCGCCGGCCAGCCGGGCGCTGGCCTCGTGCATGCCGGAAAATGCGGGGTCATCCTCGGTGCCGAGTCCACGCTCCAGGTCCGGGGTTTCCGGATCCGCGCTGACGCGCCGGACGGCGGCGACGAAGTCCGGGCTGTGAACCGTGCACAGCTCCGCGTCGGACGCCACCTCCGGTGCCGCCACGGTGACGTGGTCCAGTTCCAGCAGCCCGAGGCTGCCGGCCAGGCGCGCCGTGAGCTCCATCCGCTCCGGCGCCATCGGGTGGCTGTGGCCGAAGTTGTAGGCGGTCATGGCCGGGTCCCACACCACGGTCGTTGGCAGTGCGGACTGAGCGAGCCCCGGCAGGTATGTCATCAATCACAGGCTACCCGAGCGTCGTGGCCCGCTCCCCAGTCATTGCGCGGGGTTTAGTGGTTTACTACTGAAGGAAGCAGTTTCAACCGAGGACAAGCCACACATGACGCAAAGCCAGTCGAGGTCCACGAGCCCGGCCAGCTGGCACCCCGGCGCTCCAGAGCGGGACGGCCTGTGGATCTTCACACGCCTGCGCGATTTCATCGACGGCATCGCCAACAGTTCGCCGGCCCGGCTCGCCCTGACGACGTTCGCCGTCGTCATCCTGATCTTCACAGCCCTGCTCTCGCTGCCGATTTCCTCCGCAACGGGCCAGCCCACGCCGCTGCACCAGGCCCTGTTCACTGCGGCGTCCGCCGTCTGCGTCACCGGGCTGACCGTGGTCTCCACCGCCGTGCACTGGTCCTTCTTCGGCCAGCTTGTCATCCTGGTCGGCATCTTCGTCGGAGGCCTGGGCACCCTGACGCTGGCCTCGCTGCTGGCGCTCATGGTGAGCAAGAAGCTCGGCGTCCGCGGCAAGCTGATCGCGCAGGAAGCCATGAACAACGCCGGCCGCCTCGGCGAGGTCGGCACGCTGCTGCGGATCGTGATCGTCACGTCCGTGGTGATCGAAGGCGCACTGGCGCTGGCCCTCGTCCCCCGGTTCCTGGTCCTCGGCGAAAGCTTCGGCCAGTCGCTCTGGCATGGCGTCTTCTACGCGATTTCCGCGTTCAACAACGCCGGCTTCACCCCGCACTCTGACGGTATCGTCCCCTATGAGACCGATCTGTGGATCCTCATCCCGCTCATGGTCGGCGTCTTCCTCGGCAGCCTGGGCTTCCCGGTGGTGATGGTGCTCCAGCAGAACGGCCTGAACTGGAAGAAATGGAACCTGCACACCAAGCTGACCATCCAGGTGTCCTTCATCCTCCTCGCCGCGGGCACCGTGCTCTGGGGGCTCATGGAGTGGGAGAACGTGCGGACCATCGGCTCCATGAACCTCGGCGATAAGATCACGCATTCGCTCTTCGCCTCCGTGATGACCCGCTCGGGCGGCTTCAACCTGGTGGACCAGAACCACATGGATTCCACCACCATGCTGCTGACCGACGCCCTCATGTTCGCCGGCGGCGGCTCCGCGTCGACGGCCGGCGGCATCAAAGTGACCACCATCGCCGTGATGTTCCTCGCGATCGTCGCCGAGGCCCGCGGTGACTCCGATGTGAAGATCTACGGCCGCACCATCCCGGAGGGGACCATGCGGGTGGCCATCTCGGTGATCGTCGCCGGTGCCACCCTGGTCTCCGTCTCGGCGTTCCTGCTCCTGCAGATCAGCGGCGCGTCCCTGGACCGGGTGCTCTTTGAAACGATTTCCGCCTTCGCCACCGTCGGGCTGAGCACGAACCTCAGTGCCGAGCTGCCGCCGGCGGGGGTCTACGTCCTCGCAGCCTTGATGTTTGCCGGACGCGTCGGCACCGTCACCCTTGCCGCTGCCCTGGCCCTGCGCCAGCGCAACCAGCTATACCACTACCCGGAAGAGAGACCGATCATTGGCTAATTCCTCAGGCGCCGTCAACAGGCCGGCCCACAACGCACCCGTGCTGGTGATCGGGCTGGGCCGCTTCGGCGCATCCACCGCCGAGCAGCTGGTCAAGCAGGGCCGCGAAGTGCTCGCCATTGAACGCGACCGGAACCTGGTGCAGAAGTGGGCCAGCGTCCTGACGCACGTCGTCGAGGCCGACGCCACCAACATGGACGCCCTCCGCCAGCTCGGCGCCCAGGAGTTCACTTCCGCCGTCTGTGGCGTGGGCACTTCGATCGAGTCCTCCGTGCTGATCACCGTCAACCTCGTGGACCTCGGGATCGAGCACCTCTGGGTCAAGGCGATCACCCCTTCGCACGGCAAGATCCTGACCCGGATCGGCGCCAACCACGTCATCTACCCGGAGGCCGACGCCGGTGTCCGCGCCGCACACCTGGTCTCCGGGCGCATGCTGGACTTCATCGAGTTCGACGACGACTTCGCGATCGTGAAGATGTACCCGCCGCGCGAAACCGTGGGCTTCACCCTGGACGAATCCAAGGTCCGCTCCAAGTACGGCGTCACCATTGTGGGCGTGAAGTCCCCGGGTGAGGACTTCACCTACGCGCGGCCGGAGACGAAGGTCTCCTCACGGGACATGCTCATCGTTTCGGGCCACGTGGACCTGCTGGAACGGTTCGCGGCGAGGCCGTAAGGCTTGCGGCCCGGGGCTAGGCGAGCTGCCTCGTGATCTCCGCGGCGCGGGCGGCAGCGGCGCGGGCGCCGTCGGCAATAATCGCGGGAAGGCCGCGCTCGTCAAAGGTGGCAATGGCGCGTT
This sequence comes from Arthrobacter sp. UYEF20, assembly GCF_040546335.1. Lineage (NCBI taxonomy): Bacteria > Bacillati > Actinomycetota > Actinomycetes > Micrococcales > Micrococcaceae > Arthrobacter > Arthrobacter sp. UYEF20. The sequence goes on along the minus strand of NZ_JBEPNP010000012.1, from coordinate 51,735 downwards.
CGGTGGTGCCGTTGGGGCTCGTGACGGCCTTGCGGAGCGCCGTCGGATCCGCGCCCGGCTCGGCCAGCATGGCGCCGGCCCCGGCGACGGTTTCACGAGCGATCAGCAGCGACAGTTCCGGGTCAAGTCCCAGTTCGACGCCGGCGGCGGCCATGGCCTCGGCCAGGTAGAACGCGTACGCCGGGCCTGAGCCGCTGATCGCCGACAGCGCATCGACCTGGTCTTCGGGGATTTCGACGACGGTGCCGGCGGCGGCCAGGAGGTCCTTGGCCAGCTGGAGCTGAGCGGCGGAGCAGTTGGTCCCCGGCGACACGGAGACTACGCCGCGGCCCAGCTTCGCCGGGGTGTTGGGCATGGACCTGATCACGGGCTGGCCGGCCGGCAGTGCCGCTTCCAGCTGCTCGAGCGACACGGCGGCGGCGACGCTGATGACGATCGTGTCCGGTGCCAGCGAATCGCCGATCTCGCGGGCCAGATCAGCGATGCCCACGGGTTTGACCCCCAGGATCACGACGTCGGAGCCGGTGGCCGCCTGTTTGTTGTTCTCCGGCTCCTCCTCGCCGGCGATGGCCGTGATGCCTTGGTGCCGTGCGGCAAGTTCGGCGGCCCGTCCGGCGCGGCGGACCGTGGCGACGATGTCCGCCGGGTCGGTTCCGCCGGCGATCAGGCCGCCCATGATTGCCTCGTTCATTGACCCACAGCCCAGGAATGCGATTCGGTTGCTCATGCCCCCATCATTGCAGTCCGGCCCGATTCACAGCCAGCTCACATCCGCGGCGCAGTGTTTTCACAAACTGCGGGATTACCTTGGTAAGTACCTCATTGAGGGTGCGAGTGATACGGCAACCATGCGGATGGTTGCCCGGCACCGGTGGTCTGCAGCGGGATTTCCCCCATTTTCCCGCAGCGGACGGCCGGTGCCTTCGCCGTTAAACCGCACTTCGGGCGCGGCCCGGCTGGCGTCTCCGGAACGGATGCCACCGAAATCAGCCTGCCAGCCAATGCACAGGTAAATCTGCTGGAAAACCCAAGCTCGGCGTATAGCTTGGAGAGTGCCTCCTCAACCAAGGCGCGAGTGATGATAGTAGCGCCGGGCGGCCGCGGTAGAGATCCCCCCAGTTCCTTCCGCGGAGCCGCCCGGCGCTTACTCATTTAACCCCGGCTGTCATTTTTCGAAGTCGTCTGCGCGGAGGGCAATCGTGAGTTGAAGGGTGCGCTACGGCGCGGTAGGCGGTCCGAACCAAGTGGCTAGCGCGTCAGCGAGGCCCAGCTGGGTTAGGTCTCCCACCCAGGCCACATATCCGTCGGGCCGAATCAACACGGCGGTGGGAGCAGTGACCGCCCCGAGTGCCGGAAGCTCCCACGTACCAAGATATTTGGCGTCGATCACCTGAACCCGATCTGCCCATGGAGTGGTGTCGAAGCCGCCGGGCTCGCCGAGGTTGAGCAGCACCGGCCGGGCATGGTGCAGCAGGGTGAAGACCCGCAGAGGCCCGTCGGCGGTGACGAGGTCGAGATCGGGCATGCGGCGTCCGAGCAGCGGGTGCCCCTCGCCGACGCCGTAATGGATGTCCAGGCCGGACTGCATCGCGGCGAATCGCTTGCGCGGCTCCTCCATGCTGAGCAGCTCGGCGATGACCTCGCCCACGGCCTTGATGCGGTCGTCCGGGCGGCGAAGCGCGACTTGCGCCATCGTGTTGCGCAGCACGCGGGCAGCGACCGGGTGACGCTCGGCGTGGTAGGTGTCCAGGAGGCTTTCCGGGGCTGTCCGGTTGACCACCTGGGCCAGCTTCCATCCCAGATTCACCGCATCCTGCACACCGGTATTGAGGCCCTGTCCACCGTCCGGGGCATGCACGTGCGCGGCGTCGCCGGCCAGGAGGACCCGCCTGTCCCGGTAGGCCGCGGCCTGCCGCGTCATATCGGTGAACCTGGAGATCCAGGTGGGGCTGTGGATCCCGTAATCGGTCCCGTACACGGCGATGAGCGCCTCGCTGAGGTCGCGCAGGGTGGGTTCGCTCGTGGGTCCGACGTGCTCTTCGGTCACCATGACCCCTACCGGGCCTTCATCCTTGTAGACCACCTCGCCGTCGCGGATCTCGTACGCCAACCTGCCGAAGGAGTGGACGCCAAAGGCATTGCGGCGGATGCCCAATTCCGGCTCCTCGGCCACCTCGACCTCGGCGATCAGGCTGCTGGTGGTCGGATCCCACCCGGGGAACTCGATGCCGGCCGCTTTACGGATCAGGCTGCGTCCTCCGTCGCACCCGACGAGATATTCGGCCCGCAGCGACTCGCCGTCGGACAGCTCGACATCAACGCCGGTGCCGTCCTGCGCGATACCGGTCACCTCACGTCCGCGATAGATCGTCACCGCCAGTTCCCCGACCCAGCCGGCCAGTATGCGCTCGATGTGGTTCTGCCACAGCCCGAGCCCGTAGGGGTGCCGGGTGGGAAAGTCGCTGATGTCCAACCGGGTCCCGGCGAAGCCCGCGACCTGAGCCACCTGTCCCTCCGAGAGGAACCGATCAGCGATCCCGCGCTGATCGAGGACCTCGATGGTGCGCGAGTGCAGACCGCCTGCGCGCGAGCCGGCGAGGTCCTGGCTGGCGCGCCGCTCGACGATGACGGCGTCGACACCCGCCAACGCCAGCTCGCCCGCCAGCATGAGTCCTGTCGGCCCTCCGCCGACGATCACCACCGTATGCTCGGTCACCGCCACACTCCGGTCATTGCCACACTCCGGTCATTGCCACCCCAACACACCAGCGTGGCCGGCCTCCAGGGTGGGAGTCCTATCCGCGGCTTCGGAGCCGGATTGTCCGGGCCTGGTGGATGGCGGCCAGGGCAACGGCGCTGGCGGTAAGCCTGAGGGCGTGGACCCTGTACCACCGCTTCAACAGGGGTTTGCGGCGCATCTCGCTAAGCGGTTGCGGGCTGAAGAACAGCTTGGGGTTGATGGACCGGAGCAGGTACGCTGTAGCGGCCGCACCCGTCGTGGAGCTGGCGGCAGCCACGATCAGCCAGACCCTGCTGTTGGAATGATGCCAACCTGCCACGAGGGCAGCGACGGCGGCTGGGGCGTTGATCGGGGCGATCGGGGCGTAGTAGCGGCCGGGGCTTCCCGCCCCAAAGGGGGACCGCGGGAGTTCACTGCTTGCTTCCGAGGCCGCGACCCGGTGCGGGATTTTGACGAGGGCCTCATAGAGGTTGCCAAAGAACCAGTGCGCGTGGCTGAACTCCGCGACACCCAAAAGCCGATCAGCGAGCACATCTCGACGGTCCGAGGAAATCTGTCCCATGCCCACAATCTACCCCCGATGCCGGTTCAGGGACTCAAGTTCCTGCACGCTCGGCGGACAGTGCCAGGCCCACATGCGGCGCGGGCTCCAGCGGCCGGTCGAAGACCAGCTGGTCCAGGCGCCGGAGAATGAGTCCTTCACGCAGTGCCCAGGGGCAGATTTCCATGCTCGGGAACTCGAACAACTCAAGGGCCGCTTCCGCCACGAGTGCCCCTGCCAGCAGCTGGGGTGCCCGGGCTTCAGAGACACCGGGGAGGTGCAGCCGGTCCTCCACCTCCATGGCCGAGATGCGCTGCGCCCAGAGTCCCAGGTCCGTGGCGAACAGTTCCCGTTTGACGTACGGGCCCGCGGCGCTGGGCGCGGCCCCGGCGATCCGGGCCAGCGAGCGGAATGTCTTGGACGTACCTGCCACGAGGTTCGCCTTGCCCAGCCCCTCGAAGTTCCGTACCACCGGCTTTAGCGTGGCCCGGATATAGCGGCGAAGTTCCTTGACGCTCCTGGCCGAGGGCGGGTCCTCGTGCAGCCAGTCCCGGGTGAGCCGGCTTGCTCCGAGCGGGACGGACATCGCGAGTTCGGGGAGTTCATCCTGCCCATACGCCATCTCGAACGAGCCGCCGCCGATATCCAGGTCCAGGATGGGTCCGGCGCCCCAGCCGTACCAGCGGCGGACCGCGAAGAACGTCATCGACGCTTCCTCGCTGCCGGTCAGTTCCTGGAGCGTCACGGTGGTCTCATGCTTGACGCGGGCCAGTACAGCCGGCCCGTTCGTGGCCTCGCGGATCGCCGAGGTGCAGAAAGCCAGGAGGTCGTCGGCTTTGTGCTTGGCCGCGAATTCCCACGCTTCGAGGACAAACTCGCTCAGCTCATGCTGGCCGGCGTCATTGATGTTGCCTTCGCCGTCGAGGAACTGGACGAGGGACAGCGGGCGCTTATGCGAGGCGAACGGCACCGGGCGCGCGCCCGGATGCGCGTCGACCAGCAGGAGGTGGACGGTATTTGAGCCGATATCGAGGACGCCTAGACGCATGCTGCCATTATTCCCCCGGTGAGGCGGCTGGCCTAACCGCCGTCAGCTAACCGCCATCAGGCCTGCTCGCCATCCTGTCCGGGAGCATCTCCCGGGTCTTCGGCGGGCTTGAAGTCGCGGCGGATGTTAGCCACGCCTTCCTTATCGATTTCGAAGCCGAAGGCGGCACCGGGGTTGATGACCATGCCGAGTTCATCCCCAAGGTTGCCCAGGACCGCGGCGCCCTGCGTACCGAGCACGTTGGGAGCGGCCGCGAGGTACTGCTCGGCGACCCGGCTCGGGTGCGAAAACACAGCCAGGACGGGCTGTCCGGCGGAGTTCGCCAGCACGAGCGGTTCGACCTGGGCATCGGGGCCTGCGAGCGCGTCGGAGCTGACGACGTAGACCTCGTTGTTGAGGAAGGCGAGGATGACGTCCACCGGGTTCGCGTCAGGTTGCTCGCCCCGGGCGAGCTCCTCCTCGAGTTCGTTCAGCGGCTGCGGTTCCAGGTGATCGGGCTGTTCAGTCATGTTCCTACTCGATCACGTTGGGCCCGGCACCGCAAACACGGATTCGCCGGACAGCCGCCGGGTTCGCCGGGAACTCCCGGCGAACCCGCGCCCCTCCGGCGAATCCGGCGGCACCCCTACTTCTTGGCCGCGGCCTTGCGGGCGGGGGCCTTGCGGGCCGTCGTCGTGCGCTTGACCGGCCCCTTGGCGCGCTTCTCCGCGAGGAGTTCGACGGCGTGTTCCCGCGTCAGTTCCTCCAGCGAAGTTGTGCGCGGCACGGTGATGTTGGTGACGCCGTCGGTGATGTACGGGCCGAAGCGGCCTTCCTTGACCACGATGTTCTTCTCCGAGACCGGGTCCGGGCCGAACTCCGCCAGCGGAGGGACGGCCGCGCGGGCCCCGCGCTGCTTCGGCTGCGAGTAGATCTCCAGTGCCTGTTCCAGCGTGATCGTGAAGATTTCCTCCTCCGAACCGATGGACCGGGAGTCCGTGCCCTTCTTCAGGTACGGGCCGAAGCGGCCGTTCTGGACCGTGATCGGGTTGCCTTCGGCGTCCTGGCCGAGCACCCGGGGCAGGCTCATGAGCTGCAGGGCCTCGTCCAGGGTGACCGTGTCGACACCCATCGAGGCGAACAAGGACCCGGTGCGCGGCTTGGCCTTGACGGGCTTCTTCGGCGGCTTCGGCTTGCCGTTCTTGTAGTACTCCACAGGCTGGTTGGAGAGCTGCTCCTCGGTCATCTCGGGGATGACCTCGGTGACGTAGGCGCCGTAGCGGCCATTCTTGGCGACGACGGTGTGCCCGGTGTGCGGGTCCGCGCCGAGTACCCGCTCCTCGGGGGCAGCGGTCTCCATCAGCTCGATCGCCTTAGCGGCCGTGAGTTCGTCCGGAGCCAGGTCCTCGGGGACGTTGGCGCGGGCGGCTTCAACCACCTCACCAGTCTCGGGATCCACGGTGGCGATGGAACTCTCCAGGTACGGCCCGAACTTGCCGACGCGCAGTGTGATGCTGTCCGTAATGGGAATGGAGTTGATGTCCCGGGCATCGATTTCGCCGAGGTTGTTCACGATGCTCAGCAGGCCGGGTTCGGAGTCTTCACCGAAGTAGAAGTGCTTGAGCCAGGCGGGGCCCCCTGCCTGGCCGTTGGCGATCTTGTCCAGATCGGCTTCCATGTCCGCTGTGAACTCGTAGTCCACGTAGTCCTTGAAGTGCTGCTCGAGGAGCCGGATCACGGAGAACGCGACCCAGCTCGGGACCAGCGCGGAGCCCTGCTTCCGGACGTAGCCGCGGTCCTGGATGGTGGAGATGGTGGAGGCATAGGTGGACGGGCGTCCGATGCCCTTCTTCTCCAGCTCGGCGGTCAGCGACGCTTCCGTGAAGCGCGGCGGCGGGGAGGTCTCGTGTCCGACGGCGACGATCTCCGCGGCGGTGAGCACGTCGTCCTTGGCCACGTTCGGCAGCCGGCGTGCTTCCTCGGATTCGTCGTCGACGCGGCTTTCGTCCTTGCCTTCTTCGTAGGCGGCGAGGAAGCCGGGGAAGGTGATGACGGTGCCCGACGCCGAGAATTCGGCGTCGCGGCCGCTGGCGGCGCCACCTACAGTCACCGCGCCGAGGCGGATCGTGGCGGTGGAGCCCTTGGCGTCGGCCATCTGCGAGGCGACGGTGCGCTTCCAGATCAGCTCGTAGAGCCGGAATTCGTCGCCGGAGAGCTGCTTGGCGACCTGGGCCGGGGTGCGGAAGGAGTCACCGGCGGGACGGATGGCCTCGTGGGCCTCCTGCGCGTTGGCCGCCTTGCTGCTGTAGACCCGCGGGGACGCCGGCACGTACTCCGGGCCGTACAGCTCGGAGGCCTGGCGCCGTGCGGCTGTGACGGCCTCGTTGCTCAGCGCGGACGAGTCCGTACGCATATAGGTGATGTAGCCGTTTTCGTAGAGGCGCTGGGCAACCTGCATGGTGCTCTTCGAGGAGAAGCGCAGCTTGCGGCCGGCCTCCTGCTGCAGCGTGGAGGTGGTGAACGGGGCGGCTGGACGGCGGGTGTACGGCTTGGTGTCGACGGAGCGGACGCGGAAGTCAGCGGACTGCAGGCCTTCCGCCAGCGAGGTGGCGAGCTCCTCGTTGAGGTGCACGGCGTTGCGCGAGGTGAGCTCGCCGTCGTCGTTGAAATCGCGGCCGCTGGCCACCTTGGCGCCGTCGACGGCGGCGAGTTTGGCTTTGAAGGAACCGGATCCGGCGCCGAACTGGCCCGTCAGGTCCCAGTAGGAGGCGGACTTGAAGGCCATCCGCTCACGCTCGCGGTCCACCACCATGCGGGTCACCACCGACTGCACCCTGCCGGCGGAGAGTCCGCGGGCCACCTTGCGCCACAGCACCGGGGAAATCTCGTAGCCGTAGAGGCGGTCCAGCACCCGGCGGGTCTCCTGCGCGTCCACGAGGTCCTGGTCCACGTCGCGCAGGTTGTCCATGGCGCGGTGGATGGCTTCCTTGGTGATTTCACCGAAGGTCATCCGGTAGACCGGGACCTTGGGCTTGAGCACTTCCAGCAGGTGCCACGCGATGGCCTCGCCCTCGCGGTCCCCATCGGTTGCGAGATAGAGAGCGTCGGCGTCTTTGAGCTGCGCCTTGAGCTCGGCGACCTTTTTCTTCTTGTCCGGGGACACCACGTAATACGGCTTGAAGTCGTTTTCAATGTCGACGGCGAACTTGCCCAGCGGGGTCTTCTTCAGGTCCGCGGGGAGCTCCGAGGGCTGCGGGAGGTCGCGGATGTGACCGATGGAGGCCTCAACGATGAAGCCCTCGCCGAGGTACTTGGCGATGGTCTTGCTCTTGGCGGGAGACTCGACAATCACGAGTTTCTTGCCGGTTTTGGCCTTGCTTGGCACGGTGCTCCTACAGAAAAAGGTTGCTCGGGCAGATGCGCCCATACCCGCCTAGTTCACCATATTTTGGGGATTCCCGCGCATTCAGGTGGAAAACGCAGGTCTCCCGCCTCGACTTCCGGGCTTAATGAAACGACGGTCCGTGGCCGCCGGGCGGCCGGTTCACGGGGCCCGGATCAGGGCCCGCGCCGGGCCTTTGTCAGGTGCGGGCCTTTGCCAGGTGCGGGCCCAGTCAACTGCGGGCCACCCGGGCCGGTGCGGCCGGTGCGGCAGGCGCCCTGCCGCGGTCATCCGGAATCATGGACCACATAGTGGCCATCCTTTCCGCCTCCTCGGGCACATGGTCGGGGTCCTCGAGCTCATAGCCGCGCAGGAGGCCGAAGATTTTCTCCGTCAGCTCGGTCCGCTGGGCCGGCGTCAAGTACAGCAGGTTGCTGGCCAGCACCACGGAGGAATCCGCGGGTTCGCCGCGCCGGCGCCGCTCGTCCCGGGTCTTGGCGTAGGCATTGACGCGGCGGCGGAAGGCGTCCAGCTCGAGGTCCAGCACGGCGAATTCCGGGCTCGCCACTCCCCCGCCGGAGTTGATGGTGAAATCGGTCCCCGCGGCTTTCCAGCGGCGTTCCCGGGCATCGCCGGCGGTGGCTGCCGGAACCACTATTCCCCACTTCTGCAGGGCGCGCAGGTGGTAGCTCATGGCGCTCGGCGTGAGGCCGGTCTGCGCGGCGAGTTCGGTGGCGGTCCGGCTCACCTGGGTGGAGTACAGCTCGGAAATGACCTCCAGCCGGGCGGCGTGGGCCAGTGCCCGGATCGCCTTCGGATCGGTGATTTCCACCTACTTGTCCGGACGCTGCCGGCGTTTGGCGGCCGGCGGATCCGGCGACTCCGCCATTGGGGTTTCTGCATTCACGGAACCAGTCTATCGAGCACCGCCACACTATGAAAGAAATGCTTGACACATCATGCCGCGAAAGGTGCTGCCGCGGCGGTCGCTGCGGCAGCCGGCCGCCGGCCGCCGGCCGCCGCCGAAGCGTCAGGCGGGCAGCAGGAAGCCGTCGCGGACCAGGTTCCCCACGTCGCTGAGCAGCCCGCTGCGGAAGGTCTCTGCGTCGAAGCCGTCGTCTCCACCCAGCAGCGCCTCGAGGGCGCCGACAATCTGCCCGACGGACAGGTCGCCGTCGCACGCTGAGACAAGGCCGGCGAGCTCGGTGCTCAGCAGGTTGGTGCGGCGCAGCCCGGCACCCTGGCGCAGCAGGATGACGCCGGGGTGTTCGGCGCCGGGGCGCTGGTGCCGTTCCTCGGTGACGTCTTCGGCGACCAGGAGGTGCGCGTCCGCCAGCTCGTGGGCGGCCAGCCAGTCGGCGCGTTCGACGGCGGCGCCCAGATGCGGTCCGACGGGCTGTTCGATCGGGTAGGTGATCTCCTCGAAGCGGGAGATCACCGGTTTGGAGCCTTCCGCCGGACGGCGCAGCCAGATCATCCCGAACCCGATGGCCTGGACACTCCGGGAGGCGAAGTCGTCCAGGTACGCCGCATAGGAGTCCTGGTAGAGCCGCCGGTCGCGGGCCTCGGAGGCGTCCTGCAGCCAGGTCTCGGCGTACTGCTCCGGACCCACCCGTTCGCGCTGGATGAACCACACATCGGCGTCCGGGCTGGCCCAACTCTGCGGCCGGCCGGCCCAGGACGAGCCCGCGGGGATCTCCCAGTTGCCCAGGAGCTGGGCTGTTCCGCCGGGGGCGAGAACCGAGGGCAGCGCCCGGACGAGCGAGGCGACGATGCCGTCGCCGGGGAGGCCGCCGTCGCGGTAGGTGAACTGGTCCGCGGCGGCCTCCCCGGTGCTGCGGGGCGTGATGACGAACGGCGGGTTGGAGACCACGAGCTCGAATTCCTCTCCCGCCACGGGTTCGAGCAGCGAACCCAGCCGCAGGCTCACCCGGCTCTCAAGGTCGGCCGGATCCACGTGCAGCTCTTCGGCGTTGAGCAGCAGGTTGAAGCGCGTGAACGCCAGGGCGCGTTCGGAGATGTCGGTCGCTGTCACATGCTCCGCGTGGTGCAGCAGGTGGAAGGTCTGGATGCCGCAGCCGGTCCCGAGATCAAGCGCCCGGGCCACATGCCGGCGGGCCGTGACCTGCACCAGGGTGGTGGAGGCCTGACCGATCCCCAGCACGTGGTCGTGGCGCAGCACGCCGGCGCTCTGGTGGGCCGCGAGGTCGCTGGCCACCCACAGCTCCGCCCCGCCGCCGTCGTCGGTATCAGTCCCGGCCGCGCCGTCCCAGCCGTAGGGCCGCAGGTCCGCCCGCGCCTGCACCAGGCCCTCGGCGGACGGCTCCACGAGGCCCAGCTCCAGCAGGCCTTCCGTGCGCGTGCCGGGAAGGGCGGCGTCGAGCGTCTCCGCCCGCTGCGGCTCGGCCAGCAGCCACAGGCGTACGACGGCGGCAAGCGCCGCCGTCGTCGGCTCCCCGTGAGCGGCACGATCGGTGACGATCAGCGCGGGGATGAGCTGGTCCCGGCTCAGGGCGGAATGCGCGGCCTCGCCGAGCAGATCCGCCACTCCGTCGACGGTGTAGCGGATGGTCCGCAGGTCAGAGGCCAGCGCCCCGAGCAGGCCGGGAAGGTCGCTGCGGGGAGCGTCGGGGGTGTTGCCGGCCGTGAATTGCGTGGAGTCAGTCACCGGACAAGTTTAGTCGCGCCGCGCAGGCCTTCCGGCTAGAGGTGCTTCCCCGCGTAGATCCGCAGGGCGTCGCGGACGAAGGCCGCCCCGGCCTCGCCGCCGTAGTTCGCGGCGAAGCGGGGATCCGCCACGTACATCTCGCCGAGGCCGGCCACGTAGCCCTTGAGGTCGCTGTTGCTGCCTGTGGCGGGTGCCGCCGCGGGCGTCCCCGGGATGCCGGTGAGCCACTCCACCTGGCGCCGGGCCAGGTCCTGGGCCTCCGGGCTGTCCGCCGCTACGCCCGACTCCGCCGCCGCGGTCCAGTCGCTCCCCAACTGGGCCGAGCGCCGCTTCCACGCGTCCTTCTCGGCCGTGCCCATGCCGCGCCACCAGGCGTCGGACGTGACATAGGCTTCCTGGCCCCAGCGCTCTTCCACCTCCTCCTTGTACTGGGTGTGGTCAAAGCCGTCGAACATCTTTTCTGCCATGATCTCTCCTCCTTCTTTCACTGCTTCAATGGTTTGCTGGACCGAGGCGATCTGCCGGGCCAGCCTGTCCTGTTCCTGCCGGAGCCACTCCAGATGGCGGCCCAGGGCCCTTTCCGCATCCGCTTCGTGGCCGATAACCTCGGCCACCGCAGCCAGCCCCAGTCCGAGCTCGCGCAGGAGCAGAATGCGCTGCAGCCGCACGAGAGCGCCGTGATCGTAGTACCGGTAGCCGTTGTTGCCGGTGCGGCTGGGCTTGAGCAGCCCGACGTCGTCGTAGTGGCGCAGCGTCCGGCTCGTGGTGCCGGCGAGCTTCGCGATCTGTTGCACGGACCAGTCCATGTGGCGGGCCTCCTCCCGGATCTTTTCTGCCTGTGACCCGACTCTAAAGCTTGACGTTACGTCAAGGTCAAGGGGGTCGGCCGGCGGGCGGAACGGCGGCCCTACGACGACGGCGCTCCCCGTGCAGAAATGCCCCCGGGAGGAACCGGCCCCGACAGCGGCCTGCCGTACCATGGAGCCATGCAGATACAGCAGCGATTTATTAGCCCTCGGCCCCTTTCCGGCCGCACGGGCTACGTGACGCGCGCATAACTGCAGCCGCCGGGGTCCGTCCGGTGCAGCGGCTGAGGGTGAATTCCCGCTTCCAGCCCCGACCTTAAGGACCCCATCATGAAGAAATACCTGACCACTGCCGAGTTGCATTCCGCCCTGGAACTCCGCGACCTCAGCGATCCCGCCGCCGGCCCCCACGCCCTGCAGCTGCTGCTGGAGGAGGTGACGGGAGGCCTCGAGCGGCTCTGGCATGTTGAGACCTCGACGCACCGGCTCAGCCCCCTCGTCGCGACGGCCGACAACTACGACCGGCTGGGCTACTCCCCCGACGACGTGACGAGGGACTCGCGCTACTCGCGGCACGTGAGCCCCACAGTGATGCTGCGCAGCCATACGTCCGCCGGCATGCCGGCACTGCTGGACTCGCTCCGCGGCGAACTCGGCCACTACGACCGGCTGCACGTCCTGCCCGGGCTGGTGTACCGGCGGGACTCGATCGACCGCACCCATGTGGGCGCCCCGCACCAGGTGGACCTCTGGCGGCTCAAGGCGCGCGGCCTCCTCGGTCCGGCCGAACTGCACAGGATGATGGCCGCCGTGGTGGAGGCCGTGCTGCCGCCCTCCCGGTACCCGGACGTGCAGTGGCGGGCCACCCCGGCGAACCACAGTTACACGGACGGCGGCCAGCAGCTGGATATGCTCCTCACGCAGCCTGACGGCAGCCGGGAGTGGCTTGAGCTGGCCGAGTGCGGACTCGTGGGGTCGCAGATCCTGCGCGGCTCCGGGCTGAACCCCGGACGCTGGGCCGGGCTCGCCCTTGGCCTGGGGCTGGACCGCGCAGTGATGCTGCGCAAGGGCATCACCGACATCCGGCTCCTGCGCTCGGCGAACCCCGACGTCCGGGCGCAGATGCTGGATCTACACCCTTACCGCCCGGTATCTGCCCTGCCCGAGGTCCGGCGCGATCTTTCCCTCGTCCTCGGAACAGCGCAAGACGCCGACATCGAGCTGCTGGGCGACCTGGCCCGCACCGTCCTCGGAACGGAGGCCGAGGTGCTCGCCGCCCTGGAGATCAAGGCGGTGACACCGGCGGACAAACTGCCGGCAGCGGCGGTCGAACGCCTTCGGATGGCGCCGGGGCAGGTGAACGTGCTCCTCCGCCTGGTGCTGCAGCCGCTGGACCGGACGCTTACGGATGAGGAGGCGAACCGCCTGCGCGACAGGGTGTACCTCGCGTTGCACCGGGGGGAAGTGCTCGAACTGATTGCGGGCTAGGGCAGGCAGGGGCGTCCAAAGTGGAAACGGCGGACGCCCCTGCGCCGGGGCGGGGCCGGGGCCGGGGCCGGCGTCCGCACGCGGTAAATTGGAGGAATGCCTTTCCGTACCGTCCGACTCCTCGGCCACCCGATGCTGCGGCGGCGATTCGCCGGCGCGGCCGCCGGCGCCGCCGTCGTACTCGCCGCCTCAGCATGCTCACCCGCTGGCTCCATCGAATCCGCCGATGTACCGGCGTGGAAGGCCACCGCCCTGCCTTCGGCCAGCGGGATTGTGCTGGAGGACGCGGGCAAGATCCTCGACCGGAATCCGATCGTCAAGACGGCCACAGGAGTCCCGGCCGGCAGCTACACCCTGACCGTCAGCTGCGACGGCGGAGGCAAGGCCTTCTTCGATGTCTCCCTGGACGGACACCAACTCACCGAGGCGGGTGCGGCGTGCAACGGCAGCAGGGAGACGGCGCGGATCGAGGTGCTGGCCGCAGGTACTGTGCAGATCAGGACGGCCAGCGTGGACGCCCCGCTGATCTATGCCTACCAGCTGACGCGCGCCAGCTGACGCGCGCCGTGCAGCAGCCCTGCGTTCCCGGCCCCAGCCGCAGGCTCGGGGGCCTGCCTGCCACCGGGAACCCCACGCGGCGTTTCCTGACTAGGCCGTTCGACTCTGGCCAATTCGTTCCGCCGACCCTAAAGTCAGGGCATGCCTGTGCTGGGAACTGTGCCGGGAAAAAGGATGCCGCGGTCGCGTACCACGGCATCCGCCGTCGTGGTCTGCCTTGCGCTGCTTGGCGGGGTGCTGAGCGGCTGCGCCTACGAGTATGACGACGGCCTGTCAAATGAAGACGGGGCCTCGCCCTCCGCACCGGCCTTCACGGATGCTGCAGTGCCGCAGGATCCCGGCCTGAACCAGCCCGTATCCGGTGCGGAACTTGATGCCTGGGTCCTGCAGGTGCTGCCCGACGCCGAGGGCCAGGTCTTCCACTCGGGCTCCGGAACGCTGGAAGCCGACGAGGAGCGGAAAGAGACTACCGTCCAGCTGCCGAAGGGCACCTACGCGCTGACCCTCGCCTGCCGGAGTACCCGCCGCGTGTCCTTTTCCATCGACAACGGCGAGAACGAACTGGTGGACCTGAGCCTCCGGTGCGGTACTTCCAGGGTCAACGTGGTGTATCTGGCCGCCGACGCGGTGCTCGAGGTCAAGGTGGACGCGAATGCGCCGGCCAACTTTGCGTACCGCGTCAGCCGCATCTGAGCACAGTCCGAACCGACAGTGACCGCACGGGCGACGCGTCAGGCGGCGCAGCCTTCGGGGCAGCGAAGCGTCTCCGGGCTGGCGGCGCAGCCAGCGCAGTACAGGGTGAGCGTGCGGCACGCCGGGTTCGAACAGTTCTCGAATTTGCTGGTCGGGGCCGAGCAGCGGACGCACTCGCCGATCGTTTTTGCGTCCTCGCTGAATTCGACGTGCATGCGCTTGTCGAACACGTAGAGCGAACCTTCCCAGAGGCCCTGGTCCCGGAATGTCTCGCCGTAGCGGACGATCCCGCCGTCGAGCTGGTAGACCTCTTTGAAGCCGCGGTTCACCATCAGGCTGGAGAGCACTTCGCACCGGACGCCGCCCGTGCAGTAGGTGACCACCGGCTTGTCCTTGAGCGCGTCGTATTTTCCGGAGTCGAGCTCCTTGATGAAGTCGTGGGTGGTGGCGACGTCGGGGACGATTGCGTCCTTGAACTTGCCGATCTGGGCCTCGAACCCGTTGCGTCCGTCAAAGAACACCACCTCGTCGCCTGCGGCTTTCTTGGCCTCCACAAGCTCGTGGAGTTCGGTGGGCTGGAGGTGCGTGCCGCCGCCTACGACGCCGCTGCCATCCACCTTGAGCTCGCCGGGCGCACCGAAGGACACGATCTCGTCCCGCACCTTGACGCTCAGCCGCGGGAAGTCTGCGGCGCCGCCGTCGGACCATTTCACGTCGATGCCGTGGAAGCCCCGGTATTCGCGGGTGGTCTTCACGTACTGCTTGACCGCCGGCAGCTCGCCGCCGACCGTCGCATTGATGCCATCCTTGGAGATGATGATACGGCCCGTCAGCCCGAGTTTCTCGCACAGGGCGCGCTGCCAGAGCCGGACGGCATCCGGGTCTGGCAGAGGGGTAAAGCCGTAAAAGAGCACAATTCGGTTCAAAGCCACGTATTAAAGCGTACTGGAGGGGCCGAACGGCGGGGACACGCGGTGCCTTCCGGCGGCGGGCCGGACCGGGCCCGGGGGCCCGGTCGCAATTTCGTATGCACGGCGGGTTCCCCACCCCGGCCACTGTTGCTTGTGGCGGGGCTGGAATACGCTCATCACATGAGTGTGGACGCCATGGTTGGAGACACTACCCACCTGTTGGAAATCTGGGTGGCCGGCTGGGCCGGCTGCCGTGGTTATGAGACGCGCCGGGAGGGCCGGTTCCCGGCGGCTCTGCGCGCCGACACAACCCGCGACTGGGAGTATTTCGCCCACGATCCCTCGGATTCGGAGTTCGCTCAGCTGGCCACCAGGACCGCGGAAGTGCCGGCCCGGATCCTCACCGTCTTCACCAACGACGTGGCGCGCTACACCGGGTTGGCGCGGACCCAGGGGCTCAACGTCACGTCGGCTTCCCAGACGATGATGATCGTGGACATGGAGACCCAGGACTCCGAGGACCCCTGGCTCTCCGACGACGACCTCAAGCTTGCGACTTCCCAGACCGGGGGTGCCCACCATGCCGTGGTCCGTGCCGGCGAGGAACTGGCCGCCAGCGGGCGCGTCTTCGTCGTGGACCGCACGGCGATCTTCGACAAAATCGTCACCGAGCCGGGCTATCAGCGGCGCGGGCTGGGCAGCTTCATCATGAAGGCCCTGGCCGCCCAGGCATTCGAGCACGACGTCGAAACCGGGCTGCTGCTGGCTTCACTGGACGGCCAGAAACTGTACTCCCACCTCGGCTGGAGCACCGTCTGCAATGTGCTGCTGCTCTCGGCCTCGGACGAGGGCACGGACCTGTCGGTGGGCTGAATCCGCCCCGGAGGCCGCGCCCGGCTGATTTGAGCCCGGGTGAAAGAATGGATGAGTGAACCCACATGAGTCCCTGATTCCGTTGCTGGGCCGTGGTCCGGACCCGGAGCAGCTCCGCCATGTGCGCACCATCCCCGCCCGCCAGGCTGTCAACGCGCCATGGCCGGAGTGGGCCCATCCCGAGCTCGTGGCGGCCTACGGCTCCCTCGGGATCCACGAGCCGTACCGCCACCAGATCCAGGCCGCCGAGCTGGCCCACGCCGGCGAGCACGTCGTGATCGCCACGGGAACTGCCTCCGGCAAGTCGCTGGCTTATCAGCTGCCGGCGCTCGACGCCATCCACCGGTCCGAGCTGCGCGTCCTCGCCGATCCGGGCAAGATCCACGACGACGGGGCCGTCACGCTCTACCTCTCTCCTACCAAAGCGCTCGCGGCCGACCAGCTGGCCGCCATCCGGGCACTGAAACTCCCCACCGTGCGGGCCGAAACCTACGACGGTGATACCGATCCGGCGTCGCGGCGCTGGATCCGGGACCACGCGAACTTCATCCTGGCCAATCCGGACATGCTGCACTTCGGGATCCTGCCCAACCACGCCTGGTGGGCCCGGTTCTTCCGCCGGCTGCGCTACGTGATCGTGGACGAGGCCCACAGCTACCGCGGGGTTTTCGGATCCCATGTGGCCAACCTGATGCGCCGGCTGCGCCGCATCTGCGCCTACTACAGCCCGGGCGGCTCGCATCCGGGCCCCGTGTTCATCGCCGCTTCCGCCACCGCGTCCGAGCCGGGGACATCCTTCGGCCGGCTCATCGGTGCACCGGTCCGCGCGGTGTCCGAGGACTCCTCGCCGCATGGCTCCACCACCGTCGCGTTCTGGGAGCCGGCGCTGACCGAGCTCCGCGGCGAGAATGGCGCCAAGGAGCGCCGGACGGCGGTAGCTGAAACCGCGGACCTGCTGGCCAATCTGGTGTCCTCCCGGATCCGGACCATTGCGTTTATCAAGTCACGGCGCGGCGCCGAGACGATTGCCTCCATCACCAAGCGGCTCCTGGACGAGGTGGATCCCAGCCTGCCGCAGCGGGTCGCCGCCTACCGCTCGGGCTACCTCCCGGAGGAGCGGCGGGCCCTGGAGAAATCCCTGCGGTCCGGCGAACTTTTGGGCGTCTCCAGCACCTCCGCGCTGGAACTCGGCATCGACATCTCCGGGCTCGACGCGGTGCTCGTCGCCGGCTGGCCGGGCACCCGCGCGTCGTTGTTCCAGCAGATCGGCCGGGCCGGGCGCGCCGGTCAGGATGCCATCGCCGCCTTCGTGGCGAGCGATGACCCGCTGGATACCTACCTCGTGAATCATCCCGAGGCGATCTTCGACGTGTCGGTCGAAGCGACGGTCTTCGACCCCTCCAATCCCTATGTGTTGGGCCCGCACCTGTGCGCGGCCGCCGCCGAACTGCCGCTGGGCTATGCCGAACTGGAGCTGTTTGGCGGCACCGCGGAAAAGCTGCTGGACCGGCTCGTGTCCCAGGGCTACCTGCGCAAACGTCCCGCCGGCTGGTTCTGGACCCACCCGCAGAGTGCGGCGGCCATGGTGAACCTGCGGGCCGACGGCGGCGGTCCGGTGAGCATCGTGGACGCTGACACCGGCTCCCTGCTGGGGACCATGGATTCGCCGCAGACGCATTACCAGGCCCACACCGGGGCCGTGTATGTCCACCAGGGCGAGAGCTACGTGGTGGAGGACTTGAACGAGGACGATCACTGCGTGGTGGTGCGCCGGGCGAACCCGGACTACTACACCACTGCCCGGGACGTGACCCAGATCGAGGTGCTGGAGACGCAGCGCACCACCCAGTGGGGCGACGTCGCGGTGCATTTCGGCGACGTGAAAGTGACAACGCAGGTGGTCTCCTTCCAGCGCAAGGCACTGATCTCGAATGAAATCCTCGGTGAAGAACCGCTTCAGCTGGGCGCCCGGGACCTGTTTACCAAAGCTGTCTGGTTTGTCATGGACAATCGGTCACTGACCGGTGCGGGACTGATCGAGGCGCAGTTCCCCGGGGCCCTGCATGCCGCCGAACACGCCGCGATCGGCCTGCTGCCACTGGTTGCCTCCAGCGACCGCTGGGACATCGGCGGGGTGTCGACTGCCATCCATGCAGACACCGGAGTGCCCACGATCTTCGTGTACGACGGGCACCCGGGCGGCGCGGGCTTCGCCGAACGCGGCTACGACAAGGCCAGGGTGTGGCTGTCCGCCACCCGCGACGCCATCAAGGCCTGCGAATGCGAGTCCGGCTGCCCGTCCTGCGTACAGTCGCCCAAATGCGGCAACAAGAACAACCCGCTGGAGAAGGACGCCGCCGTCACGCTCATCGATGTGCTGTTGAAGGACGCCACCGAGCGGATGGACGCCGGTCCGGTTGGTGGCCTGCACCCTGGCGACGGGCCGGCAGGCGACGGACGAGTGCCTAACGGCCGGCTGGGCCTCTCGGACCGGTCAGCGGCTCCGCTCCAGGCCTGACTCCGGCCCGCGGCCGACGCCGCGGCGCTCTCCACGGCGGCCCTGCCCGGCGGCGGCACGTGGCCGCCCCGGCCACGCCTGGGCATGTCCGGGGCCGGCGCCGGCAGATCGGCTGGTCGCTGGCTACGGCCCGGTTCCTGGCGGTGGCGGACCGGCGCGGGCCAGCCCGGTGGCCGCCCCGAACACCGTGCCGGCGTTGAGCTCCGTCCGGACCTGAACCGTTTCGCCGGTCCCCTCGGAACAGCTGAGGACCCTTGCGTTGTTGCGCCGTGCGACCTCCGAAGCCACGGCGCACGGTTCGCCGGCAGTGAGTCCCCGGACCGCATCCGCGGCTGCCAGCGCCGCGAGATCGGCGGCAGCAGCGGCCCGGGACGCCATCACAGCCGACTGTGCAAGGAACAGGATCAAGACGGTTGCCGTGATGAGGACCAGCCCCAGTCCCAGGGCCAGGACCGTTCCTGAGCCGCGTTCCGGCTGATGCACCGGCACGGGGGCCGCGGGGCCAGCCCGGGGCGGCCTCACGCGCTCAGCCTCAGGGGCTGGTGACGATGGGCCGCGCCGACCCTGGCGAGGGCCGAGGCCGGGGACGACTCGCTCAGTGCCCAGGAGCGTGCGGAGAGAGTCCATGGGACAAGTGAACCGACGGAGCCGGGCACCCGGCCGGAGACCGTAACGCTGAGCCACCCGCCGTCGGACGTCACAGCTGACCCTGCTGACTCGCCGGCGAGGCGGCGGACGATTCCGTCGACGGCGGCAGCTCCCTCGCCCCGGGCCAAGGCCCGCACACCTGCCCGGGCGGCTTCCTCGAAGCGGAGCTGTGTGACTCCTGCGGCTGATCCCGCCAGCAGCAGGGCCAGCAAGAGCATCACAGCGGGCAAGGCGACAGCAAATTCGGCCGTCACGGCGCCGTGACAGGAGCCTTTGCACGGATCTGGCCGTTCCTGGAAGCGGCCGTGTGCCGGTGGTGAAGCGGCTCCCCGGGATCCCCGCAACTTCGCCCGGACGACTCGCTCGTGTGCCCCGTCGGCGACGGCACTTCCGGACTTCATGGCAACGCCAGGGCCGTGCGGATGAGGTTGAGCAAGAACCCCCGGACCTCGTCACTGCGCATGATGAAGACGAGTACCCCCGCAAATCCCACCGCTGCCAGGGTGGCGATGGCGTACTCGGCCGTGGCCATCCCGGCCTCGGAGCCGCGAAGCCTCGTGCGGCCGCGGGTGTGGACCGGGATGGCGGTGCGGGCACCGGGATAGATCTCCAGCACCTGCGCAGAGCCAGCCTCGGCCGGAACTCGGCGGTTTTCGGCGGGCGCGTCTCGATGGATCGACATGTGTTTTCCTTTCACGGGTTCCGGCGGAATTGCCGGCTGCTTCGACTCTCCCGGTTCCGGGACATGCCGGTAAGTAGCGAGGCGGCCCAAGTGGAAAACGTCGCGATCCGGCCGGATGACGAGGAGCACTCAAGGGATGCGAGGAGCACTCAGGGACGGTCAGCGGCTCCGGCGCTCGAAGGCCGGCGGCGGGGCTCGAAGGCCGGTGGCCGGGATCCCTTCATGACAGACATGACGAAGGCCTCTTAGCCGTTGGTGGTGCGCAACAGGCTAAGAGGCCTTCAACCGTTCAGGAATTAACTCATGGCCCCGCTCGGTGCCCCTACTAGAGGAAGTACCCCGCGATGTCCGCAATGAGCTGGGAGCTGCCCGAGGACCGGTTGAACAGCGACACCCGGCCGTCGGAGCCTACCGGGACAGCGACCAGGTTCGGAATGGTCTGGCCTTTGTCGAAGTTCAGGTTGGACGCATTGGGACGTGCCGTACCGGAAGCAAACGCGGTGACGAAACCGAAGGACTTGGGCGAGGTAACGGTGAGGTTGAAGACGACGGCGGACACGTTGGCGGGGATGCCGTTGGCTCCGGAGACCGGGAAGGAAACGGCGGAGTCCGCCCCGACGGCCGAGCCGTTCCTGGTGTCCAGTGCCCGGGTGGGCCCGATGGCTTTGAACGCGCCCGACGCAGTCGGTGTGCCGGGGAGATAATACCCGGCGACGTCGGCGATCAGCTGTGTTGTCCCGCCGGAGCGGTTGAACACGGTGACCTTCCCGTCGGCCCCGACCGGGACCGTGACCATGTTCGGCACGTCCTGGCCGGTGTTGAAGTTCAGGTTGGACGCGTTGGGCCGCGCCGTGCCTGAGGCGTAGGCGGTGACGAATCCGAAGGACTTCGGGCCGGTCACGGTGAGGTTGAAGACCACCGCTGCCACCGAGGCGGGGATCCCGTTGACGCCGGCGACCTGGAAGGACAACGCCGTATCGGGTGCCACGGCAGAGGCATTCCTGGTGTCCAGGATCCGGGACGGCGCCAGCGACGCGAAGGCTCCCGGGGTGGCCGGGGTGCCCGGGGCGTAGTAGCCGGTGACGTCCGCTATCAGGTGGGAGCTGCCGGCGGAGCGGTTGAAGAGCGTGACCTTCCCGTCGGCCCCCACCGGGACCGTGACCAGGTTCGGCACGGTCTGGCCGGCGCTGAAGTTCAGGTTGGACGCGTTCGGGCGCTTGGAACCGGAGGCATAGGCGGTGGCGAAGCCTGCGGCCTTGGGCGAGGTGACCGTCAGGTTGAACACGACCGATGCCACCTTGGCCGGGATTCCGTTGACTCCCGCGACCTGGAAGGACACGGCGGAATCCGCACCGACCGGGGAACCGCTCCGGGTGTCAAGCAGCCGGGCGGGCGTGATCGGAGCAAAGGTTCCGGGAAGGCCGGCTCCGTTTGCCGAAGCCTTGATGATCACGTCGTCGATGTAGACGTCCCCCGCTTGCCTCCGGTGTTCGGCACCCATCTGCACTGCGGACAGCGTGTCGACGTCGATCTTGACCTGGTTGCTGGACAAGACCGTTTTGTCATCAAACGAGATCTCCACCGTTGTGGCCGCGCCGTTGGCTATGGCATGCATTGTCAGGTGATGCCAGCCGTTCAGTGCGACGCTGGGCACCAGCCGGGTATAGGTGAGTTTCCCGGTCGGCGATGCGACGCGCAGCCACAGTGCGCCAAGGCCGAGGTTCGCGCGAAAGACGTCGAGGACCCTTGTACCGTTGTTGAAGAACCGGAAGTAGGGAACGTTGTTGGTGTCGACGCCCTTGGCGGTGACGTTAAACCAGCCGTCGGCGTAGACGTCCTTGCTGCCGCTCGGCAGGGGCGCGGAGAAGTTGGCCAGGGACCCCGCCGTGTTGGTCACGTGCAGGAGGGCGGCGCACCGTCCGGAATGTTTGTTTTTCTCGGAGATCGTGGCCGTGCCTGTCCCGCCGAGATTGGGGGCGTTGAAGCCGGACGCTGAGATTGTTTTTTCCTCGAAACTGGTCGCAACGACCGTTGTGCCGGGAAAGTTGTTGGTGGGTGGCGGTGTGCCCGGGGCGCACGTGACGGCGGCTTGGGCCGGCGCCGCCCCGACGGCCACTCCGGCCAACACCAACAGATTTAGTGCCGCAATAACGCCGGCCCTTCGCAGTCGAATCATTGACCTGCCCCCTGCCTTAAATTCAAACTCCCGAATATTTTTTCCAGACGTACCGAGATAGCGGACGCCCTTGGCGGGTAAATATGGGTGGGCCACACACGAGGGCGCTCGTACTGCGATGCCTACCGCACGATATCGGCGGCGACTTGAGAAAACCTTGGACTGGGAACGCCGTGAGCCGTTGCCGCCGGGCCACGCCATTCACCCCGTCGACGGACCGGCTTGGATCAGCCGGGGAGCAGCGCCAGCAGCACCGGAACGACGCCGAGACACACGAAGGCCGGCAGGGAGCATAGGCCCAGCGGGACCACAAGCTTCACGCCAAGGGCAGCGGCGGCTTTCTCTGCGGTCCTGAAGCGGTCGCGGCGGATCCGGGCCGCCTGGGCATAGAGAATGGCAGAAGATGGCGCCCCGGTGAGGGCGGCGAATCCCAGGGCGTCGCGCAGGGCCAACAGCTGGGGCGACCGGTTGCGTGAACTGCGCCAGGCCGTGTCCCAGTCGGCGCCGATAGCGAGCGCGGACACCACCGGGCGAAGCGGGACGCTGAACTCCTGGGCGGCCAGGGCCGCCACGAGCTCCAGGGAGCGGCCAAGACCGGCGCCCGCGTCCAGCATCGCGCCGATCAGTTCGAGCATCATGGCCGTGTCACCCAGGCCCGCAGCGCCGGACGTTCCTTCGTCGCCGTGCGCCTTCCCGGCCAGCCCGCTACGGCCTGCTTCCGGCCGTCCGGGCTTGAGCCGCCCGAGTCTTCGCCTGGCCTGTGAGCGGTGGGCAAACGACACCCACGCAGCGCCCGCCAGAAGAGCCGTAACCGCCATGCCGGCGAGCTCGGCACTCACCCTGTTTCCCCCGCCGCCGACCTGACGAGCCTGGCCGACCAGATCCGTCCCGCGGCGGTGAGGACAACACCGGCCGCCAGGGCCGCCAGGCCTAGCGGCGCCCCCAGCAGGATGTCTATCGGGTCCACGCCCAGCAGCATGCCCAGGCCCAGACCCAGGACCGGCAACCAGCTGAGCAATCGAACTGTTGCCCGGGGACCAGCCAGCGCAGTCTGCCGGGCGGCTTCCGCATCCTCCTCGGCTTCAAGCTGGGCGGCGAAGCGCGTCAGAATGTCGGCCAGCGGGCAGCCGCTGACCTCGGCCACGTCGAAGCACGCGGCCAATTCGATCCAGTTGGCGCGCTCCCGGCCGGCGTCACCCTTTCCGAATCCCGGACCGGTACGGGCGCGTCGGCCGGCGGCGGCGCTTCTGATGGCCTCGCCCACGGGGGCCCCGCACCTCGCTGCGGCGCGGGCTGCAGCGAGACTGGCCAGCGAGTCCGGGGCAAGCGCTGCGTCCCGGGGCGGGCCATCGGACGTGGACCGGTCCGGCGGAGGGTCCCCGCCGTAGAGGTGCCACAGCTCATCCCACAGCCGCGAGGGCGTACGGCCCCCTCTGAGCAGGGCAGCCAGCTGCTGGACCAGCACGGTCATCGGTACTGGAGCCGCACCGCGGGGATTCCGTCCTGGCCGGCGCAGGCCGCGGCGGGCCCGGCCGCGGCGCGGGCGGGAATCGGCCGGCTCCGGCGCAGTTTGAGGTGGCGGCCCGGCGAGCTGCCGGCGGAACCGCCGGCCGGGGCCACCAGGCGGTGCAAGGGCCAACCAGACGGCGAGCGCCAGCACACCGATCAGGGCGGAAGTCACACCGGAACCCTGTCCAGGCCGGGATCCAGGCCGAGCCGGTCCGCCAGCCGCGGCCAAGCCGGGCCGTACCGTACGCCGCCGTCAACGACGTCGAGTGCAACGGTGACCGCCAGGGCTCTTTCGCGCTCCTCCAGAAGGCCGACAGACGCCACGAACCGCCGGTTCCCCGCCCGTCCCACATGGACGACGGCGTCGAGCGCGCTTGCCACCTGCAGGCGCACGGCATCCTGGCCCATACCGGCCAGGGCGCCCAGTGCCGTCAGCCGTGCAGGAACGGCGGCCGCGGTGTTCGCGTGGATGGTTCCGCCGCCTCCGGTGTGGCCGGTATTCATGGCTGTGAGCAGTTCCCGGACCTCGGCACCCCGGCACTCACCCACCACCAGCCGGTCCGGCCGCATCCTCAACGCCTGGCGGACCAGCTCACCGAGATCCACGACACCGCTTCCCTCAAGGTTTCCATGCCGGGATTCCAGCGACACGACGTGCGGGTGGACAGGGTTGAGCTCCGAGGCGTCTTCAATCAGGACCAGCCGCTCAGCCGGATGGCACAGGCCGAGGAGCGTCGCGAGCAGCGTGGTCTTTCCTGAGCCTGTTGCGCCACTGACCAGAAAGCCCAGCCGCCGGTCGATGATGCGTTCCAGCACCGCCTGGACGAGGGGTCCGAACATGCCGTTCCGCCGCAACTCCAGCATGGTGAAGACCTTGTCCCGCCGGATTCTCACGCTGAGGAGTGTTCCCGTCGTGGAGATCGGCGGCAGGACTGCGTGGACCCGGTAGCCGCCGTCGAGCCTGACGTCCACGCACGGAGACCCATCATCAAGTCGCCGGCCACCCGCCGCCACGAGCCGTGCGGCAAGTGCGCGGATTTGCGGCTCGCCGGAAAAGACGACCCGCGCCTTCTCCAAGCCGTTGCCGCGGTCCAGCCAGACCTCATCCGGGCCGTTGACGAAGACGTCCGTCACGGCGGGATCCCTCACCAGCGCCTGCAACGGGCCCAGCCCGCTCAGCTCCGCGCTGATGCTTTCCACGGCGGCCAGGGCACCCGCGGTGCCCAGCAGCCGCCCGGTAGCCTGCACAGCGGCGGCCACCCGGGAAGGAGTCAGCGGGCCGGTCTCGGACATGACGGATTCCCGGACGGATTCCAACAGTCGTGCGTCGACGGCGCTGTGTGCCCGCTTACGTTGTCCGGGTGAGCGCAGGGCGCTGTTCGAGTCCGGCGGCCCCGGCGCCGCATGCGCACTCATCCGGGGTCTCCGCCGCTGAGGTCAAGAAGTGTCGCGGCGAACCGGCGGACGCTGCGTTGCTGGCCGATTTCCAGCAGACGCCCGCGTTCCGTGGCGGATGCGACCCCCCTGACCTCGGGCAGAATCCCGTGCAGCGGAAGCCCCACGGAATCGGCGATGTGGAACTCGTCCAGCGCGGCCCCGGGCTTACCCCGGACCACGAGGGAGATTTCCACCGGGGGCAGTTCCTGCAGCAGCTGCGCGGTGGCGACAGCCGCGCGCAGCTGGGCGGGGGCGAGGACCACAAGTCGGTCACACTCCCAGGCGAAAGTCCGAAGCACCTCGCGACCGCGGCCAATGTCCAGAACCACCAGCTCGTAGCCGCGCCGGGCTGCGTCCAGGACCCCGGACACCGAGCCCGTATCGACCCCGGCAGCCCGCTCCCGGCGGCCGGGCCAAGACAGAAACGAGAAGCCGCCAACCACCGGCAAGGCATCAGCGAGCTGGTAAGGATCGATGCTGCCGCTGGCCCCCGCGAGGTCCGGCCAGCGAAGCCCGTCGGAGTCCTCGGCGGCGAGCGCCAGTTCCAGGCCGCCACCCCAGGGGTCCCCGTCCACCAAGAGGACCCGAGCCCCGTGCCGGGCAGCGGCCTGGGCAAGCCAGATGGACGCCGTCGTTGCTCCGGCCCCGCCGCAGCCGCCGATGACGCCGAGGACGAGCCCTCCGGCCTCGGGCGAGCGGGAGCGGCTGAGGTATTCGGCCAGCCAGGATGAGGCGTCGGGGAGGACGGCAACCCTTTCGGCCCCGATCACAGCCGCGAGCTGCCACGGGCTGTCCCCGTCCCCGCTCAGGCCAACGAGCACGGCCGGTGCTCGCCGCCGTAGCGGCAAGTCCAGGATGTCGCTGCCGACCAGCACCGCTGCCGCAGTGTCCCAGAACGGAGCTGCTTCCTGCACGTCCCGCACCGTCCGCAACCGGCCCCCGGCTGCCGCCATGATGCGTTCCACCTCACTGCGCAGCACCTCGATTCCGGTGACCAGCAACGTCTCCGCGGACTCGTCCGGCAGCCACTGCTCTGGCCCCTCTGCGGGAACCGGGAAGGAATCGGGTAACTGGTGCCTGCTCATACCGTCACTCTGCCCTCCTGCCACAGGGCCCATAGCCCGTGCCCCGCGCTATGTGGACAAGCCGCCCCGCCCCACAGGGCAGAATTGATCCTATGTATCTGCTGCTCGCCGCCCACGCTGACGGCGCAGCCCTCCAGGAACTCACCGCCGGCGGCGCCCCGCACCCGGCCACCCCCGAACCGAGGGTGATCAGCGCCGCCGAACTGGCCGGCGTCGTGCTCCGGCTTGAGAAGCAGCGACCGCGCTGGATCTGGCACCGCACACAGGACTGGTACCCCACCCTGCTGGCCGCCGGGGTGGAACTGGAACGCTGCTACGACCTCACGCTCTGCGGCGCGATCCTGGCCCACTCGGAATTCACCGCACATACTCCCTATGCCAGGAACGCGGAGAAGCTGACCCAGGACGATGACCTGCAGCAGCCGCCGCGAGCACTCCAGCCGCCTCCTCCGCCAGCGGACCAGGGTGCACTGTTCGACGATCCAGGACTTCGCCGGACGCCGCGGCACACCCCCGGGGACCTCCGCGAAGAGTATGCCGCGCAGCAGGAGGCGCTCAGCCAGGCCGGAGCGGCAAACCAGCCCGACAACCGCAGGCAGCGCCTCCAGCTCCTTCTGGCGGCTGAGTCCGCGGGGGCCATGATCGCCGCGGAAATGCAGCACACCGGCGTACCCTGGCGGGAGGAGCTGCATGAGCAGATCCTCGCGGGCCACCTCGGGCCGCGTCCTCCGCACGGCCACCGGCCGGCCAAACTCGAGGCCCTCACCACGGCGCTGCGCCAGCTGCTGCTTGCTCCTGCGCTCAACCCGGATTCACCGCAGGAGCTCATGCGGGCCCTGCACCGGAACGGGATCGAGGTGAAGACGACCCGCCAGTGGGAGCTGAAGGAATCCACGCACCCGGCAATCGAGCCGCTCCTGGAGTACAAGAAACTCTCCCGGCTCCATGCAGCCAACGGCTGGGCCTGGCTCGATGCCTGGGTCAAGGACGGCCGTTTCCAGCCGGAGTACGTTGTCGGCGGGGTGGTCTCGGGACGCTGGGCCTCCCGCGGCGGCGGCGCGCTGCAGATCCCGCGGCAGATCCGAGGCGCCGTGCATGCCGATCCTGGCCACAAGCTGATCGTCGCAGACGCCTCCCAGCTCGAACCGCGGGTGCTCGTGGCGCTCGCCCAGGACTCAAAGATGGCCGAGGCCGCGCGGGACAAGGACCTCTACGCCGGCATCGCGGCGCAGGGGTTCGGCGGCGACCGGGCCCAGGCCAAGGTGGCGCTCCTGGGCGCCATCTACGGAGCCACGACCGGCGAGTCCGGCCGCCTCATGCCGCAGCTTGCCCGCACCTACCCCCGCGCGGTCGGATTCGTGGAACAAGCGGCCCGTGAGGGCGAAGCCGGGAAGACCGTCACGTCCCGGCTGGGCCGCAGCAGCCCGCCGCCGTCGGAGGGCTGGCTGCGGAGCCAGCAGTCCGCCACCGCCGAAGAACAGCGCCGGGCCGATTCGGCGGCCCGTTCGCGGGGGCGGTTCACCCGGAACTTCGTGGTGCAGGGCTCCGCCGCGGACTGGGCGGCCTGCTGGCTGGCCGAATTACGACGGCGGCTCCGGGCCATGCGCGCGGCCGGCGTCCCGGCCGGGGAACTGGTTTTCTTCCTGCATGACGAAGTCATGGTCCACTGCCCGGAGAAAGCCGTAGCGGATTGCATCCTGGCGATCGAGGAAGCCGCGAATGCCGCCAAGGAGTTGCTCTTCGGCCGGATCCCGGTGGAATTCCCGGTGAGCGTGGCCGTCGTGGACTCGTATGACAAGGCCAAGTAGGTGGCAGGCGGCACCAGAAGTAACCTACCCGCCGGTAGCTTTGTGCATTGTCCGGACCCCGGTTACGCTCGAAAATGGCGGCATCCATTTTGAGTGTTCCGCCGGCTGGTGCAACGAGGCATGGATTTGGGGAGGCAGCAGATTGGCTGGCATTTTTGAGATCGCCGAAGCTGGAGAGAAAGAGTACTTCTTCAAACTGACCGCACCGGATGGAACGGTTGTCGCCGTTTCGCCAATGTTCAACTCCATCAAGGGCGCTGCGGCAGGCATCACAGCCGTGCGCGAGAACGCCGCCACCGGACTGGTGGTCGACAAGTCCCGGAAGTCGCCGTCATCCGGGAAGGCCGCCGCCAGGCCGGCCACGCGGACACAGCGCTAAAAAAGCACCACGCTAGAGGGACCGTTCCGGCCGGTTCAGACGTCGATCCCGTAGAGCCGTGAGTGGTCCCAGGGAACCGCCCAGCCCAGCTGCTCGAACAGCTGGTTGAGGATCATCCCGGTGAAGCCCCACACCACCACGCCATTGACGGTGAACGCCGGGCTTTGGAAGGTCTGGCCGGCACGGCTGACGGTCGCCATCACCCGGTTGTCCGGGTCAAGCAGGTCCCGGACGGGCACCCGGAAGACCTGGGAGGACTCGCCGTAGTCCACCACCCGCACGGGTGATTGCGCGGCCCACCAGCCCAGGACGGGTGTCACCAGGAAGTTGCCGCGGGGCAGTGACAGCTCCGGCATGACGCCGAGTACCTCGACACCGGCGGGATCCAGCCCCGTTTCCTCCTCCGCCTCGCGCAGGGCGGCGTCGATCACGGCTTCACCGGGGTCGATGCCGCCGCCGGGAAAGGCGACTTGTCCGGGATGGTCGTCCAGAGTCTGGGCACGCTGCAGCAGCAGGACGTCCAGATCTGCCGGAGCCAGCAGCTTGACGGAGGCTGCGGGGACACGATCGAGGGCGCCAAACAGCATGAGCACGGCGGCCCTGCGGATGCGCTCCCCCGGTTCCACGGTGAGTTCGCGCCAGCGCGGGTCCGGTGCAGGCGCCGTGCCCGCCTCAACCGCCGCCACCAGATCGATGAGGTCCTGACGTGCGGTCACCGGGGCTTCCTCTGGGATTCCATCCTGATGTCCGCAGCCCGGTGCGTCTCGGCAAGGAGCTTCGCCAGCAGCTCTTCCTGCCCCGGCGCCAGCTCGTACTTCAGAAGCTTCTTCGCCTTCTCCGGGTCGGTCTCGCCCATCCCGTAGCTGGGGCACCAGTTGGCCACCGAGCAGGCCCCGCAGGCCGGCTTGCGCGAATGGCAGACCCGCCGCCCGTGGAACACCACCCGGTGCGAGAGCATGGTCCAATCCTTGGGCTCGAACAGTTCAGCGACGTCGGACTCGATCTGCACCGGATCATCGGACTCCGTCCAGTCGAAGCGCCGGGCCAGCCGGCCGAAATGAGTGTCCACCGTGATGCCGGGAATGCCGAAGGCGTTCCCCAGGACAACGTTGGCGGTCTTGCGGCCGACGCCGGGCAGCGTCACCAGATCATCGAGCCGTCCCGGCACCTCGCCGTCGTACTCGTCCACCAGCCGGTTGCACAGGGCCAGCAGGTTGCGGGCCTTCGCGCGGAAGAACCCGGTGGGTCTGATGATGGCTTCCAGTTCGGCGGGATCCGCCTCGGACATGCTCCGCGCGTCGGGGTAGCGGGCGAACAGCAGCTGCGTGATCTGGTTGACCAGCACGTCCGTCGTCTGCGCCGAAAGCACGGTGGCCACTACGAGCTCGAACGGATTGCGGAAATCCAGTTCTGCGTGCGCGTACGGATACTGCTCCGCCAGCGCTCGGTTGATCCGTCGCGCACGCCGCTTGAGTCCCAGCAAGGATTCGCCGGCCGCCTTCGGGCGTGCTGCCTTCGGGCGTGCTGCCTTCGGGGTGGCTGCCTTGGCGCTGGCAGGCCTGGCGCTGGCAGGCTTGGCGCTGGCGGGCTGGGAACCCTCGGAATCGTTGGCCACCGGCGTCGGGCTAGCCGCGCTCGATATTGCTGAGGTCGCGCAGCACGCCCACCCGGCCATCGGTGTGCTGGACCAGGAACTCGTGGCCCCGGTCCTCGAGGGCAAGGACCCAGCCGCCGGGTTCAATAACGAACGCCGGTGCACCGGTGTGTTCATCGACGGCGGTGCGCGGCTGGGCGACGGCGAACCAGAATGCCTCGTGGACGGGCTGGGCCTGTCGCTGCTCGGGCCGGCTGGCCGGATCGACGGTGGCCCCGATCGGTTCCTGCGAGCGCACCTGCGGATTGACAGTGGTGGGAGCGCCGGTACCGGTGCTCGCCGGCACGTCCGCTACGCGTGTTTGTTCGGCATCCGCGGCTGCTGCTGAATTCGCGGCAGGCGTTACGACGCCGGAAACCTGCGTCGGCTCAGCGGCGGACGGGGCGGACGGCCCTGATGCAGCGGACGGCGCGGACGGTACCACGCCGGAGACCTGGGTTGCCGGGGCAGCAGCGGCCTGGGCGGGAGCCGAACCCTGGGCAGCAGCGGCCTGGGTGACGGCAGCCGGGGGCGCGGCCGGGCCGGCAGAAGGCGTGGCGGCAGCCGTGCCTGCAGAAGGGCCGGCGGCGGCCGCGCCGGCAGAAGGCGTGGCGGCAGAAGGCGTGGCGGCAGCCGTGCCTGGAACGGCGTCGCTCGAAGCGGGGCCGGGGGGCTCCTGGCCGCGCGGGGCGGCCTCCGGGGCTGCTGCCTGGCCGCGAGGTGTCATGCGCTTGGCCCAGCCTGCGACCGCGCCCGTCGCGCTTTCCTTGTGCTCCTTGGGCTCCTTGGCTTCCTTGGGCTCCTTGGGTGTCTTCGGGGCACGGGGTTTCCGGACCGGGACCGCGGCTTGGCGTGCCACCACGTGCGCCGGGGCGTCGTTGCGGTCCAGGAAGTCACCGGCGAAATACGGGACCAGGCGGGCGAGGACGGTGGCGGCAAAGAGTCCCAGGGCACCGACAAGGGCCAGCAGCATGCTCGGGACGTAGGCGCCCGCCACGGCAAGGAAGAAGAAGGCGACGGCGAAGGACGCCACCACGGAGGCGAACTGGTCCACGGACAAGGAACCGATCCAGATCCGGGTTCCGGGGCTGACGCGGCGCGCCACAAACAGTGCGCTCACGATCAGCGGCAGCAGGATCCCGAGGCCCAGGAAGAAGAGACTCCCCAGGTTCCACAGGTTGTAGCTGACGGCGAACATCGGAATCAGCGAGGCGATGAAGAGAACCAGCGTGGAGCCGAAAACAGTGAGATCCCGGATGGTGAAAGGTCCGAGGACGGCCTCGTTCTTCTTGCCGGTTTTGCCGTTCGCCTTGTCCACCGTGAAACGGGGCGCATCTTCGAAGCCGGCCGGATGGGCCGGGCCGCCGTTTGCCCTGTCCTGGGAAGGCGCGTGGAGCTGCCCGTTGGCTTGCTCGTTCATTCTGTTCTCCTTAGCATGGCGTCACCCTGGACGGTGCCGCCGAACGGCAGGCTGATACCAGACCGCGCGCGGTCCTGTCGCCTCCATCGGATGTCACAACTCCATCTCAGCCTAGCCAAGTGCTTGTCCGATCACTAGCAGGCAAGCCGTGGGCGGGAGCGGGAAAACAGCGTCGTTCTTCGGATCAGCCGGTGTCCGCGGCTGGGACGAGCGCCCCGCTGCAGCTGACCGGGTCTTTCCAAATCCCGGCCGGCACGGCGAGATGGCGGTTCCCGCCGTCTGGGCTTTGCTGATGCAGCGCCGCCTCCGCCCCCGTGTTGGGGCAGAAGCAGCCGCTCGGCGCTTAACAAACACCGCTCGCGGCTCACATTGTGACGGGGCGCACCAACTGTCGTACCCAAGTATTAGTGTTTACTGCGGAACAGCTCTTTGCGGTACGCCCGTGATCGGCCGCTGCCCGCCGTCGCGTTTGCGGCCCCGGAGCGGGGGAGGTCCGGGCGCCCCGCGCAGCACGGATCGATGAATGATGAGGTTCACCATGTCCCAGCAGACACCCGGCGCCACGACCACGCACGTCCCCGGCACCACGCCTTCCGCCACCGCGGCCCACCAGGGCGACGCGTTCGAAAACCTGTCGCATGAGGACCGCAAGTTCGCCCCCTCGGCCGAGTTCGCCCGCAACGCCGTGGTCACCGCCGCCGACTACGCAGAAGCCGACGCCGACCGCCCGGCTTTCTGGGCAAAGCAGGCCCGCGAGCTGTTGAGCTGGAGCAAGGACTTCAACCAGACGCTGGACTGGTCCACGCCGCCGTTCGCCAAATGGTTCGTCGGCGGCGAGGTCAACGCCGCGTACAACGCCCTGGACCGCCACGTGGAAAACGGCCACGGCGACAGGGTCGCGATCTACTTCGAGGGCGAACCGGGCGATACCCGCACCTATACGTACGCCCAGCTCACCGAAGAAGTCAAGAAGGCCGCCAACGCCTTCGAGTCCCTCGGCGTGGCCAAGGGCGACCGGGTCGCGGTCTACCTCCCCATGATTCCCGAGGCCGTCATCACACTGCTGGCGTGCGCCCGGATCGGCGCCATCCACTCGGTGGTCTTTGGCGGCTTCTCCGCCGAAGCGCTCCGCTCCCGGATCGACGACGCCGAGGCCAAGCTCGTGGTCACCGCCGACGGCACCTACCGCCGCGGCAAGCCCAGCGCGCTGAAGCCCGCCGTTGATGAGGCCTTGTCCCACGAGGGAAATGCTGACGGGCACACCGTCCAGAACGTCGTGGTGGTCAAGCGCAACGGCCAGCACGTGGACTGGCATGAGGGCCGTGACCACTGGTGGGCGGACACGGTCGGGGTGGCCTCCCCCGAGCACACCGCCGTCGGGCACGACGCCGAGCACCCGCTGTTCATTCTCTACACCTCCGGCACCACCGGTAAGCCCAAGGGCATCCTGCACAGCACCGGCGGTTACCTCACCCAGGGCGCCTACACGCACAAGGCGGTCTTCGACCTGCACCCGGAGACGGACGTCTACTGGTGCACCGCCGACGTCGGCTGGATCACCGGGCACTCCTATGTCGCCTATGCCCCGCTCATCAACGGAGCCACCCAGGTCATGTACGAGGGCACCCCGGACTTCCCGCATCAGGGCCGCTGGTGGGAGATCGTCGAGAAGTACAAGGTGTCCATCCTGTACACCGCTCCGACCGCCATCCGCACCTTCATGAAGTGGGGCAAGGAGATCCCGGCCCGGTTCGACCTCTCCTCGATCCGCGTCCTGGGCTCGGTCGGCGAACCCATCAACCCGGAAGCCTGGATGTGGTACCGCGAGGTCATCGGAGCCAACGGGGGCAAGAACGGCGAACGGAAAGAAACCCCGGCCCCGATCGTGGACACCTGGTGGCAGACCGAAACCGGGGCGCAGATGATCGCACCGCTTCCCGGTGTGACGGCCACCAAGCCCGGCTCGGCCCAGGTCCCGCTCCCCGGCATCGCCGTGGACGTCGTGGACGAGCTCGGCGAGTCGGTGCCCAACGGCTCCGGCGGCTACCTCGTGATCCGCGAACCGTGGCCGGCCATGCTGCGCGGCATCTGGGGCGACCCGGAGCGGTTCAAGGAGACCTACTGGTCCCGCTTCGAGAGCATCTACTTCGCCGGCGACGGCGCCAAGAAGGACGAGGACGGCGACATCTGGCTGCTCGGCCGGGTGGATGACGTGATGAACATTTCCGGCCACCGGCTCTCCACTGCTGAGATCGAGTCCGCGCTGGTCAGCCACCCTGCGGTGGCGGAGGCCGCCGTCGTCGGGGCTGCGGACGAGACCACCGGCCAGGCCGTCGTCGCGTTCGTGATCCTTCGCGGGGATGCCGTGGACACCGGCGACGCGATCGTCCAGGAGCTCCGCAACCACGTGGGCAAGGAAATCGGCCCGATCGCCAAGCCCAAGACCATCCTCGTGGTGCCGGAACTGCCCAAGACCCGCTCCGGCAAGATCATGCGCCGCCTGCTCAAGGACGTCGCGGAAGGCCGCGAGGTGGGCGATGCGAGCACCCTGGCGGACAACACGGTCATGGCCCAGATCGCAAGCTCGCTGCGGAAGTAAGTACGCGGTTCGGACTGCGGCGCCGCCCACTCCAGGAAAGTCGGCGCCGCCGTCTTGACCGGTTAGCGGGAGTCGACCAGGACAGCTTCGAAGCTCGAGGCGTCAGGGGTGCTGAACTTCGCGTTGACCAGGGCCAGGGTGTCACCGAAGAGGGCCGCCGTCGTCGGGACGTCGAAATGCTTGCTGGTGATGACCTGCCGCACCTCACCGGAGCCGAGACCGTGGTTGAGGCGGATGCGGCTGACCTGGTTGCTGAAGTTCTGCACCGCCCACAGCGTGCCGTCCCGGACGATGATGCCGTCCACGTTGGGAACGCTCACGCCCGCGATGGATGCGCTCGCCCCGGTTTCCGGATCCACCGTGTACAGGGCGCCACGGGCGGAGTTGGCGACGATCAGCGCGTCTCCGTCCCGGACCGAGGCGATGCCGTTGAGGTTGAACCCTTTTTCAAGTTCCGTAGCCGGTCCCTTCAGAGCCAGGGTCCGCGAAGAGCCCGGGACGCCATGGCGATTGACTGGCACGAAGTACAGCTCGCCGGCCTGTGAGTTGGTGAACCAGGCTCCGTCCCCGGTGAGGGTGACGTCGTTGATGAAGCTCGCGCCGGCCGCGGCCAGCTGGTAGGTGGCTTCGGTTTTCTTCGTCTCGATGTTGTAGACGTAGGCCTGGCCGGTGGCGCCTCCGGCGACGAAGAGGAGGTCGTTGTGCTCATCGACCTTCATGCCGAGGGCCGCCCGGCCCGCGGGGGCGGTGAGGAAAAGTTTCGCTTTCCCGCTGCCGATGTCGCCGCGGTAGATGTTCCCGTTGAGCCGGTCGCCGGCGAAGAACGTGGCGCCCTCCCCCGCCGCGATGCCTTCCGCTCCGGTGGCACCGGGAAGGGTGATCACGGCCGGGCGGTCCCCGGCGTCGGACTGGCCCGCGGACTGGCTCGCCGCTGCCGTGGGCGCCGCGACGAAGACGGCCGCCAAGGCCAGCAGCCCCGCCGCTGCCTGGCGGATGGAAATCCGTGGATGAATGTTGCGCATGATGACGCTCCCAGATCGGGCTTTCCGCGCGAACTGGCCGGTACGGGAGCTCCGCACGATGGTCCTCTTAGTCTAGGCAGGGCCGCCGGTGCGGGCCAGAGCCGGGAGGAATCCGGGGCGCTCTGCGATACATTGGCAGGCATGAGTGAAGCCACCCCCGCCGGCCGCGGCACCGTCATGGTCCTCAACGGACCCAATCTGAACCTGCTCGGCACCCGCGAACCCGAGAAATACGGCACGGCCACGCTGGCCGACGTCGAACAGCTCGCCAAGGACACCGGCGCGGCGCACGGCCTGGACGTCGAGTGCTTCCAGTCCAACCACGAGGGTGCCCTCGTGGATGCCATCCACGCTGCCCGGGGCAGGGCGATCGGCATCGTCATCAACGCCGGCGCCTACACGCACACCTCGGTTGCAATCCGGGACGCCATCTCGGCGGTGCAGCTGCCCGCCGTCGAAGTCCACATCACCAACGTCCACGCCCGGGAGGAGTTCCGGCACCATTCGTACCTCTCGGACGTCAGCAATGCCGTGATTGCCGGGGCCGGGATCCTTGGCTACCGCTTCGCAGTGGAATACCTCGCCGGGCTGCACGCCGGCCAGGGACCGGTTCCGTAGCACCGTGGCCGGCCTGGCCAGGGAGCGGGGCTGCCATTGGCTGTCCAACGAGGGCCACACCGTGATCATCCAGCGGACGGCTCCAACGTGGTGCCGGAAATGGACGACGGCCGGCTTCAGGGCCGTTCCTGCTGCTGCACGACGGAGTTCCCGTGGCCATCGCCGGCCGCACGGCCAGAGCCTGGAATGGCTGCAGCCGGCTACTTCCTGA
Source organism: Arthrobacter sp. UYEF20 (assembly GCF_040546335.1). Classification (NCBI taxonomy): domain Bacteria; kingdom Bacillati; phylum Actinomycetota; class Actinomycetes; order Micrococcales; family Micrococcaceae; genus Arthrobacter; species Arthrobacter sp. UYEF20. The sequence continues at coordinate 16,303 of NZ_JBEPNP010000012.1, read as the reverse complement.
TGCACTGCCCCGCTGAGACGGGGCTGTCGAGCCCGGGCGCCTGGGCGGCGACCGGGCCCAGATCGGTCATCGTGATCGCGAACCCGAGCGAGGGTTCGGTCGTGGCCTTGGCGAAGACCACCCCGGCCACCTGCCCGTCAGTGCTCAGCAAGGGACCACCGGAATTGCCCGGCTGCACGTCTCCGGCCAGGCGGTACACGTCTTCAGGGGCCGGGTTGTTGCCGTAGATGTCAGGGACGAGCACGGTGGCGATGTCCTGCACCGTCGCCGGCTTGGACTGGAACGGTCCGCCGTGCGGATAGCCGGCGAATGCCGCCGGGCTGCCGGCGGGAAGGCCGGAACTGAGCGGCAGCGGCGCGGAGCGCAACCCGTCCACGGCCAGGACGGCGAGGTCGTGCTGGCTGTCGAAGTACACGACGCGACCAGGCAAGGCGCCGCCGCCCGGGATGTCAACCACCGGCTCCGGAACACCAGCCACCACGTGAGCGTTCGTGACTACGCGGCCCGGTGAGACCACAAAGCCGGTTCCCGTCTGGTTCTGTCCGCACTGGTAGGCGGTTCCGGCGATCTTCAGCACGGAGGCCGCGGCCCGGTTCAGCGCGGGCGTGTCCGTACTGGCGTCGGGAACGGCCACGGGCTGTCCCTGGCCGATGCCCTCGAAGAGGGTCGGGATCCCCTCGCCGATCACGGCGGACCGCAGCTGGGCCATCGATGCCTTGAGCGGGGTGGGCGTCATGCCGTCGATGAACCGGATCACCTTGGACTCGGCGAGCTGCTGGGACACGAAGGGGACACCGAGCGCGCCGATACTGAACGCGAGCATGGACAGGACCAAGGCGGACACCACCACATTCACGCCGCCGCCGGCCAGCCGGTCAACGGTCCGTAGTGGGCTGATCCTCACGACGCTGCGGATGCTCCGCCCGATCGCGGTGCCGAGCCCGTGGCCAAGAACGATCAGCAGCACGGCAGCGGCGATGATCGCCGTCAGCCGCCAGCCGCTGTCCTCCACCAGGCCGCTGACAATTGGGACGGACACGAACGCGGCCACCGCCCCCGCGGCGAACCCTGCGATGCCGCCGACTGTCACCAGGAACCCGTTGCGCAGGCCATGGATCAGGTAGGAGAGCAGCATCACAATCAACACGAGATCCAAGATGGTCAAGCCGAACACCGATGCTCCTTATAGGCAGGTAAGCCCCAATTCTACCGGCGGTGGCTGACAGTTTGCCGTGCACCCCGGCCCACCGGATGCGCACAGCGGCCCCGTTTGGCGCGTTTCGGTGCCAAGTACGTCACAGAGACGCCAAAATTCTGAAACAATGGCTCAAGCGCCCCAGCCGACACAGTTAGTCAGGAGATTTCATGGACATCGAGGTATTGCGCCGCGCACCCCTTTTCGCCACGCTCGACGACGAGGCGTTCCGTCTGTTGACGGACGAGCTCACCGAGGTGGATCTCTCACGCGGAGCCTCGGTATTCCGGGAAGGCGACCAGGGTGACCAGCTGTACTTCATCGTGTCCGGCAAGGTGAAGCTGGGCCGCACCTCCCCCGACGGCCGCGAGTCGCTGCTCGCCATCCTCGGCCCGGGCGAGCTGTTCGGCGAAATGGCGCTGTTCGATCCGAGCCCCCGCACTGCCACAGCTACGGCTGTTTCGGAAACGCGGCTGGCCGGGCTGAAGAACGAGAGCCTCAACGCCCTGCTGCGTACGCGCCCGGAAGTTTCCGCACAGCTGCTGCAGGCGCTGGCCCGCCGGCTGCGCCGCACCAACGATTCTCTGTCCGACCTCGTGTTCTCCGACGTCCCCGGCCGCGTTGCCAAGGCCCTGCTGGACCTCGCCGACCGCTTCGGCCGCCCCGCAACCGACGGCGTCCTGGTGGCCCATGAGCTGACCCAGGAAGAACTGGCCCAGCTGGTGGGCGCATCCCGAGAGACAGTCAACAAGGCACTCGCCGAGTTCGTCCAGCGCGGCTGGCTGCGCCTCGAAGCCCGCGCCGTCGTCATCCTCGACATGCAGCGCCTCCGCCAGCGCTCCCGCTGACAGTATTCAGCGTCACACGAAGGCCGGCCCCGTATAGACGGAGCCGGCCTTCGGCGTTTAAGCCCCCGTTTAGCCCACCCCGCGGGACCGCCCAGTCCTGGCGACCGGGCCGGCGGGACATGCCCAGTGCTGGCGGCGAGGAGTGGACATAATGCCACTATGTCCACCGGTCAGCGGAAGGGCAGCGCATGTCCCTCAGACGGCAAGATGAGCGGAGGGCATGTCCAGTGGTGGGGTCGAAGATGGGGCATGCTCGCGGACCGGGGCCCGGCTGAGGACACAGAGCGGGTCACCATAGGGCACAGCGCCCGTCAGCGTTCGGCAAGGAGCCTGGTCAGCGTTCCCGTTGCGGCTCGCCGGCGACGGTTTTCGCGGCCTCCACCTCGAGCATGAGCCGGCCGTCTTCTTCCTCGACGAGCTTGGGCTGGTAGACGTGGGCCTTGCGCTTGTAGCTCAGGTACGCGATGCAGCCGTTGGCGGCGGCCATCTTCTCCATCATGATCTCGGAGCCGGGCACCAGGAGCTGGCCCAGGGGCAGCCCGACGGTGTTCTCCTGGCCCACCTCGTCGCCGAGTACCGTCGTGTCCCGCTCGATCATGGCATTGCGGACGCAGACCCACCGGCCCCACACGCCCTTGCTGGCCAGCAGTGAGGGCTGCTGGTTCACGGGCACGGTGGCCGCGAAATAGCGCGTGTTGAAGCGGCGGTGCGCGAAGTCGGGGCTGAGCCAGTTGACCAGCGGCTTCAGCAGGTCGGTCCGCACCGAGAGCCCGCGTTTGGCGAGGACATCCGTGAACGACTTTTCCTGTGCAGCCACGGCTTCGCGGGCACGCATCCACTCGGCGGTTGAGGTCGCCTCCACGGTGGCGGACAGGTCCGGCCCGGCCAGCAGGATGCCGGCCTCCTCGAACAGCTCGCGGATGGCGCCCACCACGTGGCGGCGCGCCAGCCCGACGTCGGCCGTGCCCATCTGCTCGGCCCAATGCTGGGGCGAGGGGCCCAGCCAGCCGACGGCGTCGTCGTCGGACGCGTCCAGTGAGCCTCCCGGGAAGGCCAGCACGCCCAGCGGCGAAGATCCCGGCCGGTAACCCAGCCAGGTCTCCAGGCCGGTCGGCGAATCACGCAGCAGGACCACGGAGGACGCGAAGCGGGCGGCGCGGGGCGTCCTCTCGCCGTGTTCAATCCAGCTGCGGGCCGCCCCCTCAAGATCCGGGGGAAGAACGAACAGGCGTCGGGCTAACTGAGGCACGGGAAGTGACCGGCCCTCTAGGCGAATTCGGCGATCAGTTCGACTTCAACGGGAGAGTCGAGCGGCAGGACAGATACGCCGACGGCCGAACGTGCGTGCTGGCCGGCGTCCCCGAGGACCTTGCCCAGCAGCTCGGAGGCACCGTTGATGACGCCGGGCTGGCCGGTGAAGGACGGATCGGACGAGACGAAGCCGACCACCTTGACGATCCGCGTGATGCGGTCGAGGTCTCCGATGACGCTCTTCACCGCGGCCAGCGCGTTCACGGCACACACGGCCGCGTAGTCCTTCGCCGCTTCCGGGGAAACGGTGGGCTCGTCGGAGGTACCCTCCGTGCCGGCGGAGACCTTGCCGGTGGCCTCGAGCTTGCCGTTGATGAACGGCAGCTGGCCGGAGGTGTAGACGTGGTTGCCGGAAATGACGGCCGGGACGTAGGCGGCCACCGGGGCGGCGACCTCCGGCAGGGTCAGGCCGAGCTCGGCGAGGCGCTGTTCGACGGCGGACGACGCGCCCGTGTTTGCGGTGTTGCTGTCGCTGTTGCTGTCCGTGTTTTCGGCGCGTTCCGGTGCCCCCGGAGTGGCGGCTGCTGGGGTGCTCATGGCTACTGCTTCTCCCTCTTCAGGTAGGCAACCAAGCCGTTTCCGTCAGGGCCGGGAACAACTTGGACAAGCTCCCAGCCGTCCTCGCCCCACTGGTCCAGGATCTGCTTTGTGGCGTGGATGATCAGCGGAATCGTGGCGTACTCCCATTTCGTCATGAACGTAAGCCTAGTCGTTGCCGGTAAAGTGGAAAACATGGCGACTGGTAAGAACCCTTTATTCGACACGGCCACCACCCTCGGAAAGATCTTTCTTTTCCTGGGCGTGAGCGCCCTTTGTGGTGTCCTGGTGGCGGGGCTGCTGGTCCCGGCGGCTGCTGTTTCCGGCAGTGCAGCCAGCGGGTCGATCAAATTCTTTGACACCCTCCCGGCCGAGCTCAAGGTGGATCCGCCCAGCCAGTCGACCACGATCCTGGCCTCGGACGGCAGCGTGATCGCCAACCTCTACGATGAAAACCGCACCAAGGTGTCACTGGACCAGATGTCCCCGTACATCAAGGACGCGGTCATCGCGATCGAGGACAGCCGCTTCTACGAGCACGGCGGCGTGGACACCACCGGCATCCTGCGCGCCCTCGTCAGCACCGCCCGCGGCAACAAACAGGGCGCCTCGACCATCACGCAGCAGTACGTCAACAACGTCATCAACTCCTCCCTCGAGGCCGAGGGCAAGAGCGACCAGGTGCTCCTGAACGGCGTCAACAAGGGCGTTGGGGACAAGCTCCGCGAGATGAAGCTCGCCATCGCACTGGAGAAGACGTTCACCAAGGAACAGATCCTTGAGGGCTACCTGAATATCGTGTTCTTCAACCGGGACGCCTACGGCATCGAAGCCGCGTCCAGTTTATTTTTCAGCACCACGGCCAAGGACCTCACCCTTCCGCAGGCCGCGCTGCTGGCCGGCGTCGTGAACAGCCCGTCCTACTTTGACCCCGTCACCAACCCGGAGAACGCCAAGAACCGGCGAGACCTCGTGCTCCATGCCATGCTGAGCCAGGGCAAGATCCAGCAGGCCGACTATGACGCCGCCGTCGCGACGCCGGTGGAAACCAAAGTCACTCAGCCGCGCCAGGGCTGCGCCTACTCGACGACGGCACCGTACTTCTGCGACTACGCGCTGCACCTGCTCCTGAATAACCCGGCCTACGGCGCCGACGCCAAAGAGCGCGAGCGGAAGATTTTCCGCGGCGGCCTGACCATCAAGACCACGCTCGATCCCAATGCCCAGGCCGTGGCCCAGACCCAGGTCGACGCTTCCGCCGGCGCCAACCCGGACAAGTGGGGCGCCTCGCTGGTGTCCGTGCAGCCGGGCTCGGGCAAGATCGTCTCCATGGCCCAGAACACGCAATGGCTGGAAGCCGAAGGAAAGTTCAACAACGTCATCAACTTCAACGTTGATTCCAAGGACGCCCAGGGCGGAGACCTCAACGGCCTGGGCGGTTTCCAGCCGGGCTCCACGATGAAGCCCTTCACCTTCGCGGAGTGGCTCAATGAGGGCAAGTCCATGAACACCGTCCTCAACGGTGCCGTGCGGCGGTACCCCTTGAACTACCGGTGGCGGAACACCTGCCCTACCCCCAAGGACGGTGCCTACAACACCGCCGAGAAGGGCCTGGGTGCGGCCGATGACCTGCAGAACGCCGAGGAGGGCTACTACAAGAACATGTCCGTCCTGGACGGCCTGGCGAACTCCATCAACACCATGACGTTCGCCACCGCGGCCCAGGTGGACCTCTGCGGCATCCAGAAGGTCGTCGACGCCGTGGGCATCCACGCGGGGCAGACCAACGAACCGGTCCCCATGACCAGGCTCTCCAACCTGATCGGCGCCACCCAGACGTCGCCGCTGACCATGGCCAGCGCGTTTGCCACCTTCGCCAACGACGGCAAGTACTGCGAACCGATCGCCATCGAGTCGGTGACGGACCAGAGCGGCGCCCAGCTTCCTGCCCAGGCCACGAACTGCCGGGACGCGATCAACCCGGAGGTGGCCCGCGGCGTGAGCTACGCCCTCCAGGAAGTCCTTAACCGGGGCTCCGGCTCCCTGATCCAGCCGCGGATTTCCACCCGGACCACGTTCCCCATCGCGGCCAAGACCGGCACCAACGACCCCAACAACTCCACCTGGGTGGTCGGTTACACCAGCGGCCTGGCGACGGCGTCCTGGTTCGGCGATGCCCTCGGCGCCCAGGACCGGTTCGGGCGTAACATCACGATCAACGGCAAGTTCTACAAGGGCATCGACGGTTACATGATCGCGGGGCCGCAGTTCTCGAACTACATGGCCCAGGTGGCGCCGGCCTACGGCACCAACCCGTTCCCCGCCCCGCCGTCCAACCTGGTCACCGGTCCCGCGCCGATCGTGCGCCCGACGACGCCGCCGACCAAGGAAGACGAGCCGTCGCCCACCGACAAACCGAAGCCATCACCGAGCCCCAGCGACAAGAAGAAGTAGTCGGTGGCCGGGGAAACCACGCTGGCAGGCCGCGTCCGAGGTATCGGGCGCGGCTTTGCCGTCACCGCGGCGGTCGGCGCAGCGACCGGGGCGGCCGCCGTCGGCTACGGGCTGTGGGAGAAGAACCAGTTTGTCCTGCGCGAAGAATCCCTGGCCATCCTGCCGCCGGGCCACGGCCCGCTCCGGGTGCTGCACCTCAGCGACATCCACTTCGTACCCGGCCAGCACCGGAAGGCCGGATGGCTCGCCTCGCTGGCGGAGCTGCAGCCCGATCTCGTCGTGAACACCGGGGACAACCTCAGTCATGTCAAGGCGGTGGAACCCCTGCTGCAGGCAATGGGGCCCCTGATGGAGTTCCCGGGCGTCTTCGTGCCCGGTTCCAACGACTACTTCGGCCCGCAGCTCAGGAATCCCGCCACCTACCTGCGCGGGCCGTCCGGCGAGCGCCAGAACCCGGTCGAGCTGGACTGGCCGCGGCTACGCGCCGGCTTCGGGATGGGCGGCTGGGTGGACCTCACCAACCGGTCCCAGTCACTTGTCATCAAGGGCCTGCGCGTTGATTTCTCCGGCGTCGACGATCCGCACCTGGGCCTGGAGCGCTACGCGGGCTGGCCGCGCGGCACCAAGGGCCAGGACGCGTCAGCGCACCTGCGGGTCGCCGTCGCGCATGCCCCCTACCAGCGGGTGCTGGACCACTTCACGGCGGACGGGGCGGACCTGCTGCTCGCAGGGCACACCCACGGCGGCCAGATCTGCATCCCGGGCTACGGCGCCCTCGTCGCCAACTGCGACCTCCCCACGTGGCGCGCCAAGGGACTCAACGATTGGGAAAGCAACGGACGCACGACGCCGGTGAACGTCTCCGGCGGGATCGGCACCTCCCGCTTCGCCCCGGTCCGCATCGCCTGCAGACCCGAGGCCGTGCTGCTCACCCTGACCTCGCGTTCCTGAGCCCACCGCGGGACATGCCCTCCCCTGGGGTCCACGGATGGACATAGCGGGCCTATGCCCACTCCCCGCCGCCAGGAGGGGACATGTACCACGGACGGACGGGTCTATGCCCACTCCCCGCCACCAGGACGGGGCATGTCCCACTGGGGCAGCCGCGCCGGGCGGCCATTGCGGAATGTAATTACCAGGCGAGATCCTGAAGCTGTCCAATTTCATGTGAACCCGGTCACCCGATGGCCTAAGGTAGTTGCTACAGGAAACTACATCCTGTTGCGTTAGATACTTCGCAGGCGCGTTTTAAGAAGCAGGCATGGCCAAGCAGACTCCCTTTTTCTCCTCCATCAGCCGTCTCTATCCCCACGTCAGGCCGATTTTGCCGCGGCTCGTCATGGGCCTGCTCTGCGCGCTGCTGGCCAGCGTGGTGGCGCTGACCATACCCCAGGTGCTGCGGGTCCTGGTCAATGAATCCCTCCGCCCGGGCGGGAATGCGGACGCGGTCTGGATCGCCTCACTCGTGATCCTGGGCCTGGGCGTGGCCGAAGCGGGCCTCGTGGCCCTGCGGCGGCAGTTCGTCATCAACCCCGCCACCACCGTCGAGACCCGGATGCGGGTGTCGCTGTACGGCCACCTGCAGGACCTCACGGTGACCTTCCATGACCGCTGGGGTTCCGGACAGCTACTCTCCCGCGCCATGACCGACCTGAACTTCCTGCGGCGCTGGATGGCCTTCGGCGCGATCATGCTCGTGGTCACCACCCTGACCGTGGTGATCGGCGTCGTCGTGATGTTCTCCATGAGCTGGCAGCTGGCCCTGATCTTCCTCGCCGCCGCGGTGCCGATCATGATCTACGGCTTCCGCTTCCGCACCCGCTTCAGCAAGGTGGCGCGCCGCAGCCAGGACCAGGCCGGCGATCTCGCCACCACGGTGGAGGAATCCGTCCACGGCATCCGCGTGCTCAAGGCCTTCGGCCGCAGCCGGGAGGCGCTGGAGAACTTCAACGAACAGGCCGAGGAACTCCGCCAGACCGAGATCGCCAAGGCCAAGCATCTGGCCGCCTTCAGCCTGGTGGTGACGCTGCTGCCCGAGCTGGCCCTCGGCGCAGGTCTCGTCGCCGGCATCCTGCTGGCCTCCACCGGCGAACTGAGCATCGGCGCCCTCGTGGCCTTCTTCGCCACCGCGGCCGTGATCGCGGCCCCGGTCGAGTTCTGCGGCATGCTGCTGGCCATGGCACTCACGGCCAAGACGGCGGTGGACCGCCACTTCGAGGTGATGGACTCGGCCAACACCATCACCAGCCCGGAGGACCCGCGCCGCCCCGCCGAGCTCAACGGCGCCCTCAGCTTCCACCACGCCACGTTCGCCTTCGAGGACGCCCCGGACAAGCCGATCCTGAAGGACATCAGCCTGGAGATCAAACCGGGCGAGACCATGGCCCTGGTCGGCATCACGGGAAGCGGCAAAAGCGCCCTGCTCCAGCTGGTGCCAAGGCTCTACGACGTCACGGACGGCTCCATCACGATCGACGGCGTGGACCTGCGCGAGTTCAGCGTCGAGGAACTGCGGACCGTCGTCGCCGTGGCCTTCGAGGACACCACCCTGTTCTCCAGCTCCGTGCGGGACAACGTGCTGCTCGGCGTCCCCGGCACCAGTTCGGCGGAGCGCCGCGAGGAAGCCCGCGAGGAAGCCCTGGCGGAGGCGCTCGACGTCGCCCAGGCCCACTTCGCGTACTCCCTGCCGGAGGGGCTCGACACCCTGATCGGCGACGAAGGGCTCAGCCTCTCCGGCGGCCAGCGGCAGCGCATCGCCCTGGCCCGGGCCATCGCCGCGAGGCCCAGGGTGCTGGTCCTCGACGATCCCCTCTCGGCCCTGGACGTGAATACGGAGAAACTCGTCGAGCACCGGCTGCGGGAGGTCCTCGCGGACACCACCACGCTGGTCGTCGCGCACCGCCCGTCCACCGTGGTGCTGGCGGACCGGGTGGCGCTGCTGGAGGACGGCCGCATCACCGCCGTCGGCACCCACGCCGAGCTGCTGGCGCAGAACAGCCACTACCGCTACGTGATCGCCAGCCTGGACCCGGAACCGCGGGACCTCGACTCCGAACTGCAGGACTCCGAACTGTCAGCCCTCGAGGCCGAGGAGATTTCCCGATGAGCAGCGCAACCTTCGGCACCGCCAACGAGGACAACGCGCACCTGTCCAGGAGCGAGAGCAAGACCGTCCAGCGCCGTTCCCTGGCCCTGCTGGGCTCCCTGATCCGCCCGGTCCGCCGCCGGTTCTGGCTGACCATCGCCGCGGTGGTGCTCTCCCAGGCCGCGCGCGTGGCCGGACCGGCACTGATCGCCTTCGGCATCGACCGCGCCCTGCCGGCCCTGCGCGGCGGCGACAACCTCCCGCTGGTGCTCACGGGCGCCGCCTACCTCGCCGCCGCCGTCGCGACGGCGGGCCTCACCGCCCTGTACGTCACCTCGACGGCGAAACTCAGCCAGGCGATGCTGCTGGACCTCCGGGTCCGGGTCTTCCGGCACACCCAGCGGCTGAGTCTGGAATTCCACGAAAAATACACCTCCGGCCGGATCATCGCCCGGCAGACCTCGGATCTGGAGGCGCTGCGCGAGCTCCTGGACTCCGGCGTCAGCTCGCTCGCGTCCGGGATGCTGTTCATGGTGTTCACGGCCGCCACCATCTTCGCGCTCGACTGGCGCAGCGGGCTGCTGGTGCTGGCCGCCGGCGTGCCGATGTACTTCCTGGCCCGCTGGTACCAGAAGCACTCCCAGATCGCCTTCCGCGAATCGCGCGTGGTCTCGGCCCGGCTGATCGTCCACTTCGTCGAGACCATGACGGGGATCCGCGCGGTCAAGGCCTTCCGCAAGGAACGCGAAAACTCCGCACGCTACACCGAGCTCTCCGAGGACTACCGCAAGGTCACCGTCCGGTCGATCAACCTCAACGGCATCTTCCAGCCCGGCCTGGTGCTGATCGGGAACGTCTGCGTCGCCGTCGTGCTGCTCTCCGGGGGCTTCCGGGTGCTCGGCGGCGAGCTCGCCGTCGGCGTGCTGCTGGCCCTGATCCTGTCCACCAAGCGCTTCTTCCAGCCGGTGGACCAGATGGCGATGTTCTACAACTCCTTCCAGAGCGCCCAGGCGGCCCTTGAAAAGGTCTCCGGGCTGCTCGAGGAGGTCCCCACCGTCCGGCCGCCCAGGGACCCGGTGGCCCTGCACGACGCGAAGGGCACGATCGATTTCCGCGGGGTCGAATTCCGTTACGGGGACGGCCCGGTGATCATCCCGACGATGGACCTGCACATCCCCGCCGGACAGACCGTGGCCCTGGTGGGCCAGACCGGCGCCGGGAAATCCACGCTGGCCAAGCTGATTGCCCGCTTTTACGACGTCTCCTCCGGCTCCCTCACGCTCGACGGCGTGGACCTGCGCCGGCTCACGACGGCGGATCTGCGGCGGAACGTTGTCATGGTCACCCAGGAGGCCTTCCTGTTCAGCGGATCGGTGGCGGACAACATCGCCCTGGGCCGGCCCGGGGCCTCCCGGCAGGAGATCGAGGACGCGGCCCGGGCCGTGGGCGCCCACGGCTTCATCCAGGACCTCCCGGAGGGCTATGACACCGATGTCAACAAGCGCGGCGGCCGCGTCTCGGCCGGGCAGCGGCAGCTGATCAGCTTCGCCCGGGCCTTCCTGGCGCGCCCGGCGGTGCTGATCCTTGACGAGGCGACGTCTTCGCTCGACATCCCGTCCGAGCGGCTCGTGCAGACCGGCCTTGCGGGCCTGCTGCGGGGCACCGGCAGCGACGCCGGGAGGACGGCGCTGATCATCGCGCACCGCCTGTCCACGGTGGAGACCGCTGACCGGGTCCTGGTGGTCCACGACGGCCGGGTGGTCGAGGACGGGACCCCGGAGGAACTGATCGGCGGCGGCGGGCGCTTCGCGCAGCTGCACGGGGCGTGGAAAGACTCGCTGGTCTGAGCCGCCTGGTGTGCCGCGGCCGGGCCCGGCGCCGGGGCGTTCCGCGGGCCGGGCGTCCGGCCGATTTCGCATCCGGGGCTCCAATCGGATACTCTTGTGAAGTTGCTTTTGTAGCAGCGGATCGGGATGTGGCGCAGCTTGGTAGCGCGCGTCGTTCGGGACGACGAGGTCGCAGGTTCAAATCCTGTCATCCCGACCAATCAAGAAGAGGGTCTTCCATTCGGAGGGCCCTCTTCTTTGCGTGCCGATGTGGGGACGGGGGCGGGGCGGTCCCCAACCAAAGAAACAGCCCCGGGACATGGTTCCGCATGTCCCGGGGCTGTGACGCCTAGCTGTGGAAGTTACATTGGGTCGGGCCAGTTGCCGACGTTGGTGGCGTTGGACATCGGATCCGGCCAGTTGCCTACCGCCTGGGGGGCGCGCATCGGATCCGGCCAGTTACCGACCCTCGTGATACCGGCGTTGTCGGCGATGGAAGCAGCGGACAGAACGGCCGGAGCCGCAGCAGAGAAAGCCAGGGCGCCCGCCAGAACGGCGCCGGCTGCAATCTTCTTCAACATAGAGTTCCTCAATATGGGTCGGAATCCTTTACCAAGTCAGCACTACCCTTGTTGACATCCATTGTAAAATGTTTTCCACAGGGTCTGTCAAGCATTTAGTACATAGAATGTCCGGAATTAGGAGGTCTCCGTGGGGAACGGATTTGGGGAGAAGCTCCGCGCGGAACGGCTGGAACGTGGCCTGACCCAGGCGGAACTGGGCCGGGACCTGTACTCGCCCAGCTACATCTCGCTGCTGGAAACCGGACGCCGCGAACCCACCGCAGAGGTCATCGAGGAGCTGGCCCGCCGGCTCGAACTCGCGCCCAAGGCACTGGAGGCCTGGAGCCATCCCGTGTCCGTCAGCGACGCCGAGTACGTGCTCGCCGGCCTATACGCCCGGCAGGCCTGGGACCTCCGGGACTACCCGCTGGCGGCCACGCACGCGGCGAACGCCGCCCAGATCGCCCAGGCAGCCAAAAACACCAGCGCGTGGTGGAACATGACCTACATGCAGGCCGAATGCCTGATCAAGCAGGGCCTGTGGCAGGAGTGCAAGAACGTGGTCCAGCACCTGCTGGACCACCCCCTTGCCGCGGAATCGGCGGGCCTTGGCGTCAGGGCGCAGCAGATGCTCGCCGCCGCCTCGCAGGGGCAAGGTCAGCTGACGGCCGCCGTCGGGCATGCGCAGGAAGCGGTGCGGCTCTGCGCCCAGCTGCCCCAGGGCTCGACCATGATCATCGGCGCCCTGCGTGCGCTCATTGGCGCGCTGGCCGAGAGCGGACGGCTGGATGAGGCGTGGGGGTACTGCCAGGCCATGAACGAGCAGATGGACGACCAGTCGATGACGCAGCTCGCCGGCGAAGTCGCCTGGGTCATCGGGAACGTCGCCTTCATGCGCCACGACTATCCCGAGGGCATCAAGTACCACGAGCGTGCCGCGAAGCTGCTCTCCCCCGCCAATGACATTGATCTCTGGGCCAGGTTCAATAAGGCCTCCGCCGCCGTCCGGCTGTCCTCGGGGATCGTGGAGCCGGAGACCCTGTCCTCGATCGAACGGGCCGAACTGGCGCTCTCGATCGTGGGCGGCAACAAGACGGACCAGCTTGAGGTCGCTTTCATCCGCGCCCGCTGGCTCTACCTGACCGGCGACATCGTTGCCGCCGTGCAGAAACTGCGGGAGATCCATGCCGAGCGCGAGGCACTGGCCCGGCACACCGCGGGGGAGGTGTCGCTGCTGCTCGGAAAGGCGCTCAAGGCCGCCGGCGAAGCGTCCGAGGCCCTCGTCTACCTCGAGGAGTCCCAGAAGGAGTTCAGCGCCGCCGGCGCCTCCGACCGGGTCCAGCAGGCCATGGACGCCGTGCTGGAAATCCGGCTGGCGCAGCGCCGCGCGGAGGCCGCCGCCTCGGCGGAAGCCTAGCCGGGCGTCCGGCCGGCCGGGGTTGCGTCCCGGCCTGCGGGCTTCCGTCCGGCCGGCTAGGCGAAGGTCCGGCCGGTGAGCTTTTCGTACGCCTCCACGTAGCGGCTGCGGGTCCGGGCGACCACGTCGGCCGGCAGCGCGGGCGGCACCGCATCGGAGGCCTTGTCCCAGCCCGAATCGGGCGAGGTCAGCCAGTCCCGGACGTACTGCTTGTCATAGGAGGGCTGCGCACTGCCGGGTTCATACGAGCCGGCATCCCAGAACCGGGAGGAGTCCGGAGTGAGCACCTCATCGCCCAGGGTGATGACGCCGTTGGCGACGTCGAAGCCGAACTCCACTTTGGTGTCGGCCAGGATGATGCCGCGGCCGCGGGCGATTTCCTCGGCCTTCGTGTAGATCTCCAGGGTGAGTTCGCGCAGCCGGGCGGCGATGTCCTCGCCCACCATGCCGACGACGGCGTCATAGGTGATGTTTTCGTCGTGCTCGCCCACCTCGGCTTTCGCCGAGGGGGTGAAGATCGCCCCGGCGAGCCGGGACCCGTCCACCAGGCCGTCCGGCAGCGGGATGCTGCACACGGTGCCGGACTGCCGGTATTCGGCCAGGCCGGAACCGGTGAGGTAGCCGCGGGCGATGCATTCGACCGGGAACATGTCCAGCTTCTTGCAGATCATCGCGCGGCCCTCCACCGCGGCGGGAACCCCGCCGTCGACCGTGGACGCAAGCACATGGTGCTCCACGCCCAGCTGCTCGAACCACCAGAGGCTGAGCTGGGTGAGGATGCGGCCCTTGTCCGGGATTTCGCTGGCCAGGACGTGGTCGTAGGCGCTGATCCGGTCGCTTGCCACCACCAGGACGCACTCGTGGCCCATCCGCTCGGTAATGCTCTCATCCACCGGAAGGTACAGGTCACGGACCTTGCCCGAATACACGTGCGTCCAGCCCGGCAGGTCCAGGGTCGCGGTGTCCAGGCCGCCCCTCGGCGCGGACGGGGTGGGTTCAGTGGCTTCCGGGAGGGAGGAGTCGGGCGTGGTCATGCTCAGGCCTTCGCTTTCGTGGCCGCCGGGGCGCCGGGCGTCGCGACCTTGATCTCGCCGCGGGCGGCCTTGCCGCCGATGTCGGTGCGGAACTGGCTGCCCTCCAGTTGGACCAGCTCGACGCCGTCGTACGCCCGTTCCCGGGCCTCGACGAGATCGGTTCCCAGCGCCACCACGGCGAGCACGCGCCCGCCGGCGGACACCACCTTGCCCTCGGCGTCGAGCCTGGTGCCGGCATGGATGACGTGGACGCCCTCGATCTTCTCGACTTTCTTGAGCCCGCGGATCCGGTCCCCTGTGCGCGGCGTTCCTGGGTAGTTTTCGGCGGCGACGACGACGGCGACGGCCGACTCCTTGGACCAGCGCAGCGGCTGGACCTTGTCCAGTTCGCCCCTGGCGGCCGCCATCAACAGGCCGCCGAGAGGCGTCTTGAGCCGGGCCAGGACTGCCTGGGTTTCCGGGTCGCCGAAGCGGACGTTGAATTCGATGACGCGGGTTCCGCGCGAGGTCAGTGCCAGGCCGACGAAGAGCACGCCGACGAACGGCGTGCCGCGGTGGGCCATCTGGTTGACCGTGGGCTGGGCGACGCGGTCGAGGACTTCCTGGACGAGGCCTTCGGGGGCCCATTCCAGCGGGGTGTAGGCACCCATGCCGCCGGTGTTCGGGCCTTCATCGTTGTCGAAGATGCGCTTGAAGTCCTGGGCCGGGGAGAGAGCCACGGTGTTGCGGCCGTCGCAGAGCACGAATACGGAGACCTCGGGGCCGTCGAGGAATTCCTCGATCACCACGGTGCCGCCGGCGTCGAAGCAGCTCTGGGCGTGCGCCAGGGCCTCGTCGCGGTTGTTCGTGACGACGACGCCCTTGCCGGCGGCCAGGCCGTCGTCCTTCACCACATAGGGCGCCCCGAAAATGTCGAGCGCGTCGGCGGCCTCCTCGGCGTTGCCGGCCACCCGCGCCATCGCGGTGGGGACCCCCGCCTCGGCCATGACTTCCTTGGCGAAGGCCTTCGAGGCCTCGAGCTGGGCTGCTGCCTTGCCGGGACCGAACACCGGGATGCCGGCGGCGCGGACGGCGTCGGACACGCCGGAGGCGAGGGGCGCCTCGGGACCCACCACCACCAGATCGACCGTCAGCTTCGTGGCCAGGGCCGCGACGGCGTCGGGGTCGTTCGCGTCGATCGCGTGTGTGGGGACCAGCTTGCTGATGCCGGCGTTGCCCGGGGCCGCGTGGACCTCGGAAACGTTGGGGTCTGCGAGCAAGGATCGGACAATGGCGTGTTCGCGGCCGCCGGGGCCGATGACAAGTACCTTCACAGTCCCCAAGCGTACTTTGTGGACCGGGCAGGCTCCTAAGCTGTGTCTGCCACTGGACATGCCCCGTCTTCAGCGCCTGCGAATGCGGGACATGCCCAGCGCGGGACATGCCCAGTCCTGCCCGCGGGCACTGGACATAATGCCACAATGTCCATCCCTGCAGGCGAGGGATGGGCATGTCCCGCGGGGCGGGGACAATCCGCGGGAACTGGACATGCCCACTCTTCAACGCCCACGAACGCGGGACATGCCCAGTCCTGCCCGCGGGCACTGGACATAATGCCACCATGTCCATCCCTGCAGGCGAGGGATGGACATGTCCCGTGGGGCACGGACAATCCGCGGGGCCCGCCCAGTCCAAACGCCCGCGAACGCGGGACATGCCCAGCGCGGGCCGCGGGCACTGGACATAAGCCAACATGTCCGTCCCTGCGCCCGAGGGGAGGGCATGTCCCGTGGGTCAGGGACTATCCGCGGGGCCCGCCCAGTCCAAACGCCCTGCGAACGCGGGACATGCCCAGTCCGGGCCGCGGGCACTGGACATAATGCCACCATGTCCATCCAAACGCCCGAGGGATGGGCATGTCCCGTGGGTCAGGGACTATCCGCGGGGCCCGCCCAGTCTAAACGCCCTGCGAACGCGGGACATGCCCAGTCCGGGCCGCGGGCACTGGACATAATGCCACCATGTCCATCCAAACGCCCGAGGGATGGGCATGT
>NZ_JBEPNP010000011.1:0-170025 GCF_040546335.1 Arthrobacter sp. UYEF20 | reverse complement strand
GCCCCGGAGGACGGCCGGATGGACTTCGGCCCCGAGGCGATCGAGGTCCTGCTCAAGCGGATGGAGGACCACCGTCACCGCCTGGTCGTGATCGTGGCCGGGTACCCGCGGCTGATGGAGTCCTTCTTGCTCTCGAACCCCGGGCTGCGTTCCCGGTTCGCCCGCGAGATCATGTTCCCCGACTACTCCGTCGACGCACTCCAGACGATCTTCCACCAGATGCTGGCCCAGCACGAGTACACGCTGGAGCCGGGTGCGGACCAGATGCTGCGCCGCATCTTCACCGGGCTCCACGCGGGCGAGGACTCCGGCAACGCACGGTTCGCCCGCACGCTTTTCGAGCAGGCGCTCAACCGCCAGGCGCTGCGGCTGTCGCTCGACGCCGAACAAAGTCTCGACGCGCTCGATCGTGAGGCCGTCATGACGCTCACCGCGGACGACATCGTCGAGGCCGCGCTGGCCTTGGGCGAGAAGCCGGAGCCGGAACCGACGCCGGAACCGGAGCGGTCACGCTGGTGGCGCTGGCTGGTCTGACCGGATCTGCGGCGGCTGTCAGGCGAAGGCCCGTCCCGCCCCCGAGCGGGAAAAAGCACAACTATTCCACTGTTGTGCAACCGGAGGACAGCTTTCCTACCCACCCCAAGCTTGCTCGCTACGGCCCTGGACCCCCAACGGTCGCAAACAGCGCCACCGCGGCTTCGCGCTGCTCCTCAGACAACGAACTGCCCTTAAACCTGAAACTGCTCCCCGTAAGTTAGAACTGAATTTTCAGTCCAACTTTCGGGGAGCAGTTCACTAGCGACCCACTACCGTCCAGGATGGCCTTGCTAAGTACATCAGTAAGGGTCGTTTTTGACCGGGGATATGCTCTGGATATCGGCACAGCGTGAGCACCGCGGGGGACTCGGCTTCCGATGCATCTAGGGTGGCCTCCACTGCAGCTAGGCTGAGCGGCGTCCTGGGAGGCACTCTTAGAGGTCAGAGCGTCGGGGAATGACCGCAGCTAGCTTCTCCTGGGCTGCCCCGATGATCGTCGTCAGTTGGGGTGTATAGCCGGAATAGTCGGCGAACCGCAGAACGCCGTAAGTAAGCACCGCATCCGCCAGTTTCAGGACTTTCGTAATAGCCCCAGGATCGGGAGTTCGGTCAGTTGCGAACTGACCGGGTGAGATTTCTCTTCCTGGCTCCACTATTTGCAGCTCCAAGGCAGGCCACCTCTTGCCGTGCGCAGACCCCGCGGAAGCCCGCCACAAACGTTCAACCACCTCTGGGTCCGCCAGGTCGGCGTCCGCTGAACCCTTGACTGCCACTGTCGCAGCAGCCTCTTTGACAGCGTTCATATATCCGGGAAATCGACCTATCTCCTTCTCGTTGATGAAGGGTTCCAGTCGTTCCAGAACGACTTGGCGTGCCAGCCTAAGGCGCGTTTTTCTCTCATCACCCACTGCAGCTTTGCGCTGCTCATCCAGGTCGTCGAGCACAAGGCAGATGTGGCGTCGGGCGCGCTCTCGGGCCGAATCACCATTCATCATCCATACAGCCTGCGATGCTGACTCAATCGCGGCACGCGACAGGGTCTGAACCGGTCGAAACGTATGGGTCACCTCCGCGGCCTCATGGAAGTGGAGCGGCGCTACGTGGTCCGCCCATAGCGTCATATGCTCAATCCCCGCCGTCAAGAATTCTCGACACCAGTCAGAGGACCGCTCACGAGGGTAGTGGGCGGTTATCTCCTCGAAGTTGGACCCCTTCACGGGCTCCCCGATGTGTGAAAGCACGTCGGCCAACAGCCTAGACGACTGAGCTACTGCCACCCACGGTTCAACCGTTGATCTATCGACTGCGATTCTTCTAGCCACCGCCTCACTCTAATTCCCGATTCGGCGGGCGGACGGATAAACGTGGTCCGGAGTAATTGGTGTCCCTTCGAACGAGCTCTCGCGGGTTCTCGTCGCTTCGAGCTAACGAACGTTAGGATGCTGGCATGGCGTCAGTAAGCTAGACCGTTGCACGCGATTCATCAACTGCGAGACAGCAGCAATGAGTTCACGGCCTTCCGACGCTCGTGACGAGATTGCGGTGCCGGCGGCTGTCCGGACCCGGGCGCGAAAACTGGGCATGTCCTCCCGACCCGAAGAGGTCCTGGCCCTCACCCCCCGACGAATTTACGAAAATGACCACTAGCCGCCACGCCTGAGCAGCCACGAGCACGCACCGGCAGCCTGACCCGACGGCCTCAGCGAAAGTGACCCCCGGTCAGGACATGCCCCGCGCCGGGCGCCGCCGGAGGACATAGTCCGGCTATGCCCTGTCCCGGCGGCGAAGACTGGGCGGTGATGTCCTCCCCGAGCGCGAAGACTGGGCCTCACCCCCCGACGAATTGACGAAAATGCCCACTAGCCTTTGTGTCCTTGCCGGACGCGCGTTCCGGGCTGAAAATGTCATTTTCGACTGGTCCCTTTCGGTTGCGGGAGGGTCCGGGCAATGAGTCGGGTACGGCCACATGAATGATGAAGCCTTCGGCACCGGGAAGGACGAAAAGCCCCAACGTGTCAGGCGACACTGTGGGCCGCGAGGTGGGCTTCCTGGCTTGTTGAGTTTGAGTTGATTGCCGGTGAGACTCTGATAGTGTTCGGTAATCCACGGTCCTCCCGGCCACCCCTTAGGCCGGTTGTAGATAACGGGTGGGAGCTCGCGAAGTATCGCGAACCAAGGAGTTCTCAATGCATTTGTCGCCCAGGGAAAACGAAAAACTGATGATCGTGGTTGCCGCCGATCTTGCACGACGGCGGCAGAAACGCGGGCTCAAGCTCAACCATCCGGAATCCGTCGCGATTCTCACGTATGAGCTCGTCGAGGGCGCCCGCGATGGACGCCGGGTCGCCGACCTCATGAGCTACGGTACGAGCATCCTTACCAGGGAAGACGTAATGGAGGGTGTCGCTGACATGATCCGGGACGTCCAGGTCGAAGCGACGTTCCCCGACGGCACAAAGCTCGTCACCGTGCACAACCCCATTCGCTAGGCGAAGGAGACACCCCTTGAAACTCGGCGAATACATCCTGCGCCCGGAGCCCATCACATGCAATGCGGGCCTCATTCCCCGCGCACTGGCCGTGATCAACCGCGGTGACCGCCCCATCCAGGTGGGATCCCATTACCATTTCTTCGAGGTGAACGATGCCCTCGAGTTCGACCGGGAGGCGGCCTACGGCTTCCGGCTGGACATCCCGTCGGGCACCGCAGTGCGCTTCGAGCCGGGCGACGCCAAGACGGTCAATCTGCTTGCCCTGTCGGGCGAGCGGGAGGTCTACGGGTTGAGGGACCGCGTGAACGGCCCGCTCGAGCACAGCCGCGGTCTCATTTCACTTCAGGATGACACCAAATGAGTTTCCAGCTGAGTCGCAAGCAATACTCGGACCTCTACGGTCCCACCACGGGCGACGCCGTTCGCCTTGCTGACACTGATCTGTTCCTCGAGATTGAGCATGACCACACCAACTACGGTGAGGAGGTCGTGTTTGGCGGCGGCAAGGTCATCCGTGACGGCATGGGCCAGAACGGGCAGCTGGTTCGCGACGATGACATTCCCGACACGGTGATCACGAACGTGATCGTGTTTGACTACACCGGCATCTACAAGGCCGATGTGGCCCTGCGCGACGGACACATCTTCAAGATCGGCAAGGCGGGAAACCCCCAGATTTCCCGGGGAGTCAACATCGTCATCGGCGTCGCAACCGACATCATCGCGGGAGAGGGCAAAATCCTCACCGCTGGCGGCATCGATACGCACGTGCACTTCGTGAGTCCGGACCAGGTGCCGGTGGC
Organism: Arthrobacter sp. UYEF20; assembly: GCF_040546335.1. Lineage (NCBI taxonomy): Bacteria > Bacillati > Actinomycetota > Actinomycetes > Micrococcales > Micrococcaceae > Arthrobacter > Arthrobacter sp. UYEF20. Next base: position 166,193 of record NZ_JBEPNP010000011.1, on the reverse strand, counting down.
GCTGGCTTCGGGAGTGACCACCCTGATCGGTGGCGGTACTGGCCCGAGCGACGCGAGCAAGGCCACCACCGTGACGCCGGGCGCCTGGCACATTTCACGCATGCTGCAGGCCACGGACAACCTGCCCATCAACATCGGCCTGCTTGGTAAGGGGCACGCGAGCGCGATCGAGCCCCTCGCCGAGCAGATCCGGGCCGGCGCCATCGGGCTGAAGGTTCACGAGGACTGGGGCGCCACCACGTCCTCGATCGACATGTCGTTGCGCGTGGCTGACGAGTATGACGTGCAGGTGGCCATCCACTCCGACACGCTCAACGAGTGCGGCTTCGTCGAAGACACCATCCGGGCCATCGCGGGCCGGGTCATCCACACGTTCCACACCGAGGGCGCCGGGGGCGGCCACGCTCCCGACATCATCAAGATAGCGGCGCTTCCCAACGTGCTGCCGGCGTCGACCAACCCGACGTTGCCGTACACGGTCAACACCATCGACGAACACCTCGACATGCTCATGGTCTGCCACCACCTGAGCCCCGACATCCCCGAAGATGTGGCCTTCGCGGATTCGCGTATCCGCAAGGAGACCATCGCAGCGGAGGACGTGCTGCACGACATGGGCATCTTCTCCATCACCAGCTCCGATTCCCAGGCCATGGGCCGGGTAGGCGAGGTGGTCCTGCGAACGTGGCAGGTGGCGGATGCCATGAAGCGCCAGCGAGGCAGGCTCGAGGGCGACCCCGAGGTGGGCGACAACTTCCGGCTCAAGCGCTACGTGGCCAAATACACGATCAACCCGGCCATCGCCCACGGCATCTCGGACTCGGTCGGAAGCATCGAGGAAGGGAAATTCGCCGACCTTGTGCTGTGGGACCCGATGTTCTTCGGCGTCAAACCCGAGCTCGTGCTCAAAGGCGGACAGGCCGTCATGAGCGTCATGGGAGATCCGAACGCATCGATCCCCACCCCGCAGCCGCGCCTCCTGCGCGGCAACTTCGGGGCACTCGGCACGGCCGTGCACTCCTCATCTATCACCTTCCTCTCCCAGGCCGCGATCGCGGCAGGCGTCCCCGGTCAGCTGGGCCTGCGCCGAGTGATCCGGCCGGTGAGCGGGATCCGGACCCTCACCAAGGCCGACATGAAACACAATGGCGCGACCCCTGACATCCAGGTCGACCCGGAAACCTACTCGGTGACCGTCGACGGCGAACGGATCACGGCGGAGCCCTCGACGGTGCTGCCCATGGCGCAGCGCTACTTCCTCTTTTAGACACGATTCCCCAAGGGGTATGCATGATCATCGACCACGTCATCGCCAACCGGCATGATCTCCCCGACGACGAGCTGGCCGGCCTCCACGAGGAACAGGTCCTCCTGCCGAGCGCGGAACTCGTCAAGAAAATCCAGCGGGTGACCACCGACCACGGCCGTGAGCTGGGCATCCGGCTCAGCAATGCCGCGGGCCCGGTGCGGGATCTCCGCGACGGCGACATCCTGTTCCGCGACCACAAAACGGTCATCGTGGTGACTGCCCTGGCAACCGACGTTCTTGTTATTGCCGCGCGCAGCATCCGTGAAATGGGGGTCGTGGCGCACAATCTCGGCAACCGGCACATGCAGACGCAGTTTTTCGACGCCGACAGCGAGTACACGGCCGAGGTGATGGTGGTGCAGTACGACCACACGATCGAGGCCTATCTGATCCACGTTGGCGTGCCGTACTCGCGCCAGGAACGCGTGGTGCCTGTGCCGTTTCGCCACGCCGAGCACACCCACTGAGCGCGTGAACGAGCCGCCGTCGTACCTGCTGCCGCTGTTGCAGCTGTCTGACTCCGCGCTCCCGACCGGGGGCTTCAGCCATTCTTTCGGAATGGAGACGTTCCTGGAACGTGGGCTCGTCGATGGTGAAGCGAGCTTCGCCGTCTGGTTGTGCCATTTTGTGCGTATCCAACTGACCCACAGCGACGGGTTCGCCCTGCGCCTGGCGTTTGAGGCGACCTCGCCCGAGGACCTCGCCCGGGTGGACCGAATGCTCGCCGCGGCGGCGTTGCCCCGTGAAGTTCGCGAGGCAGGAACCAAGATGGGCGCGCGGATGCTCGCCATCGCGGGCACGGTGGCGCCGAGTGCCCAACTCGCGGCGTACGCGGCCGATGTGGTGTCGGAGCGCTGCGCTGGGCATCCGGCCGTGGCGTTCGCCGTGGCAGGCCGGCAGCTGGGCGTGCCCCTCGGGGAACTGCTCGCGAGCTACCTCTTCGCCACGGTAACGTCACTGACCCAGAACGCCATTCGCGCTATCCCGATCGGGCAGAACGCCGGGCAGCGCGTGCTTCTGGGCGCCCACCACGAGGTCATGGACGCCGTCCGCCGCATCCAGCTGCTCGAACCCGATGACTTCGGGGTTGCGGCGCCTGGCCTTGAAATCGCCCAGATGCGCCACGAACGCCAGCGCGTCCGCATGTTCATGTCTTAGAAGTCCCGCGGTCCGCCGCACCCGGCACCCCCACACCTAGCAAGGAGCACCATGGAACTAATCAAGATCGGCATCGGCGGTCCCGTCGGAGCAGGCAAGACCCAGCTGGTGGAACGCCTCACCCGCCACCTCAGCGGCGAAGTTTCGATGGCCGCGATCACGAACGACATCTACACCATCGAAGACGCCAAGATCCTCGCGGCCAACGGCATCCTGCCCCTCGACCGCATCATCGGAATCGAAACCGGCGGCTGCCCGCACACGGCGATCCGGGAAGACACCTCGATGAATTCGGCCGCGGTGGAGGAGCTTCGGCAGCGCCACCCCGGCCTCGAAATCGTCTTCATCGAAAGCGGCGGAGACAACCTTTCCGCCACGTTCAGCCCGGAGCTCGTGGACTTCTCGATCTACATCATCGATGTGGCGCAGGGCGAGAAGATCCCGCGCAAGGCCGGCCAGGGAATGATCAAGTCCGACTTCTTCATCATCAACAAAATGGACCTGGCCCCGTATGTGGGCGCGGACCTCTCCGTGATGGAGGCGGACACCCTCGAGTTCCGCGGCGACAAGCCCTTCTGCTTCACGAACCTCAAGACCGACGAGGGCTTGGAGCACGTCATCAACTGGATCAGGCGCGACGTGCTCATGCTTGACCTCTCCCAGTGACGGCGGCGCCCGCCACTGTATTCCCTGTGCCTGGCACCGCTGCCGAACTCGCCGGAGTTCTCTCGCTTGTGGTGGGCGTGCGTGGCGAACGCTGCGTCGCCACGAGCCAGTACCATCAGGGAGCGCTCCGCATCCTGCGCCCGCACTACCTCGATGACACCGGCCAGGTCTGCTACGTGGTGGTCAATCCCGGTGGCGGGTACGTCGGCGGCGACGAGTACGAAATCGACATCACCGTCGAAGCGGATGCCCGGCTCCTGCTGACCACACAGGCCGCAACGAAGGTCTACCGCACTCCCGGCACCCGAGCCGAACAAAGGACGCACATTCGGCTCGGGCCCAACGCCAGCCTGGAATCCGTGCCTGACCAGTTGATCGCGTATCGCGGGGCAACCTACCGGCAGGCCACGGTGATTGAGATGCACCCGAGCGCCTCGCTGGTCATGGCCGAGGTGGTCACTCCGGGTTGGTCGCCGGACGGCACCCTGTTCGGCTACGACGAGATCCGCTTGCGGAACGAGATCGCTGTTGACGGCCGGCTGGCAGTGCTCGACAACCTGCTGATCCGCCCAGGGTCCGGCGGCGCCCCGGCCGTCGGCATGGCCTTTCTCGAGGACTACACCCACCTCGGTTCCCTCCTGGTGATGGACGCCCGCGTCGATGCCGCCCTACTCAACGAACTGCATGACCTGCTCCTGCCGCTTGCCGGCGGCTGCAACCTGGGCATGTCACTTCTCGACGGCGGCCTGGTGCTGCGGGCGCTGTCCCACGCCACCGAGCCGCTGGATGCGGTGATCCGCGCCGGGATCGACTTTCTGCGAGTTCGCTGGTTCGGCCAGCCCTGCCTCAACCTTCGGAAGTACTGATGAAGGCCGTCCTGACCTACCGGGAGCGGGAAACACTCCCGGCAGTCCGCCGCCTGGCGGTGACCTTTTCGGCCGTCGCCGCCCTCCACGGCGTGGTGCTGGCGCTGCTGGCCTTTTCGCTCAGCACCAATACCAGCCCTCTCTCCCTCGGCCTGCCCATCACCGCGTACCTGGCCGGGGTGAAACACAGTTACGACTGGGACCATATCGCCGCGATCGATAATTCCACCCGCCGCTTCGCCGCCCAGGGCCGCGCCCCGGTGAGCGTCGGGTTCGCCTTCAGCATGGGCCACAGCATGGTGGTGGTGGTGCTCGCCGGGGTACTCGTGGTCAGCGGCGCCGGAATAATGAAGAACCTGCTGAACGACGGATCGGCGGCGAATTTTGTTCTGAGCCTCACCGGGGCATCCGTATCGGCGCTGTTCCTGCTGACCATCGGTGTTTACAACGCCGCCGCGTTCCGCCGTACCGTCGTGTTGTATCGCCGGGTTAAGGGCGGCGCGCATGTCACTCGCGAGGGGCTCGCGCCGACCGGGCTCATAGCGCGCATGCTCGACAAACCCCTCTCCCGAGTCAAGCGCCCACGCGACATCTTCGTGCTGGGGTTCCTCTTCGGCCTCGGCTTCGACACGGCCTCGACCATCGCCTTCCTGCTGCTCACGGCGACGGCGGCCCTCGCCGGCATCTCCCCGGCCGCGCTGATGACCCTTCCCCTCGGATTCATGGCGGCGATGACACTGTGCGACACGGTGAACGGCGTCGCGATGATGAAGATGTACCGAAGCGCCGTTGTCCACCCCGCGCGCCGTATCGGCTTCAACATGGTCATCACGGGCGTCTCCGCGGCCTCTGCCCTGTTCATCTCGGCGATCACGATCTCCGGGATTCTGCACCGGGTTCTCGGGCTCACCGACCCTGTGACCACCTTCCTGGCCGAGCTCGACCTCGGCCACGCCGGGCTCGGCCTCGTGGCACTGCTGCTGGTCATCTGGGCCGCGCATACATGGGCGCGCCGCGCCGGCGAGGCCACGGCGACGACATCGCGGCGAAACCCGCGCGCATAAGGCGGGGCCATTGGTGGTGTGTTTGTGCGCGCCAGTCATCGGCCCGGCGGTTCAAAACGACCGGTACATGGTCCACTGCGGGCCGGCGTCGCCGCCGAGGTACTGTCCGCGGTCCTCGAAGCCGGCCTTGCGGTAGGCGGACTGCCCGGCCGGGTTGAGTTCGTTGACGGAAAGCACGACGCCGGTCTGGTCGCCGCCGAGCGCTGCCGTCAGTTTGGCGGCCTCCCGGACGGCAGCCTCGGCGGCCAGGGTGCCGAGGCCCATTCCCTGGTGCCGGCGGTCGATCAGGAAGCCGCGGAGCAGCCAGGCGGAATCGTCATCCGGCCACCCCGCGAGGGTCGCGGCACCGGCCTGCAGCGTCAGCACCCCCACGGCGGCACCGTTGGAGTCGACCGCAAACGGGTAGCGTGATTCCTCTTCCAGCGCAATCAGCACCATCCGCAGCGGATCGCCGACGAAGTTCCGCTGGTCCTGTCCGAGTTCAAGCTCCGCGATCTCCCCCAGTTTGATGGCGCGGGCGTCGTCGTCGAGGTTCTTCAGCGGAAGCAGCCACACATTTTCAGACATGACAGAAGCGTACCCAAGCGGGAGGTGCGGTCCGTCGTCGGGCGCGAGGATCGCGCTAGAGTGCGGCGTCCTTCGGCGGTCCGGCGGGATCCATCCAGAAGACTTCCCAGAGGTGCCCGTCCGGGTCCTGGAAGCTGTGGGTATACATGAAACCGTAGTCCTGGGCTTCCTCGGACGGCGTGCCGCCGGAGGTCAGCGCCGCCCGCACCAGCTCGTCGACGGCGTCGCGGCTGTCCACGGAGAACGCCATGATGGCCTCCGCGCTGCTGCTGGCGTCGGCGACCGGCTTGGAGGTAAAGGTCTTGAAGTAGCCCTCCACCAGCAGCATCACGAACGCGTCGTCATTGATGATCATGGACGTGGCGTTCTCGTCGGTGAAGTCGGGGTTGAAGGAGAAACCGAGCGCGGTGAAGAACGCGACGGATTTGTCGAGGTCCTGGACGGGGAGGTTGAGGAACATTTGCTTGGCCATGGGCCCAAAATAGCACCGGGCCAGCGGCGTGTCAGCACCCAGCGCTCCCCGTCGGGAAGGTGGGTCAGAGAACCTTGGAGAGGAAATCCTGGGTCCGCTGCTGCTGCGGGCTGCCGAACAGCTCCTCCGGGCGGCCTTCCTCGCAGATGACGCCGTCCGCCATGAACAGCACCCGGTCCGCGACTTCGCGGGCGAAGCCCATCTCGTGGGTGACCAGCACCATCGTCATGCCTTCGCCGGCCAGGTCCTTGATGACCTGCAGCACCTCGCCCACCATTTCCGGGTCCAGGGCCGACGTCGCCTCGTCGAAAAGCATGATGTCGGGGCTCATGGCCAGCGCCCGGGCGATCGCGACGCGCTGTTTCTGGCCGCCGGAGAGCGACGCCGGGCGGGCGTCCGCCTTCTCCGCCAGCCCCACGCGCGCCAGCAGCTTCACGGCGTTGGCGCGGGCCTCGTCCTTGCCCTGTTTTTTGGACTCGACCGGGGCGAGCATGATGTTTTCGATCACGCTCATGTGCGGGAACAGATTGAAGTGCTGGAACACCATGCCGATGTGCCGGCGGACCTCGTTGATGTCCACCTTGGGGTCCGTGACGTCGAAGCCGTCCACCGTCACGTGCCCGGCGGTGATGTCCTCAAGCTTGTTGAGGCAGCGCAGGAACGTCGACTTGCCGGAACCGGAAGGACCGATCACGCAGACCACCTCGCCTTCGGCGACTTCGGCATTGATGCCCTTGAGGACCTCGTTGGCTCCGAAGGACTTTTTCAGGTCCTTGACGGAGATCTTGCTGGGTGCCGTGACTGCCGTACTCATTTGTTGAACCTCTTATCTGCGACGTTGGCCAGCTTGGTCAGCAGCATGATGACCACGAAGTACAGGACGGCGACGATCAGCAGGGTTTCGGTGATCCGGAAGTTCCCTGCGTAGATCTGCTGGCCCTGGTAGAGCAGTTCGGCGAAGCCGATGGCGAGCAGCAGCGAGCTGTCCTTGAGCATGATGATCAGCTGATTGATCAGCGAGGGCGTCATGATCTTGAAGGCCTGCGGGACCACCACCTTCTGCATGGACTTGGCGTAGCCCAGGCCCAGGCTGCGGCTGGCTTCGAGCTGGCCGGGGTCCACGGACTGAATCGAGCCGCGGACAATCTCGGTGATGTAGGCGCCGGAGTTGAGGCTCAGCGTCAGCACGCCGGCCACCCAGATATCGATCGGCTGGCCGGTCAGTTGCGGGATGCCGAAGTAAAAGAAGAAAGCCCAGACCAGCAGCGGCGTGCCGCGGAAGATGCTGACATAGGTGGTGGCGATTCCGCGCAGCACCACGTTGGTGGAGATCTTGAGGAAGCCCATGAAGAGGCCGATCACCATGGCGACGGCGAACGAAATGGCCGTCACCAGCACGGTGTTGCCAAGGCCCTTCAGGAGGGCGGGAAAGCTGTTGACCAGCAGGTCCCAGAAGCTGGACGGGGTCACCTGGGTGGGATCCTTCAGGTATTTGTCGAGGATTCCCTGGTATTTTCCGTTGGACTTCAGCTCAGCCAGTCCGGTGTTGAACGCCTGCAGCAGCTCGGGATTCTGGCCCTTGTTGACGGCGAAGCCGTAGGAGCCGCCTTTCTCCTTCTCGGAGACGGCCTTCAGCCCGTTGTTCTGGCTGATCCCGTAGGCCAGCACGGGGTAGTCGTCGAACACCGCGACGGCGTTGCCGGACTTGACCAGCTCATACATCGTGGCCGACTGGTCCAAGGACTTGACCGTGAAGCCATACTGCCCGGCGATCGACTTGGCGAACGTCTCGCCCTCGCTGCCGGTTTTGGCGGTGACGGTCTTACCCCTGAGGTCCTCGTAGCCCTTGATGTCCGTGTTGGACTTGGCCACTGCCATCTGTACGCCCGACTCGAAGTACGGATCGGAGAAGTCGTAGATCTGTTTGCGCGGTTCCGTGATGGACATCCCGGCAATGACGCCGTCCACCTGGTTGGAGGACAGCGCCTGCAGGGCGGCGTTAAAGCCGAGCGACTTGATCTCGACGGCGAAGCCCTGGCTCTTGGCAATCTCACGGATGATGTCCATGTCGATGCCGGTCAGTTCACCGCCGGCGTCGCGGAATTCAAAGGGCGCGAACGTGGTGTCCGTGCCGATGACGTAGGTCTTTCCGGAAAGGCTCGACGGCGCCGGGCCGGCCTGCGCTGCTGTGACCTGGGCTGCTGTGACTGGTGGTGCGCTGTCCGGTGCGGCGGCGGCACCGGCGGCACCGAAAAACATTGCGGCAAGTGCCAGCAATGCTCCGATGACGGCGGCGGTCCGCCCTCTGGCGGCCCCGGTCGGCTGAAGTGTGGGCAAGAGTAACCACTCCTTGTTAAAGTGCGGAGTTAATGTTCGGAGTTAATGTGCGGCAGCCGGACTCAGGAGTCCGGCAAAGTACTTATAGAGGCTACCCGCATTTCGGCGGACGCCGTCGTGCACCCCCACCGGTCAGGTTCACCGGACGGGGTTCACTGGCCGTAGAAGACCCGCTCGAAGACACTCCGGGCGCGCCGGCTGAGCCGCAGGTAGTCCTCCTCAAGCGCGGCGGCATTTCCTTGGCCGTAACCGCACCAGCGCGCCACGGCCTCAAGGTCCCGGCGGGAGGACGGCAGCAGGTCCGAGGCCCGGCCGGTCCAGATCACGTTGGCGGACCGGATCCGGCTGGCCAGGCGCCAGGACCGGAGCAGGATTTCGACGTCGTCCTCCGCCAGCAGCCCCAGGCCGGCCGCCGCCTCGAGGGCTTCCACGGTGGAGGTGGTCCGCAGCTCCGGGTGCCGTCCGGCGTGCTGGAGCTGCAGCAGCTGGGTGAGCCATTCGACGTCGCTCAGGCCGCCGCGGCCAAGCTTCAGGTGGCGGGCGGGGTCCGCTCCGCGCGGCAGCCGCTCCGATTCGACCCTCGCCTTGACGCGGCGGACCTCCCGCCCATCGTGCTCGGAGAGCTCAGCCGGGTAGCGGATGGGGTCGATGAGCGCCACGAAATCGCGGGCCAGTTCATCGTCGCCGGCCATCGGCCGGGCGCGCAACAGCGCCTGGGCCTCCCAGATCAGGGACCACCGCCGGTAGTACTCGGCGTAGGAATCCAGGGATCGCACCATGGGCCCGCTCTTGCCCTCGGGCCGCAGGTCGGCGTCGACCACCAGCACGCGTTCGGCGGGGATGGCGGGTCTCAGCGGCTGGGTGAGGAGGTTGGAAAGCCTGCCGACGATCCGGGCGGCCTGGTTCTGGGCCTCTTCGTCGGGAACGCCCGGCAGGCCGCGGTGGACGTACATGACATCGGCGTCGGAACCGTAGCCGATTTCCCGTCCGCCCTGGCGTCCCATGGCGACGACGAGCACGTGCGTCTTGAGCGGCTCCTCCGCGGTGACCATGGTTTCCGCCACCCGGAGCGCCGCCAGCACGGCGGCGCGGTCGGTGTCGGCGAGAGCAGCCCCGACCTGGTCCTGGTCCAGCAGCCCGGCGCTGTCGGCGATGGCGACCCGCAGGATCTCCCGGCGCCGGATCAGCCGGATCAGGCGCATGGCGCTTTCCGGTTCCGCGTGCCGGGACATCTTGGCGGCGATCTCCTGCCATTGCGCCTCGAAGCTCCGCGGCGCCAGTTCCTTGTCCGAGCCGAGCCAGGCGACGGATTCGGGCGAGACCTCGAGGAGGTCGGCAATCAGGCGGGAGTTTGCGAGGACGTGGCAGAGGCGTTCGGCCGCGGCGGTCGAGTCCCGGAGCAGGCCCAGGTACCAGTGCGTGGTGCCCAGCGCCTCGCTGACCCGGCGGAAGGCCAGCAGCCCGCCGTCGGCATCCACGCCGTCCGCGAGCCAGCCCAGCAGGACCGGCAGCAGCTGGCGCTGGAGCGCGGCGCGGCGGCTGACGCCGGCGGTGAGCGCCTCGATGTGCCGCATGGCGCCCTGCGGATCGAGATAGCCCAGGGCCGCGAGCCGTCCCTGCGCGGCCTCCGGGGTCAGCCGGGCCTCTTCGCTGCTGAGCGTCGCGGCAGTGTTGAGCAGCGGCCGGTAGAAGATGCGGTCGTGCAGTTCGCGGACGGAGCGCTTGGTCTTGCGCCAGGCGGCCACGAGGGCATCGGGCTTGGGCCGCTCGCTGGAAAAGGGTCCGAGCACTGCCTTGGCCAGGGCGCGCAGCGATGCTTCCTGGACCGGCATCAGGTGGGTGCGGCGCAGCTGGAAGAGCTGGATCCGGTGTTCGAGCAGCCGCAGGTACCGGTAGTCGCGGTCGAACTCGGCGGCGTCCGAGCGGCCGATGTAGCCGCCGGCTGACAGCGCGGCGATGGCGGAGGTGGTGTCGCGGCGGCGCAGCGATTCGTCGGATTTTCCGTGGACCAGCTGCAGCAGCTGGACGGTGAACTCGACATCGCGCAGCCCGCCGCGGCCGAGCTTGATCTGGCGCTGTTCCTCCTCGGCGGGGATGTGCTCGGTGACCCGGCGGCGCATGGACCGGACCGATTCCACGAACCCATCGCGGCCGGCCGAGGACCAGATCAGCGGCGCGACGGCCGCCTCGTAGCGGGCCCCCAGCTCGGTGTCGCCGGCGATGGTCCGCGCCTTGAGCAGGGCCTGGAATTCCCAGCTCTCGGCCCAGCGGGCGTAGTAGCTCTCGTGCGAGGCCAGGGTGCGGACGAGCGGGCCGGACTTACCCTCGGGCCGCAGATTGGCATCGACTTCCCACAGCCCGGGTTCGCGGCCGGTGGACATGATGGCCCGGGAGATGCCGGAGGCGAGGGCGGTGCCGATGGTGTTGGCGCGGGAATCCTCCAGCTCACCGGATTCGATCACGTAGATGACGTCGACGTCGGAAATGTAGTTCAGTTCCCGGGCGCCGCACTTGCCCATGCCGATAACGGCGAGCCCGACGTCGGCCACTTCGGCGGCGCTGAAGTGCTCGGCGGCCTCGGCCCGGGAAACGGCGAGGGCCGCCTCGATGGCGGCGCCGGCGAGGTCGGCCAGCTCGGCGCCCGCGGCGGGCAGGAAGTCCAGCGGATCGGCGGCGCAGAGGTCCTTGACGGCCAGCTCGACGAGGCCGCGCCGGTAGGCCGTGCGGAGGGCTTCGTAGCCTTCCTGCCCCAACAGGCCGGCGACCGGCCGGGCGGACTTCGGATCGGCGTGCACGGACTGCAGCAGCCGGGCGCGCAGGCCGGCGGCGTCGGCCGCCCGGGGCTCCGGGCTGGCCGTCACCTCGAAGGCGTCGAGGTGCTCGGGGTGGCGGATCAGGAATTCGCCCAGCGCCTCCGAGGCGCCCAGCACCCGGTACAGCGGTTCGCTGGTTTCCAAGTCCGCCGCGGCCAGCTTCCGCAGCGCCGGGTGCTTCTCGATCAGCCGGACCAGCGACTGCAGGGCGGTGTCCGGGTTGGCCGCCAGCTGCAGCCCTGCAAACAGGACCTCCTGGTCCAGTCCCTCCAGTTCCGGGGCGGCCAGGAACCGTTCGCCTTTCTCCAGATCACTGAATCCGGCGGCAATGAGGCGTCGTGCCAGGCTCACCGGGGGCGCCTAAAGGATGCCGAGGTTGCGCCGCAGTTCGTAGGGCGTCACCTGGAGGCGGTAGTCCTGCCATTCGGCCCGCTTGTTGCGCAGGAAGTGCTCGAACACCTGCTCGCCGAGGATCTGCGGCATGAGCTCGGAGTCCTCCATGGTCCGGATGGCGTCGTGCAGGCTGGCCGGGAGCGGATCGTGGCCCATGGCGCGGCGCTCGGCCGAGCTCAGCGACCAGATGTCGTCCTCGGCGGCGGCGGGCAGCTGGTAGCCCTCCTCGATGCCCTTGAGCCCGGCGCCCAGGAGCACGGCATAGGCGAGGTACGGGTTGGCCGCGGAGTCGATGCCGCGGTATTCGATCCGGGCCGACTGGCCCTTGCCCGGCTTGTAGAGCGGCACCCGGACCAGGGCGGAACGGTTGTTGTGGCCCCAGCTCAGGTAGCTCGGCGCCTCTCCCCCGCCCCAGAGTCGCTTGTAGGAGTTCACGAACTGGTTGGTGACGGCGGTGAACTCCGGGGCGTGCTTGAGGATGCCGGCGATGAACTGCCGCGCGGTCTCGGAGAGCTGGAACTCGGCGCCGGCCTCGTAGAACGCATTCGTGTCGCCCTCGAAGAGCGAGAAGTGGGTGTGCATGCCGGAACCCGGATGCGCCGTGAAGGGCTTCGGCATGAAGGTGGCGTAGGTTCCCTGCTGCAGCGCGACCTCCTTGATCACGGTGCGGAACGTCATGATGTTGTCCGCGGTCTGCAGGGCATCGGCGTAGCGCAGGTCGATCTCGTTCTGCCCGGGTCCGGCCTCGTGGTGGCTGAACTCCACCGAGATGCCGACCGATTCGAGCATGGTCACGGCCGTGCGGCGGAAGTCCTGGGCCACGCCGCCCGGGACGTGGTCGAAGTAGCCGCCCTCGTCAACCGGGACCGGCGAACCGTCCGGCCCGGGCTGCTGGGACTTGAGCAGGTAAAACTCGATCTCGGGATGCGTGTAGCAGGTGAACCCCATGTCCGCGGCCTTGGCCAGGTTGCGCTTGAGCACGTTGCGCGGATCCGCGGCGGAGGGTTCGCCGTCGGGCGTCAGGATGTCGCAGAACATCCGGGACGTCGCTTCCGTCTCGCCGCGCCAGGGCAGGATCTGGAAGGTGGCGGGATCCGGCTGGGCCAGCATGTCCGATTCGAAGACGCGGGCCAGTCCCTCGATGGAGGAGCCGTCAAAGCCGAGGCCTTCCTCGAACGCGCCTTCCACCTCGGCCGGGGCAAGCGCCACCGACTTCAGCGATCCCACGACGTCGGTGAACCAGAGGCGCACGAACCGCACGTCGCGCTCTTCGATCGTCCGCAGGACAAACTCTTGCTGGCGGTCCATACTGGCCTCTTTCCGGTTCATGCGTCCGTGCCCCAGGCCCTTCGTGCATGGGTCCGCAGCTGCTCACCGTTCACTTTACTAAGCATTGCCACCGATTGCTGGCGCAGCCGCCGCCCGTAACACAGCGTTAACACAAGGAACCGGAAATACGCCCCGGCCGGCCCGGAGCGGGACGTTGTCCGCGCGCCGTTGTGACGCGATTCACCGGTTCCGGCTGTGGTACACGGTAGCTAGTGCGCGCGGTATCGCACTACGCTCGTGCCATGGCCACAAGCAGCAGTCCTGATTCGAGCACGCCCGCAGAGGTTGCGGCCCCCTTCGGCAACGGCCCGGCAGGGTCCGCCTCTCTGTCCACGACGGCGCCGGACGCCTCCCGGAAGCCTGCGGCCAGGATCCGCACCCATCACCTGCGCGACGCGAAGGTCAACGGGGAACGCTTCGCCATGCTGACCGCGTACGACCAGTACACGGCGGAGATCTTCGACCAGGCCGGCATCGAAGTCCTCCTGGTCGGCGATTCGGCCTCCAACAACGTCTTCGGCAACGAGACCAGCCTCCCGGTGACCGTCGACGAGCTGATCCCGCTGTGCCGCGCCGTGGCGCGCTCGGCCCGCCGCGCCCTGGTGGTCGCGGACCTGCCGTTCGGCAGCTACGAAGTGTCCGCGCAGCAGGCGGTGGCCACCGGCGTGCGCTTCCTTAAGGAGGGCCTCGCGCACGCCGTCAAGATCGAGGGCGGCACATTCTACGCCGAGACTGTACGGGCCATGGTCCACGCCGGCATCCCGGTGATGGCGCACATCGGCTTCACACCGCAGAGCGAGCACGCTCTGGGCGGCTACCGGGTCCAGGGCCGCGGTGACGATTCCCGGCGGCTGATTGACGACGCCGTCGCGCTGGCCGATGCCGGCGCGTTCTGCGTGCTGATGGAAATGGTTCCGGCCGCGACGGCGGCCGCCGTGGACGCCGCCGTCGACGTCCCCACCATCGGGATCGGGGCCGGCAGCGCCACCACCGGGCAGGTGCTCGTGTGGCAGGACATGGCGGGCCTGCGCGGCGGCAAGATGGCCAGGTTCGTCAAGCAGTACGCGGACCTGCGGACCGCGCTCAGCGACGCGGCGAAAGCCTACGGCGAGGACGTGCGCTCAGGGCAGTTCCCCGGCCCGGAACACTCCTTCTGAGCCATCTGAGGCGGCCGGGCCCGTGCCGCCTTAGCCCGCCTTAGCCCTCGGGGGTTCCGGCACTGACCTCGCTCTTGATAGCGGACACCTCGAACTCCAGGGTGATCTTGTCCGACACCAGCACACCACCGGAGTCCAAAGCAGTGTTCCACTTGAGCCCGAAATCCTGGCGGTCGATTCGACGGGATCCTTCGAAGCCTGCCCGGAGGTTGCCCATGGGATCCCGCTCGACGCCGATGAAGTCGATCGGGATGGAAATCTCCTTGGTGACGCCTCGGATGGTCACGTCACCGCTGACAATGAAGTGGCCCTCGTCCACCTGATCTACCCGGCTGCTCACAAAGGTGATCTCCGGGAACCGGGGGGCGTCAAAGAAATCGTTGGTCCGCAGGTGCTGATCGCGGTCGGCATTGCGGGTATCAATGCTCCCCACCTCGACAGTCAGCTCAACCTTCGAGCGTTCCGGGTTCTCGGCGTCGACCGTGATGAAGCCTTCAAAGTCATTGAAAGCTCCACGAACTTTGGTGACCATTGCGTGGCGGGTGGAAAATCCGATGCGCGTATGGGTGGGATCAAACCGCCAACGCCCTGAGTATTCTGACTTGAGTTCGGCCATGGATTGCCTCCTTGGGTTCCGGCAGGCCCGGTATCCCGATTCGAGTAGTACCGCTTGGCTGGGGGTGGCCGCCGGAGTAGGCATGGTTCGCAGAACCCGACGGCGGCACTGGGGTGCCTGTTGACGGTGTTAGTCGTCCTCGCCCTTTTCCCAGGTCTCATTGCGCGCCTTGACTTTTTCCAGGGCGTGCTCGGCTTCCTCACGTGTCTTGTAGGGGCCGATCAGCTGGCTCCAGTCGGACATGGCGTCCTCTTCAACCTCGTGCGTGTTGACGTTGTACCAGTATTCGGGCATCGCTGCTCCTCACGTTCCGCCGTACATTCCGGAGTTGTTTTCCGGAATTGTTTTCCGCTTTGTTTTCCAGCGTTTGGCCGGGGCCTTATATGATCAATCTATGCCCTCTCTCGCCTCGACTGCACCCACCGGCACCCTGGTCCCGGGAACAGTCAGCCCGCAGCTGCCCGTACCGGCGTCGATCCCGCGCCCTGAATACGTGGGGAAGCCGGCACCGGCGAAGTTCACCGGGTCGGAGGTCAAGACGGCGGAGACCATTGAGAAGATCCGGATTGCCTCACGGATCGCAGCCCAGGCGATCGTGGAGGTCGGAAAGTATATCCAGCCCGGTGTCACTACCGACCAGCTGGACCGGGTGGGCCACGAGTTCCTGCTCGACCACAAGGCGTACCCGTCCACCCTCGGCTACCGCGGTTTCCCCAAGTCGCTGTGCTCCTCGCTGAATGAAGTGATCTGCCACGGTATCCCGGACAGCACCGTTGTCCAGGACGGCGACATCCTCAACATCGACATCACGGCGTTCATCGGCGGCGTGCACGGCGACACCAACTACACCTTCCTGGCCGGCGACGTCGACGAGGAATCCCGGCTGCTCGTCGAGCGCACGCAGGAGTCGCTGCGCCGCGCCATCCGGGCGGTGGCGCCGGGCCGCGAAATCAACGTGATCGGGCGGACCATCGAGTCCTACGCCAAGCGCTTCGGCTACGGCGTGGTCCGGGATTTTACCGGCCACGGCGTCGGCGAGGCCTTCCACACCGGGCTGATCATTCCGCACTACGACGCCGCCCCGGCCTACAACACTGTGATGAAGACCGGGATGGTCTTCACCATTGAACCCATGCTGACCCTGGGGATCGTCGACTGGGATATGTGGGCGGATGACTGGACCGTAGTGACCCGGGACCGCAAGCGCACCGCCCAGTTCGAACACACGCTGCTGGTGACCGAGTCCGGCGCCGAGGTCCTCACCCTCCCCTGAGCCCTGCACTTCCCCCGAAGATCCCGTCTTCGCCGCCGGCCCTGGGCCGCACCTTTCCTAGCCCGCCCCCTGCCACGAACGGAACCACATTGGCCAAGAAGGACGAGAAGTCGCACAAGAACGCACCCCTGATCGGGATTGACATCGGCGGTACCGGGATCAAGGCCGGGCTTGTCGATCTCAAGAAGGGCAAGCTGGTGGGTGACCGGCTCCGCGTGCCCACCCCCCAGCCGTCAACTCCCGAGGCTGTCGCCGAAGTCGTAGCGCACGTCGTGGCCGAGCTGTCCAAGCGTCCCGACGCCCCGGCCCCTGATTCCCCGGTCGGAGTGACCTTCCCCGGCATCATCCAGCACGGCGTGGTGCACTCGACGGCCAACGTCGACAAAGCCTGGCTGGACCTCGACATCGACGCCCTGCTCACCGCCCGCCTCGGCCGCCCCGTGGAGGTCATCAACGACGCCGACGCCGCCGGCCTGGCCGAGGCGCGCTACGGCGCCGGCGAAGGCGTGGCAGGCACCGTGCTGGTCATCACGCTAGGAACCGGGATCGGTTCCGCCTTCATCTTCGACGGCAAGCTCGTCCCCAACGCCGAGCTGGGCCACCTGGAAATTGACGGATTCGACGCCGAGAGCAAGGCCTCGGCCGTGGCACGTGAGCGGGACGGCCTCAGCTGGGAAGAGTACGCCGTGCTGCTTCAACGCTACTTCTCCCACGTTGAGTTCCTTTTCTCCCCCGAGCTGTTCATCGTCGGCGGTGGCATCTCGAAGCGCTCCGACGAGTACCTCCCGCGGTTGAAGCTCCGCACGCCGATTGTCCCGGCGGAGCTGAAGAACGACGCCGGCATCGTCGGCGCCGCCGTCCAGATCGCGCTGCAGCACAAACTGGCCAAGTAGCACCATGGCTGGCTCCGGGCCCGACGTCGTCATCGTCACGGGCGGCAGCCGCGGCATCGGCGCGGCGATCGCCCTGCGGGCCGCCCGCGCCGGGTACGCCGTCGTCGTCAATTATTCAGCCGACGCCGACGGCGCCGCCGCGGTGGTCGGCACCATCCTCGCCGGGGGCGGTTCCGCGCTGGCAGTCCGGGCAGACGTCGGCGACCCCGACGCCGTGACCGCCCTGTTCGACGCCGCCCGGGCGCTGGGTCCACTGGCCGCCGTCGTCAACAACGCCGGGATCACCGGCAACCTGATCGGACCCCTCGCGGAGGTGCCCGCGGCCACGGTCCGGCGCGTCCTCGAGGTGAACGCGGCTGGCCTCATCTTTGTCTGCCAGGAGGCAGTGCGGCGGCTCAGCCGGGACCGCGGAGGCCGCGGCGGTTCCATTATCAACATCTCCTCGACCGCCACGAAAGCCGGCTCGCCCGGAACGTGGGTGCACTATGCGGCGTCCAAGGGCGCCGTGGACGTGCTGACTGTGGGCCTTGCGGCCGAAGTGGCGACGCAGGGCATCAGGGTGAACTGCGTGGCCCCCGGAAGCACCAACACCGGACTGCACGCGGCCGCGGGCATGCCGGACCGGGTGGAACGGCTCAACTCCACAATTCCGATGGGACGCGGGGCCGAGCCGGACGAGGTCGCAGCCGCCGTGCTCTGGCTGCTGTCTGCCGAGGCCGGGTACATCACCGGCGCCGTGCTGCCGGTGTCCGGCGGCAGATAACTCCCGGGGACCCAACTGGCTCGCAGTTGTTGTCGTTTGGAGCGCTCTAAACGACAACTATTGCGGGTCAGTTGGGTGTCAGGTCCTTCGCGCCGGCCTCGTGGCGCAGCAGCGAGATGGCGGACTCGAAGTCCTCGAGGGATTCAAAGGCCTGGTACACGCTCGCGAAGCGCAGGTAGGCCACCTCATCCAGCTTCTGCAGCGGGTTGAGGATGGCGAGGCCGACTTCGTGGGCGTCGATCTCCGCAGCGCCGGAGGCACGGATGGTCTCCTCGACCTCCTGGGCGAGCATGGCGAGGTCGTCTTCGGTCACGGGACGGCCCTGGCAGGCCTTCCGGACGCCGTTGATGACCTTGCTGCGGCTGAACGGCTCGCCGACGCCGGAGCGCTTGATGACGGTCAGGCTGGTGGTCTCCACGGTGGTGAACCGCCGGCCGCACTCGGGACACTGCCGGCGGCGCCGGATGGCCGAGCCGTCGTCGGCGATCCGGCTGTCCACCACACGGGAATCAGGATTACGGCAGAACGGGCAATACACGTCGTTTCCTCCCCTGTCGCAATCCTGGACTCGCTGCGCACCGGAACGGCCACCAGCAGTCTGCTGTCGTCATCAGTTTACGACTAGATGTAGCTGAATAACAAGCCTGTAATTACTACATGTAGTGGTCAGGCACCTGCGTTGAACCCTTTGCTGAACCCTGTACTGAACCGGGCCGTGACGGCCTCGCCGTGGGCGGGCAGGTCTTCCGCGCCGGCGAGGCTCACGATGTGCCCGCTGACCTCTTCCAGCGCGGCCTGGCTGTAGTTGATGACCTGGATGGCGCGCAGGAAGGTGGCCACGTTCAGTCCCGAGGAGAAAGCCGCGGTGCCGCTGGTGGGCAGCACGTGGTTGGACCCGGCGCAGTAGTCCCCCAAGCTGACGGGGCTGTAGTCGCCCACAAAGATGGCGCCGGCATTGCGGATCCGGGCAGCCACCCCGGGGGCGTCCGCCGTCATGATTTCCAGATGTTCCGCGGCGTAGGCGTCACAGGCCGCGATGCCCTGCTCGAGGTCTTCCACCAGGACGACGCCGGACTGCGGCCCGGAGAGGGCCTCGCGGACCCGCGCGCTGTGCTTGGTGGCGGCGGCCTGGCGCTCCAGCTCGGCGCGCACCGCGGCGGCAAGCTCCTCCGAATCCGTGAACAGCACGGAGGCTGCCTTGGGATCGTGTTCGGCCTGGCTGATCAGGTCCGCCGCCACGAGGTCCGGCCGGGCGGTGGCGTCGGCCAGGATCGCGATTTCGGTGGTGCCGGCCTCGGAATCGATGCCGACGACGCCCTTCACCAGGCGCTTGGCGGTGGCGACGAAGATGTTCCCGGGGCCCGTGACGACGTCGACCGGGTCCAGGCCGGCGTCTGGGTTGCCCTCCGTCCCGGAGTCGGGGTTCCCGGAGTCGGCGGGGATGCCGTAGGCGAACGCGGCGATGGCCTGCGCCCCGCCGATCGCGTAAACCTCGTCGATGCCCAGCAGGCAGGCCGCCGCGAGGATCGTGGGGTGCGGGAGACCGCCGAAGTCCTTCTGCGGCGGAGACGCCAGGGCGATGGACTCGACACCGGCGGCCAGGGCCGGGACGACGTTCATGATCACCGAGGACGGATACACGGCCAGGCCGCCGGGAACGTACAGGCCCACCCGGGCCACCGGGACCCACTTCTGGGTGACGACGGCGCCTTCGCCGAGTTCGACGTCGGTGTCCGCGGGGCGCTGGGCGTCGGCGAAACGGCGGGCCCGCCGGATGGATTCTTCCAGGGCGGCCCGCACCGCGGGATCGAGCCCGGCCAGCGCTGCCTCCAGGGCCTCCGCGGGGACCCGGGGGTGCTCCAGCTCGACGCCGTCGAACGTCAGGGCCAGCTCGCGAAGGGCATCGAAGCCGCGGCTGCGGACCGCCGAGATGATGCTGAGGACCTTCTCTTCGGCGTCGGCCCTGGTGCCGGTCTGCGCCCGCGGCACTGCGGCGCGGAGCCCTGCCAGGGTCAGCCGCTGGCCGCGCAGGTCAACGGTGCGGAAAGTCAGGTCGGCGGATATCGGGGCCGCAGGAACCGAGGGCGCAGTAGCCGGGGGCACGGGGCTGTCAGGAGTAAGGGTCACCCCTACATTTTACGTGCCGGCACCGGGGAGCCCTGACGCTGTTACGCCGCGGGGTCCCCGGACGCTGGCTTCGGCGGAGTCGTGAAGACGCCGCCCAGGAAGACGGAGAGGGCGACGGCGGCCGGCCAGATGGCCAGCATGGCGTACGACCGCAGCGAAAAGGCGGTGCTCGCGCTGGCCGAGGCGTCCGCCGCCGGCCCCCACCAGACGCCGCACAGCACTCCGGTCCGCCAGGCGATGACCGCCCCCAGCGCCCCGGCGAGCACCGCCAGGGCAACATCCCGCGACGGCGGCCCCTGGTCTTTCGTGCCGGAGACCAGGGCTCCGGCGATGCTGCCGGCGAGCAGGAACAGCCCGGCCAGCACCAGGTCCCGTGGCAGCCACGTCTCCATGTTGCTGCCGTTCCGCAGGGCCGCGTTGCCCGAGAGCAGGTTCAGGCCCGATGGCGCCAGAAGCCACCAGAGGATCCCCACCGGCACGCCGGCCGCGGTGATGGCCGCGGACTTCCGCCACGGCGTTGAGCCTCGGCCACGCTCAGGTTCCGGACCGGGCTGCCCCTGGCCGTCTTCCATAGACCCGTCCGGGCCGTGTACTGCGGACTGTGTCATGCAACAAACCTTAACAAGCTTTCCGCCGGCCGGGCACATGACACCGGGCGTCCCCGGATGACGTTCCCCATGACGGCCCGGGTAAACAAGTACCGCGGCCGGTCGCGGACGCAATACGCTGGCAGGGTAGGAACATCACACGCATGTGCAGCAGGGAGTCGGATCGCAGTGGCCTCAGAAGACGGAGCCTTCGAAGGAACGTTCAAGGAAATGTTCCGCCGGCATGCGGCCGGCGTGGCGATCATCACCGCCAACTCCAACGGCGTGCCGTTCGGTTTCACGGCGACCTCGGTGGCGTCGCTCTCGGCCAAGCCCCCGCGGTTCACCTTCAACATGGCGCGCACCTCGAGTTCGTGGCCGGCGGTGGCCAACACCACCTACATCGGCGTGCACATGCTCGGACTGGAGAACCAGGAGCTGGCCGACCGTTTTGCCCGGACCAGCAACCGCTTCGAAGGCGACCACTGGCAGCTCGGCCCCCACGAGGTGCCCATCCTGAAGGACGTCTCCGGCTGGCTGATCGGCAAGGTCCAGATGCGGCTCTCCTTCGAGAACAACGCCGTGGTGGTGGTCGAGGTGGTCGAAGGCGAGGTCGGCGAGGACGGCACTCCCCTGCTCTACCACTCGGGCTCCTACAGCCAGCCGGTCCCGCTCGACTACGAGATCTGAGCCCTTACCCAGGCAGCAGCGGCGTCAGCTATCCAAGCAGGTCGGGCCGAGGAGCACCTTCAGGTCACCGAACAATGACGGACTCGGGTTGACCCGCAAGTGCACGGGCAGCCCCATGACCTCCACCCGGGTATCGCCCTGCAGGTGCAGCCGGACCTCAGACTTGCCGCGGTGCGTCCTGAGTACGTCACCGAGTTCGGTCACCACGGCTTCGGTTGCCTTGTGCGTCTGCATGGTGATCACCAGCGGGCCGTTCAGGCCCTCGCTGAGGTCCGGGACCGAGAGTTCCATGCAGTTCAACGCGACGGCGCCGTCGTCCCGGCGCTGCAGCCGCCCCTTGACCACCACGATCAGGTCTTCGGCCAGCACGGAGGCGATGGGGCCGTAGACCTGGCCGAAGAACATGACCTCGACGGAACCGCCCAGGTCCTCGATCTCGGCGCGGGCATAGGCGTTGCCGCTGGCTTTGGCGATCCGCCGGCTCAGGGAGGTGATCATGCCCGAAATGGTGACGATGGCGCCGTCGTGCGGTCCGTCCTCGGCGATGAGCGAGGTGATGGACTGGTCGGCGTGTTGGCTCAGGAGCCCTTCGAGCCCCTGCAGCGGGTGGTCCGAGACGTAGAGCCCGAGCATGTCACGTTCGAACGAGAGCTTGTCCTTCTTCTCCCACTCGGGAAGGTCGGGAATCTCGATGCTCAGGGACGACTCCGATTCGGCTTCGTCGAAGCCGGCGAAGAGGTCGAACTGCCCGATCGCCTCATTCCGCTTGAGCGTGATGACGGAGTCGATGGCTTCTTCATGGATCATGGCCAGGGCGCGCCGGTGGTGGTTCAGCGAGTCGAAGGCACCGGCCTTGATCAGGGACTCGATGGTGCGCTTGTTGCAGACAACCGCCGGGACCTTCATGAGGTAGTCCTTGAAGGACGTGTAGGCGCCTTCCTTCTCGCGCGCCGCCACCATGGCTTCGACGACGTTGACGCCGACGTTGCGGATGGCGCCCATGCCGAAGCGGATGTCGGTGCCGACAGGGGTGAAGTTGAGCGCGGACTCGTTGACGTCCGGCGGCAGCACCGTGATGCCCATGCGGCGGCATTCGTTGAGGTAGATCGCCGACTTGTCCTTGTCGTCGCCGACGCTGGTCAGCAGGGCGGCCATATACTCCGGCGCGTAGTGCGCCTTGAGGTAGGCGGTCCAGTAGGAGATGACGCCGTAGGCGGCCGAGTGCGCCTTGTTGAAGGCGTAGTCCGAGAACGGCAGCAGGATGTCCCAGAGGGTCTTGACGGCGGCCATGGAGTAGCCGTTGTCCTGCATGCCCTGGGAGAAGCCGGCGAACTGCTTGTCCAGCTCGGATTTCTTCTTCTTGCCCATGGCGCGGCGCAGGATGTCGGCCTGGCCGAGGGTATAGCCGGCGAGCTTCTGCGCCACGGCCATGACCTGCTCCTGGTACACGATCAGCCCGTAGGTCCCGCCGAGGATTTCGGAGAGCGGCTCCTCCAGCTCCGGGTGGATCGGAATGACGTCCTGGATCTTGTTCTTGCGCAGGGCGTAGTCGGTGTGCGCGTTCGCGCCCATGGGGCCCGGCCGGTAGAGGGCCAGCACGGCGGAGATGTCCTCGAAGTTGTCAGGCTTCATGAGCTTGAGCAGGGAGCGCATGGGCCCGCCGTCGAGCTGGAACACGCCCAGGGTGTCACCGCGGGCCAGCAGCTCGTAGGACGCGGCGTCGTCGAGGGACAGGGAGTCGAGGTCCAGGTCCACGCCGCGGTTCATTGTGATGTTTTCCAGGGCGTCGGAAATGATCGTGAGGTTTCGCAGGCCGAGGAAGTCCATCTTGATCAGGCCGAGGCCCTCACACGTGGGGTAGTCGAACTGCGTGATGACCTGGCCGTCCTGGATGCGGCGCATGATGGGGATGACGTCGATGATGGGGTCCGAGGACATGATCACGCCGGCCGCGTGCACGCCCCACTGCCGCTTCAGGCCCTCGATGCCGAGAGCGGTCTCGAAGACTTTGGCGGCTTCGGGGTCCGTGGCGACCAACTGCCGGAAGTCCGCAGCCTCGCTGTAGCGCTTGGAGTCCTTGTTCTGGATGTCCGCCAGCGGGATGTCCTTGGCCATCACGGCCGGCGGGAGCGCCTTGGTGAGCTGTTCGCCCATGCTGAACGGGTATCCCAGCACGCGCGAGGAGTCCTTGAGCGCCTGCTTGGTCTTGATGGTGCCGTACGTGACGATCATGGCGACGCGTTCGTCGCCGTACTTTCGCGTCACGTAGTCGATCACTTCGGAGCGGCGCCGGTCATCGAAGTCGACGTCGAAGTCAGGCATGGAGACGCGGTCCGGGTTCAGGAACCGCTCGAAGATCAGGCCGTGCAGCAGCGGATCAAGGTCGGTGATGCGCATGGCGTACGCCACCATGGAGCCTGCGCCCGAGCCGCGTCCCGGACCTACCCGGATGCCGTTTTTCTTGGCCCAGTTGATGAAGTCGGCCACCACGAGGAAGTAGCCCGGGAATCCCATGGAGGTGATGACGCCGAGTTCGTAGTCCGCCTGGGTGCGTACCTTGTCCGGCACGCCGCCCGGGTAGCGGTACGCCAGTCCCGTGGCCACTTCCTTGACCAGCCAGGAAGTCTCGTCCTCACCCGGCGGGCAGGGGAAGCGGGGCATGTAGTTGGCGCCGGTGTTGAACGAGACTTCGCAGCGCTCGGCGATCAGCAGGGTGTTGTCGCACGCCTCGGGGTGGTCGCGGAACAGTTCCCGCATTTCCTGCGGGGACTTCAGGTAGTAGCCGCTGCCCGAGAAGGCGAACCGGGAACCGCCGTTGTCGTAGCTTGGCTCCACGAGCGTCGAACCGGACTGGATGGCCAGCAGGGCCTCGTGCGCCTTGGCGTCGTGCTCGTGCGTGTAATGCAGGTCGTTGGTGGCCACGAGCGGCAGGTTCAGGTCCTTGGCAAGGCGCAGCAGGTCGCCGGTGACGCGCCGCTCGATGTCCAGGCCGTGGTCCATGAGTTCGCAGAAGTAGTTTTCCGCCCCGAAGATATCGCGGAATTCGGAGGCCGCCTCCAGTGCCTCCCGGTACTGGCCGAGCCGGAGCCGGGTCTGGACCTCGCCCGAGGGGCAGCCCGTAGTGGCGATCAGCCCTTCGGAGTACGTGTTCAGCAGTTCGCGGTCCAGCCGCGGCCATTTGCCGAAGACGGCGTCCAGCGAGGCGAGGGATGAAGCCCGGAAGAGGTTCCGCATGCCCACGTTGTTGTAGCTGAGCAGCGTCATGTGCGTGTAGGAGCCGCCGCCGGAGATGTCGTCCTTGCGCTGGCTCTCCTCGCCCCAGCGGACCCGGGTCTTATCCGTGCGCGCGGTTCCCGGCGTCACATACGCCTCGACGCCGATGATCGGCTTGATGCCCTTGTCCGTGGCCCTTTTCCAGAAATCGAAGGCTCCGAAGAGATACCCGTGGTCCGTCGTGGCCAGCGCTGGCATACCCAGCCGCTCGGTTTCATCGAACAGCTCTCCCAGCCGGGCGGCGCCGTCCAGCATGGAGTACTCGGTGTGGTTGTGGAGATGGACAAACGAGTCGTTGCTGGAAGTCACCGGACCATTCTAGTGCCGGGCCACGACCTTAACTGCCAGGCACGCCCCGTGGCCGGCCCCGGCGCCGCCGGATCAGGCACCGCCGGATCAGGGACGCGGAATCAGGCCTGTCCGGATTCCAGGACTTCCAGCGCGTAGCGCAGGTCTTCCGGGTATTCGCTCGTGACGGTGACCCGCTCCCCTGTCCGGGGGTGGTCGAAGGACAGCTGCCGGGCGTGCAGCCACTGCCGCGTGAGTCCCAGGTTCGCCGCGAGGCGCGGGTCCGCTCCGTAGGTCAGGTCGCCGGCGCAGGGGTGCCGCAGGGCCGAGAAGTGTACGCGGATCTGGTGCGTGCGCCCGGTTTCCAGGTGCACCTCCACGAGCGAGGCCTTACCGAAGGCTTCCAGGACCTCGTAGTGCGTGATGGAGTCGCGGCCGTCCTCGATCACGGCGAAGCGCCAGTCGTGGCCCGGGTGCCGGCCGATCGGGGCGTCGATGGTGCCGGCCAGCGGGTCCGGGAGGCCCTGGACGACGGCGTGGTACACCTTGTCCACCGTGCGCTCCTTGAAGGCACGCTTCAGGGCCGTATAGGCCCTCTCGGTCTTGGCGACCACCATCACGCCGGAGGTCCCGACGTCGAGCCGGTGCACGATGCCGGCGCGCTCCGGCGAGCCGGAGGTGGAGATGCGGTAGCCGAGGCCTGCCAGGCCGCCGACGACCGTGGTGCCTACCCAGCCCGGCGACGGATGCGCCGCCACCCCCACCGGTTTGTCGACGACGACGAACTCGTCATCGTCCAGCAGGATCACCAGGTCTTCCACTACTTCCTCCACGACTTCCAGGGGGTCCCGCCGTTCCGGGACGACGACGTCGAGGACGGCACCGGGGCTGAGTTTGAGGGATTTTCCGACGGCTTTGCCGGCGCTCGTAACGTTGCCTTCGGCGATCAGCACGGCAGCCTGGGAGCGGGAGATGTCCATCAGTTCGGCCAGTCCGGAGTCCACCCGGGTCCCTGCCAACTCCTCCGGGACCACGATGCGCCGTGGCGCGCCGGCTTCCGCGGCGAGGTCCGCCAGGTCCTCGGCCTCGTCTTTGCTCAGGTTCTTCGGCATATGGTCAGACATCGCGTTCCGCCGTTTCCTTGGTGTGGTGCGAGCCGTCGAGGGCAATGCCCCTGAGGGTGAGCAGGCAGATGATCACGACCGAGGACACCACGGCGGAATCGGCAATGTTGAAGATCGCGAAGTTGGGCAGCTGGATGAAGTCCACCACGTGGCCCATGGCGAAAGAGGGCTCCCGGAACAGCCGGTCCGTGAGGTTTCCCAGGGCTCCGCCCAGCAGCAGGCCCAACGCCAGCGCCCACCAGACCGAGCCGAGCTTCCGCAACTGCAGCAGGATCGCCACGGACACGGCCGCCATGATGATGGTGAATACCCACGTGACGTTCTCGCCGATGGAGAACGCGGCCCCGGAGTTGCGGATGTAGTACCAGTGCAACAGCGGGGGCAGCACGGGGATCCGTTCGCCCTCGATCATATGGCCGGTGACCCACAGCTTGGTCAGCTGGTCGAACACGTAGGCGAACACCGCCAGGGCCGAGAAAACCGCGAGCAACAGGGACCGTCGGGGCTTGGCGTGCGCCACGGGCTCGGGCGTCGTGGCGTCAGGCGTCGAGGCGTCAGGACTCGTGGCGTCTGGTGTTGGGGCGTCAGTCATAGGGCTTTCATTCGGGAGCCAGTGCGGTGACTGGGAGCGTACTTCTGGGCACGGAGACCACGGACGATGGCGGTCAATGGCAAAAGCCGGCGGCCGAGGAAACCTCAGCCACCGGCTTTCAGAATACTTGGCTTAATGCCTAGCTGCTGGCTTCGACCTCAGGGGCCGCCACGGAACCGCGGGCATCGAGGTCGCGGAGCTGGCCTTCGATGTAGGCCTTCAGACGTGAGCGGTAGTCGCGCTCGAAGCCGCGGAGCTGCTCGACCTTGCGTTCCAGCACGGAGCGCTGCTGCTCGAGGGCACCGAGGATCTTGCGGGACTTCTCCTGGGCGTCGTTGACAAGGCTGCTGGCTTCGATCTGGGCTTCGGCGATGATCTTGTCCCGCTGCTGCTCGCCGTCGGCGATGTGCTTGTCGTGCATCTGCTGCGCCATGGCCAGCAGGCCTGCGGCGGACTCCGAGACCGGGGTGGCGGCGACGGGTGCCGGGGCAGGAGCGGGAGCCTTCTCGGCTTCCTTCTTCTTCGCAGCTTCGGCAGCCTTGGCCTTGGCCTCGGCTTCTGCCTTGGCCCGGTCTTCCTTTTCCTTGTCGGCCTTGACGGGTGCCGGCACCTTTTCCACGACGGGGGCCGCGGCGGCGGAGCTGGCGGGCGTGCCGGCGCCGACTTCGGCGAGTTTCTTGCGCAGCTCGTCATTCTCCTGGTTCAGACGTCGCAGTTCCACGACGATCTCGTCCAGGAAGTCATCAACTTCGTCCTGGTCATAGCCTTCGCGGAACTTGGTCGGCTGAAAGCGCTTGTTGACAACGTCTTCTGGCGTCAAAGCCATCTGGTCACCTCGTTGGTCTAGTTCGTCAGGAGGCCTTCCGGCCGTCAAAACTACGGTACCTAAATATGGTCTGGTTCCTCTAATTCAACACCGCAGTGTCAAACCGGAGTTTTGTATCAGTTTGGCAGGCGCGGCGCGGTGCGGCGCGGTGCGGCGCGGGTCCGCCGTCCCGCTACGCTGCGATGGGCTGGGCGTATACGAGGTTCTTGGTGACCGCCATCGCCACCGTCACGGCCACGAAAAGCAGCAGGAAGCCCAGATCGAGCGAGATCCCGCCGAGCCGGAGCGGTGGAATGAGCCGCCGGAGCAGTTTGAGGGGTTTGTCCGTGACGGAGTACACAGCGTGCGCGGCCACGAGAGCCACGCCGCTCGGCCGCCAGCTCCGCGCGAACATCTGTACCCAGTCAAAGACCAGCCGAACAATCAGGGCCACAAAAAAGAACAGCAGCGCGATATAGACAAGTCCGAAAACAATTCCCATGAGTTAACTCATATCTCCATGTTCATTCCGGAAACCGCAGTGTCCTTAAAGCAGTGTCCTCAAAAATGGTTACGCCTCTATTTCAACACGGATAATTCAGCACGGATGCCAGACAGGTGTCCCTGCCTGGCATCCCTGGAAAAATCCTGCGCTAGCTCTGGTTGAAGAAGGCTGCCTGCGTCTCGCTGACCTTCTTGTCATCGCCGATGACTTCAACGTACGACGGCGAGAGCAGGAATACCTTGTTCGTGACCCGTTCGATGCTGCCACGCAAGCCGAAGACCAGTCCGGCGGAGAAGTCGACGAGGCGCTTGGCGTCCGCTTCGCCCATGTCGGTGACGTTCATGATGACGGGGATGCCGTCACGGAAGCTTTCGCCGATGAGTTTGGCGTCATTGTAGGAGCGCGGGTGGATCGTGGTGATCTGCCGGAGTCCGGTGGTCTCTTCGCGGCTCGATGCCGCTCGCTTGATGGGTGTCACAGGTGCGCGATATTCCTCTTCAGCGGCGTGGGGCTCTTCCCGGGGGACCTCGCGGACCGGCGCCGGCGCACGGCGCTCCTCGCGGTCGTGCTCCATGGAATTGTCCTCATCCTTGTGCGGTGTGGGGTGCTCGGACTCGTAGTGTTCCTCGCCGTCGGCGAGCCCAAGATAGATCATTGTCTTGCGCAGAGCGCCAGCCATGGTCGACTCCTATCGTGTCCGTAAGCGGGCCGCTCAAAATGACCTGACAGCCTTGGAATTCCCGCCATTACCTTCCAATACGTTTGAACCTACCGCAACGCCGGACGCGGACCGAGAATATCCGAGCCAATACGAAGGTGTGTCGCTCCGAACCGGATGGCAGCTTCGAGGTCCTGGCTCATGCCGGCGGAAATACCTGTGGCGTCCGGGTGTACGGTCCTCAGCCGGGCCGAGATCTCCGCGAGCTTCTCGAAAGCGCGGCCGGGATCCGCGCCGAGCGGAGCCACCGCCATGACCCCCGCCAGCCGAAGCCCGTCGGAGCTTGCCAGGCGGTCGGCCAGCACGGGGACGTCGTCAGGAAGCGCGCCGCCCCGGTGGCCGCCGGCGTCGTCGTCCAGGCTGACCTGGATAAAGCAGTCCAGCGGGTCCCTGCCGGTGCGTTCGCGCTCGGCAGCCATGGCCTTGGCCAGGGCGCCGGCGATCTGGGGCCGGTCAACGGCGTGTACGGCGTGGGCGTACTTCACGACCGATTTGGCCTTGTTGCTCTGGAGCTGGCCGATGAAGTGCCAGCGGAGGTCAAGGTCGCCGAGCCCGGCAGCCTTGTCCGAGGCTTCCTGGTCCCTGTTTTCGCCGACGTCGGTGACGCCCAGTGATGCGAGCCGCCGTACGTCCTCCGCGGGGTGGAACTTGGTGACGACGATCAGCCGCGGCGGCGATTCCTGCCGTCCGGCGGCCGCCGCGGCGCCGTCGATCCGGGACCTGAGCGCGGCAAGGCGCCCCCGGAGCTCGGCCAGCCGGGGATCCTGCTGCTCATCCATCGTGGTCCGGCCCCGCGCCGAGCGGGGAGCCTGTCCAGACCAGGCCGGCGAACCGGCCGGTGTTGCTGTTGCGGCGGTAGGAGAACAGCTTTTCGTCTTCCAGGGTGCAGCCGCCGGAGTATTCGACCCGCACGCCTTCGGCCTCCAGCTGGCTGCAGACTCCCGCCGGCAGGTCCAGCCCGGGCGTACCCCAGGAAGTGCTGCACCAGGTCGCGGGGACGATGGCCGCTACGTCCGCCCGCATCCCGGCCGGCACCTCGTAGCACCGCCCGCAGATGGACGGGCCGATCCAGGCGCTGATCTCCGCAGCGCCGAGCTCACGCATGCGCGCCACTGCGGCCGGCACCACCCCGTTTGCCACGCCCGGCCGTCCCGCATGCACCACGCCGAGAACCGGCGCTCCCCCGGCAGCCTGCTCCGCCACCAGGACCACGGGCACGCAGTCGGCCACCATGACCGCCAAAGGCTGACCGGCGGACACCATGGCGTCGGCGGTCGGGGCGGCGGGGACGCTGCCGGCGATCGGGGCGGCGGGGACGCTGCCGGCGATCGTGGCGACGTCGTGGCCGTGGACCTGGTTCATGTAGTGGAAACCTCGGCTGCCGAGGCTAGCGGCCAGTTCGAGCTCCCTGCGGCGGCGCCGGACTTCCGCCGGATCGTCGCCGACATGGAGCGCCAGGTTGCCGGCGGCGGCGTCGGTGAAAGCCACCCAGACGCCGGGCCGGACTTCCGTCCGCCACGAAAACACTCGAAACCCCAAATCGTTGTCAAACTTGTTTGCAGAACTTCGATCCTACGAGAAAGCACCATGGCACTGCCAACCGGCAGTGCCATGGTGCCTCGGGACCTACTTCAGGAAATCGGGGACATCCAGGTCATCCGAGTGGCGGCCGGACAGGTCCGGTTCCACGACGGACGGCAGGTCGACGTCGAAGCCGGAGTCCGCCGGGACGGCGGACGGGCGCTGCTGGCCCCAGCCGCCCAGTGCGGAGGCGCCGACGGTTGCGTGCAGCGGCTGGACGTGGGCCGAGGCCGGGGCCTGCGCCGGAGCCGGTGCGGCGGCCGGGGCTGCCGGGCGCTGCGGTGCCGTCTGCGGGAGCGACTGGTCCATCGACGGCGAGGTGGCCTTGACGTCGTCGAAGCCGGCGGCGATGACGGTGACGCGGGCTTCGTCGCCGAGGGCGTCGTCGATGACGGCGCCGAAGATGATGTTGGCCTCCGGGTGGGCGACTTCCTGGACCAGGCGGGCCGCCTCGTTGATTTCGAAGAGGCCCAGGTCCGAGCCGCCCTGGATGGACAGCAGGACGCCGTGCGCGCCGTCAATGGAGGCCTCGAGCAGCGGTGAGGCGATGGCGAGCTCCGCGGCCTTGACGGCACGGTCTTCACCGCGGGCCGAACCGATTCCCATAAGCGCCGAACCAGCGCCCTGCATGACGGACTTGACGTCGGCGAAGTCCAGGTTGATCAGGCCCGGGGTGGTGATCAGGTCGGTGATGCCCTGGACACCGGACAGCAGGACCTGGTCGGCGGAACGGAATGCGTCCAGCACGGAGACGTTGCGGTCGCTGATGGACAGCAGCCGGTCGTTCGGGATGACGATCAGGGTGTCGACTTCGTCGCGGAGGGCGTCGATGCCCGCCTCGGCGGAGCCGGCGCGGCGCCGGCCCTCGAAAGTGAACGGGCGGGTGACGACGCCGATGGTCAGCGCTCCGAGCGAGCGTGCGATCCGGGCCACGACGGGCGCGCCACCGGTGCCGGTGCCGCCGCCTTCGCCTGCGGTGACGAAGACCATGTCAGCGCCGCGGATGACCTCTTCGATTTCCTCGGCGTGGTCCTCGGCCGCCTGCTTGCCGACCTCGGGGTTCGCACCGGCTCCCAGCCCGCGCGTCAGCTCGCGCCCGATGTCGAGCTTGACGTCGGCATCGCTCATCAACAATGCCTGCGCATCGGTGTTGACCGCGATGAATTCGACGCCGCGGAGACCGACCTCGATCATGCGGTTGACTGCGTTCACGCCACCGCCGCCGATGCCGACGACCTTGATGACGGCCAAGTAATTCTGCGGAGCTGCCACGTTACGTGTCCCTTGTTCGTGTTCTGTTGCGAAACTGATGGAGTCGGGCTTGAAGCTTGGAACCTTAACCTTCGAGTTGAAGGTTATAGTTATGTCAAGTAACTCATGCTGTGACGCTATTTCCTATGTAGGGGACATTCAATTACCGGCGCCGCGTGTCGCGGGAATACCGGTCAAATACCCCTAATTTGTGTTGGATCTTACTGCTCTCCTGCGGACGCCGGCGGCCCGGCGGTTTGCCGCCGGGCGCATGATGCCGCGCCCCCGTCCCGGGATCCCCGGATAAGCGATCGGCTGCTATCGGGTGACCGGGTGCCTAGGCACGCTGACATCGTAGATCTTTACCGGATTTTTCGGGTCGGCGGGAACCTTGAGGAGCGCGGCGAGGACCCGGGCTTTGAGTTCCTTCTCCCCCGCATTTCCCCAGATGATGGTCTGGCCGTCAACGAGTTTGAGTTCGACGGCGTCCGCGGACTTCGCCGAGGCATCGGAGAGCCTGGCGAGCACGTCTACCGGGAGCGCGCCCAAGACGCCGGCGATCGCGTGGAACAGCTCCGGAGCCGGCGCGCCGTCTCCGGCGTCGATCACCGGCAGCGCAATCGAGGCGGAGTCCGTGGTGCTGCTGAGCCGGACGCCGTCGACATCCACCAGCTGGAAGCCGTCGCCCTGCTTGAGCATGGCCACCGGGAGGCGCTCCGTGATGTGCACTGCCAGCGTGCCCGGCGGGCGTGCCTGCGTGGTCACCGCCTTGATCTGGACGAACGGCCGCAGGAGGGCTGTCACGTCCTCGTCGCCGATCTGCGGCAACGGCTTGCCCTGCAATGGCGCCAGGGCGGCCTGCACCTGCCCTGCGCTCAGCAGCTTCGTGCCCTCCACGGTGACGGTCCGCAGCGCCAGCACCGGCGTGTAGACGGCCGCCAGCACGATCGCGGCGACGAGCCCGGCGATGACCCCGATGGTGCTCAGGAGGATCCGTTTCCGCCGCTTGGCCTTGGGCTCGGGAAAGGACAGCACATTGTCCTGCTGCCGCACCGGACCGCCGGGGGCAGAGGTTCCGCCGGCCGCGGTTCGGGCGCCCGGCCCGGAATCGGCCTTGGACGCCGAAATCACATCCGCTGGCGCCTCGGCCTGACCGTCCGACGACGGCCGCCGTGTCCCGGTCTTATAGGTGGGGCGGCGGGTGCTAGGCACCGGCTGCTCCAGCTGCCGCGGCGCCGTCGTTCGTGGCGCCGGCGTTCAGGGCCGCGACGATCAGCGGGCCGTAGGCCGTGACATCGCCGGCTCCGGCCGTCAGCACGATGTCGCCGGGGGCTGCCGCGGCCACCACGGCCTGCACCGCCGCCTCGTCCGGGCCGATCAGCCGGCCGCCCGGGGCCAGGTGGTCGCCGATCAGCTGGCTGCTGACGCCGGGGATGGGGTCCTCACGGGCGGGATAGATGTCCAGGACCAGGGCCGTGTCCGCGGCGTTGAGCGCTTCGGCGAATTCACGGGCAAATTCTCGGGTCCGGGAAAACAGGTGGGGCTGGAAGAGCACATGCACCTTGTGCCCGCCGGCCACGGACCGTGCGGCGGACAGCGCGGCCCGGACCTCCGTGGGGTGGTGGGCGTAGTCATCGTAGACACGCACTCCACGGCCCTCGCCCTTGAATTCGAAGCGCCGCGAGGCTCCGGAGAAGTGCGCGAGGGCTCCCGCCGCGGCCTCGGGCGCGACGCCGAGTTCGAGCGCAACGGCGAACGCCGCCGCGGCGTTGAGCGCGTTGTGCCGGCCGGGAACCTGGAGTTCGACGGCGAACCGTCCCCCGGGGGTTTCGATCCAGACGTCGCCCGGACCGCCGTCGTGCAGCCGGAGCCCGGCATCGTCTGCCGTGCCGTAGAGGACCACCCGGGTGTTGCCCCGCTCCAGGGTGCGGCGGGCCAGGGCCCGGGCGCCGTCGTCGTCCGCGCAGGCCACCAGCACGCCGTCGGCGGGCAGCAGCGCGGTGAAGCTGTCGAAGGAGGCGTACACGGCTTCGGCGGTGCCGTAATGGTCCAGGTGGTCCGGTTCGACGTTGGTGACCACGGCGATCCGCGGGCGGTAGTTCAGGAAGGACCCGTCGGACTCGTCGGCTTCCGCGACGAAGATGCTGGAGCTGCCGTGGGCGGCGTTGACGCCCAGCGCCGGCACGTTTGCGCCGATCGCGAAGGACGGGTCCAGCCCGGCGCCCTGCAGCAGAATGGTGATCATCGACGTCGTGGTGGATTTTCCGTGCGTGCCGGCCACGGTCACCACCGTGTCGTCGGCCATCGTGGCCGCCAGCGCCTCGGAGCGGTGCAGGACGGGCAGCCCGGCGGCCCGTGCTGCGGCCAGCTCGGGGTTGTCGGGGCGGATCGCGGAGCCGGCCACCACCGATTGCGCGTCGCCGAGGTTGGCGGCGGCATAGCCGACGTGGATCCGGGCACCGGCCGCGGCGAGTTCGGCCATGACGGGCAGGTCCTTGGCGTCGGAGCCGCTGACCGGCAGGCCGCGGGCCACCATGATCCGGGCGATTGCGGACATGCCCACCCCGCCGATGCCGATGAAGTGCACCCGGCCGAGGGACTCCTGGGTGCGGCCGGCCTGCGGCTCCGGCTGGTGTTGGGGCTGGATCATGGCTCTACCGCTTCCTGCTGTGCTTTTTCCAAGGCGCTGACTTCAGCGGCTCAGCCTTCAAGGACGCTGCATCCAAAGACGCTGCCGCTGCAAGGACGAGATCGGCGACGCGCCGGTCTGCGTTGCGAATGCCGAGCTGGCCGGAGCTGGCTGCCATTCGGGCGAGCCTGTCGCCGTCCAGCAGCAGCGGGATGAGGTTCTGGCGCACCCACTCGGGGGTGAATGCACTGTCTGCCACGATCAGGGCGCCGCCGGCTGCGACGAGGCCGGCGGCGTTGAGCGCCTGCTCGCCATTGCCGATGGGCAACGGCACGAAGACTGCCGGCACGCCGACGGCGGCGGCTTCGCAGACGGTGGCGGCCCCGGCGCGTGCCAGCAGCAACCCGGCCGCGGCGTAGACGGATTCCATTCCGTCCACGAATTCCACCTGCCGGTAGCCGCGTGCTGCGAGCGGCTTGCCGTCGGCGTCGTGGACCGACTTGCCGCGTCCGGTGATGTGCAGGGTCTGGATGCCGGCCTCGGCGAGGGCTCCGACGGACGCCGCGATGGTCCGGTTGATGCTCTGCGCTCCCGAGGAACCGCCGGTGACGATCAGCGCGGGCTGCCGGGGATCGAGCCCCAGGGCCGTCCGGGCGGCCGCCGTGGCTGCCGCGCGGTCGAGTCCGGAGATCTCCCGGCGCATGGGCATGCCGACGTGCACCGCCCCGGGGAGCCGGGTGCCGTCGAAGGAGACGGCCACCGTGGCGCCCAGCCGCGCCCCCACCCGGTTGGCGAGTCCCGGCCGGGTGTTGGCTTCGTGGATGACAATCGGGATTTTCCGGCGCCAGGCGGCGAGGTACATGGGCGTGCACACGTATCCCCCGACGCCCACCAGCACGTCGGCTTGGGCCTCATCGAGAATGACCCCGGCCTGCTTCACCGCACCGGCGAGCCGCCCGGGGAGCCGCAGCAGGTCCAGCGACGGTTTGCGCGGGAAGGGCACCCGGCTGATCGTGGCGAGGTCCAGCCCCGCGGCCGGGACCAGCCTGGCCTCCATGCCGTTGGGTGTGCCGACGGCGAGAAGCCGCGCACCCGGACGGGCTTCCCGGACCGCGTTGGCGATGGCCAGGAGCGGGCTGATGTGCCCGGCTGTGCCGCCGCCGGCGAGGACGACGGATAAAACGGATAAAGGGCTCTCGGTACTCATGAAGGCCTATTTACGCTTTCGTGCGGGGTTCTTGGGGGCGGGGTTCCGGGGTGCGGAGTCCTGAGGGACGGGGTTCTTGGGGGTGGGGCTTTTGGGTGCCGGGTTCGTTGGCGCGTTCCCGGCAGCGGCCCGGGCGGCGGAACTGCTGGTCCCGAACCGCTTCCGCAGGGACCTGGCCAGTCCGGCTGGGCCGAACCTAAAGAGCCCCTTGGGCTGCATGCCGGGCGCCATCTGGGCCCTGGCCAGAGACAACACTACGCCGATGGCGCACAAGGACATGAGCAGGGCGGAGCCACCATAGGAAATGAACGGCAACGGGATGCCCACCACGGGAGCCAGGCCGGTGACAACGGCCATGTTGACGGTGGCCTGGCCCAGCAGCCAGACCATGATGGTGCCGGCAAGGACCCGGTGGAACATGTCCTTCTGGGCCACGACGACGCGGTAGATGGCGGTTCCCAGGATGCCGAACAGGACCAGGACCACGAGGGTGCCGATCAGCCCGAGTTCTTCGCCGATGATCGCGAAGATGAAGTCATTGTGGGCTTCCGGGATCCAGCTGTACTTCTGCCGGCTCTGGCCCAGCCCCACCCCGAACCAGCCGCCGGAGGCGAGCCCGTAGAGGCCGTTGGTCGACTGGTAATTCAGATCGGAGCCGTCGGCGCAGGTCTGGCCGGTCCAGGACAGGATGCGGCAGACGCGGTTGGGGTTCGTGATGGCCAGGACGGCCGTGGCGGCGCCGAGGAATATCGCGCCAATGCCGAACACGTAGAGCCGGACACCCGCGAAAAAGAGCGCCGCCGCGGTGATCATCATGACGATCATCGCCGTGCCGAGGTCGTTGCCGGCCAGGATGAGGCCGATCACGAGCGCCGCGACGGGTGCCACCGGGACCAGTGCGTGCTTCGACTGGCTGAGGAGCTTCGTCTTGGCGCCGAGCACCGTCGCCATCCACAGGGCGAGGGCCAGCTTGGCGGCCTCGGAGGGCTGGAAGGTGAACGGCCCGACGTCGATCCAGTTCTTGTTGCCCAGGGCGCTGCGCCCCATCACCAGCACCAGCACCAGCAGGATCAGTGCAAGGAAGATGGCGAGCCACGCGAATCGTTTGAGCCACACGACGTTGACGCGGGAGAGCAGGAACATGCAGAAGAGGCCGATGGCGGCGAACACGCCCTGCTTGAGGGCGGCCGAGTACGGCGACTCCCCCGCGGCGATGGCCTCCACGCTGGACGCGGAGAGCACCATCATGATGCCGATCGCCGTCAGCGCCAGCGTGGCGCCGAGGATCAGGTAGTAGGTGGAGCCGTTGCGGGACTTTCCGGTGCCTTCCAGCGCGGACCAGAAGCTGCGGAACCAGCCGCGGACCCTTGCTGCGGGTGACAGTCTTTTTCCCGGCGCTTGGCCGGGCACCTTTGCGGCGGACGCTTTGTTCCCGGCTGTGCCAGATTTTGCCGCGGCGGGCTTGGCCGGCGGCGTGCGTGTGGGCGTGCTGACCATTGTTACTCCTCGCTGGTCTGAGCCTGCCCTTCCACGAGCCCGCGGACAGCTTCGATGAAGGCGTCGCCACGCTGAGCGTAGGAAGAGAACTGATCCATGGATGCAGCCGCCGGGGCCAGGAGCACAGTGTCCCCCGAGGCAGCCAGTTGCGCCGCCGCCGCGACGGCTCGGGCCATCACAGTCTCGCTGAATATCGGCGAAGGGCCTGCTTCGGCACCGGCCGGTCCGGCAGTCTGCACGTCTTCAGTGTCGCCCTTCGCCTGGCCGATCACGGGGACATCGGGTGCGTGTCGCTGCAGCGCGGACAGGAGCGCGCTGGAGTCCGCCCCGATCAGCACCACGGCCTTGAGCCGGTGGGCGTTTTCCCGGACCAGGGAGTCGTAGTTGACGCCCTTGGAGAGTCCACCGGCGATCCACACCACGTTCTGGAACGCGGACAGTGCCGCGGAGGCGGCGTGCGGGTTGGTGGCCTTGGAATCATTGACCCAGAGCACACCCTCATGCCGGGCAACCGGCTGGATCCGGTGGTCTCCGGGAAGGTAGTTAAGCAGTCCTGTGCGGACCGCGGACGGCTCCACCCCGTAGGCGCGGACCAGGGCGGCCGCGGCCAGGGCGTTGGCCACCATGTGGCGGGGGGCCGCCGTCCCCAGGTCGGCGATCGAGGCGAGTTCGGCCGCGCTGTCCCTGCGCTCGGCGATGAAGGCGCGGTCCACCAGGAGGCCCTCGACGACGCCGAGCATGCTGACGGCCGGGGCGACGGTGGTGAAGCCCACGGCGCGGCAGCCCTCGACCACCTCGGCGTCCTCGACCATGCGTTCGGTCTCGATCTGCTCGGCGTTGTAGATGCAGGCCTTCTGCGTGTTCGCATAGACCTTGGCCTTGTCGGCCAGGTAGGAGGCGTAGGAACCATGCCAGTCCACGTGGTCTTCAGCGACGTTGAGGCACACGCTGGCCACCGGGGACACGGAATGGCTCCAGTGCAGCTGGAAGCTTGAGAGCTCGACGGCGAAGACGTCGTAGTCCACCGGGTCCCGGAGGGCGTCCAGGATGGGCGTCCCGACGTTGCCGACGGCGATCGCCTTGAGTCCGGCGGCCTGCAGCATGGACTCGGTCAGGCCCACGGTGGTCGTCTTGCCGTTGGTGCCCGTGATGGTCAGCCAGTCGGCGGTCTTGCGCCCCTTGCGTTCGCGGACGCGCCAGGCGAGTTCGACGTCGCCCCAGACCGGGATGTGTGCCCTCGCCGCGGCGGCCAGCAACGACTGGTCCGGCCGCCAGCCCGGGGAGGTGACGATCAGATCGGGCTTCCCGCCGTCGATCCTGGGCACGGCGGTCACGGCCTCTTCGCCCAGCAGCACGTCCACCGCCCCGACAATCCGCAGCGTTTCCGCCTGCGCCTGCGCCTTCGGGCTGGTGGCGGAGTCCACCACGACCACCCGCGCGCCGAGCTCGATCAGGGTGTCGGCGGCGGCAAAGCCGGAGACGCCGATGCCGGTGACCACAACGCGCAGGCCGGCCCAGTCCGAATCCCAGCTGACCAGGTCCTTCAGCCGGGGCGAGGTGGTGAGCGCTGCCGGAATGGAGCCGGTCACAGGAGCACCACCCATTCGGCGTAGAAGATCCCGAGCCCGGCGGCGACGAACAGTCCGCACAGGATCCAGAACCGGACAACGACCGTGACTTCCGCCCAGCCCTTAAGTTCAAAGTGGTGCTGGAGCGGGGCCATTTTGAAGAACCGCTTTCCCTTGGTGATCTTGAAGTAGCCGACCTGGATGATGACGGACAGGGTGATCAGGACGAACAGGCCGCCGATGAAGGCAAGGAGCAGTTCGGTCCGGGAGAGGATCGCGAAGCCTGCGACGGCGCCGCCGATGGCGAGCGATCCCGTGTCTCCCATGAAGATTTTTGCCGGCGAGGTGTTCCACCAGAGGAAACCGACCAAGGCGGCGCTGAGGATGGCCGCCAGCAGCGCGAGATCCAGCGGATCGCGGACGGAGTAGCAGCCGCTGCCGGCCTGCCGCGGGGAGCCGCAGGCCTGGTTGCTCTGCCAGATACCCATCAGCGTGTAGGCGCCGAACACCATTATCGAGGCGCCGGCGGCGAGCCCGTCGAGGCCGTCGGTGAGATTTACGCCGTTGGTCGCGGCGGTGATAATCAGGTTCGACCACAGCACGAACAGGATGGCGCCGAGCACGGTTCCGCCGAAGGCCAGGTTCAGCCACGGGATGTCGCGGACCAGGGAAATCTGCGTGGACGCGGGGGTCAGCCTGTTCTCGTCCGGGAACTGCAGCGCCAGGACCGCGAAAATGATGCCGACGGCGGCCTGCAGGATCAGTTTGGCCTTGGCGTTCAGGCCGAGGCTGCGCTGCTTGGAAATCTTGATGAAGTCGTCCAGAAAACCGACGAGTCCCATTCCGACCATGAGGAACAGCAGGAGCAGCGCGGAGGCGGAGGGGCCCGGCGAGAGCGGGTTGATCATCCACATGATGAGGTGGGTGAGCCCGTAGCTGGCGAGGACCGCCAGGACCACGATGGTGCCGCCCATGGTGGGGGTGCCGCGTTTGGTGTGGTGCGAGGTGGGACCGTCATCGCGGATGAATTGTCCGTAGCTCTTGCGGACCAGCAGCCGGATGAACAGCGGGGTGCCCACGAGGGCAAAGAGTAGCGCCAGGCCGGAGCCCATCAGCAGTGCAATCACGGCAGTGCACTCCCTTCAGTGGCGGTTCCGGCAGGTTCTCCAGCGGCATTTCCAGCGGCATTTCCACCGGCGTTTCCAACGGCATTTCCAACAGTGACTTCGGCACCGCTTCGGGCGGCGTGTGGAGGTAATGCTATCCGATCGCCCAGATGGCGCAGGCCGATGCCGTTCGAGGATTTGAACAGCACCAGGTCGCCCGGCTCAAGCTCGGCCTGCAGGAGCTGGTAGGCCTCCTCCGCGGTCTCGGCGAAGACGCATTCGTTGCCCCAGGATCCTTCGTTGACGGCAGAGACATAGAGCGATCGTGCCTCCCGTCCGACGACGACCAGCCGGGAGATGTTGAGCCGGACCACCTGGGTGCCGACGGCCATGTGCTCCCGGATGGAGTCGGGTCCGAGTTCGAGCATGGCGCCGAGCACCGCCCAGGTCCGGCGTCCGCGGCCGAGGTCGGCCAGTGTCCGCAAGGCGGCCCGCATGGATTCCGGGTTCGCGTTGTACGCATCGTTGATGACGGTGACGCCGTCGGCGCGTTCGGTGCGTTCCATCCGCCACCGGCTGGCGGCCGTCTGTGCGCTCAGCGAGGCCGCGATGTGCGCTGCGGGAATGCCCGCGGCGTGGGCTGCTGCGGCCGCTGCCAGCAGGTTGGATACGTGGTGGGCGCCGATCAGCCTGGCTGTGACGTGCTGCGGCGCCGTCCCACCCGCGGCCGTCCCATCCGCGGCGCTTTCACTGACCACGGATTCATCAGGCAGGAACAGCTCGAATTCGGGGTGGCCGGCGGCGTTCAGTTCGACGCTTTCGGCGCGGACCCCGGCCGGCTGGCGGTCGCCGGAGGGCCGGGAGGGCTGGGACGAGTATCCCAGCACGGTGGCCCGGGTACGGTCGGCCATGGCTGCGACGCGGGCGTCGTCCAGGTTGAGGACGGCGGTGCCGGTGGCCGGAAGGGCTTCGACGAGTTCGCCCTTGGCGACGGCGATGTTCTCCACACCGCCGAATTCGCCGGCGTGGGCGGTGCCGACGCCGAGCACGACGCCGATGTCCGGGCGGACCATGTCCGCAAGGTAGCGGATGTGCCCGACGCCGGTGGCGCCCATCTCGATCACCAGGTACCGGGTGTCGTAGCCGGCCTTGAAGACGGTGAGCGGGACGCCGACCTCACCGTTGTAGGACCCCTGCGGGGCGACCGTGTGGCCCGCCCCGGATTCTCCGGCGAGGATGCCGGCGAGCAGGTCCTTGGTGGTGGTCTTGCCGGCGGAACCGGTGATGCCTATGACGGTCAGCGGCGCTCCTTCAGCCTCGCGGCGGGCCCGGATCCGGCGGACGGATTCGGCCGCGAGGGCCCCCATGGCCAGGACCGAGTCCTGCACCACGACGGCGGGGAAGTTCTGTCCCGCGGCGTCGGCGACGTCATGCTCCACGAGGGCCAGCACGGCGCCACGCTCCACCGCGGCGCCCACGAAGTCGTGGCCGTCGGCCGTTTCCCCCGGCTTGGCCACGTAGAGGGAACCCGCTGTGGCTGCACGGGAGTCGGTCACCACGGAGCCGGGCGTGATGCCCGGTTCGGCGGCCAGCCGGCCGTTGGTTATTTCGGCGATTTCCGCCGCTGTAAATGCAATCATCTCGGTTTAGGACTCTATCCGTTGGTCTTGGAGAACGGTGAATCCCCGTGCTGTCAAGGCGGAACGGAGCTCCACCCTGTCGTCGAGGGCGAGGTTGACGCCCTTGACTTCCTGCCACACTTCGTGGCCCCGTCCTGCGACGAGGATGGTGTCCGCCGGCCCGGCCAGCTCGACCGCCCGGCGGATGGCAGCGTCCCGCGGGAAGACTTCCTCAACCGTGCACGCAAGGCCCTCGCGGTCCTTGGCCTCAAGGGCTCCGGCCAGAACGTCGGCGCGGATGGCCGCGGCGTCCTCGTCGTGCGGGTCGTCGTCGCTGACGATCACGGTGTCCGCGAGCCGGGCGGCGATGGCACCCATCGCCGGGCGTTTGCCCTGGTCGCGCTGACCGGTGGCACCGAAGACGATGATCAGCTTGGAGCCCGGCTCCGGCGGGCGGACGGCCTCCAGGGCACGGGCCAGGGCATCCGGGTTGTGCGCGAAGTCGACCACCGAGGCCGGCGCCGTGGAGACGAGCTGCATGCGGCCCGGGACGGCGACGGTGAACGGATCCCGGGCGTCGAGGGCGGCCTGCACCGCCGCGGCGTCGTGGCCGCCGGCGAGCACCATGACGGTGGCCAGCGCGGCGTTGGCGACGTTGAAGCTGCCCGGGAGGCCGGCGTGAACGCGCAGGGCGGTACCGTCGCGGTGCTGGAGCGTGAAATCGGTGCCGAGTCCGCGCGGGGACAGGCCGGTGACGGTCCAGTCCGCTGCGGGCCCGCCGTCGTCATGTGTTGCCGGGACCAGTGCCGCCGGGAAAGTCGAGAGGGTGGTGACGGGGATGTCGGCGGAGGCTGCCAGCCTCCTGCCCCATTCATCGTCCACGGTGACGACGGCGGTGCGGGCGCGTTCTGCCGTGAAGAGCCGGGCCTTGGTCCGGAAGTACTCCTCCATGCTGCCGTGCAGGTCCAGATGGTCCTGGGTCAGGTTGCTGAACCCGGCGACGTCGAATACCACACCGTCCACGCGGTGGAAGGAGACGGCATGCGAGGAGACCTCCATGGAGACCGCATCGAGGCCGCGTTCACGCATGAGGGCGAGGAGGGCGTGGACGTCCGTGGATTCGGGTGTTGTGAGCAGACTGGGAATCGGCGCGCCGCCGGCGAGGATCTCGATGGTCCCGATCAGGCCGGTCTTCTGGCCCAGGGCCTGCAGCAGGGCGTTGATGAAGTAGGTGGTGGTCGTCTTGCCGTTCGTGCCGGTGACGCCGTAGAGGGCAGGCGCGGCCGCGTCGTCCGGCCGGCTCCGGTAGATCAGGGCGGAGAGCCGGCCGACGACGCCGCGGGGTTCCCCTGCCAGCAGCACGGGCACGGAGATGTCGTTCGAGAGCGCCAGCAGGCGCGCGCCGGCGTCGTCCGTCAGCACCGCGGCAGCCCCGGCCTCTACGGCCTGGGCGACAAAGTCGGCCCCATGCCGGGTGGCGCCTGGCAGGGCGACGTACAGGTCGCCCGGCTGAACGGCCCGGGAGTTCAATGAGATCCCGGTGACGGCTACTGCGCCGGATACCCCGGGGACAGCGACGCCGATCGCCGCACCGATCGTTTCCAGCGGCACCGCGGCGACCATAGCGGGCCGGAAGCCCGAGGTGGCGTCCTGGCCGGAGGGCGCGGCGGAAGCGTCTGGGGCGTTGAGCTGTGACAAGGGGATCTCCGTTTGCGGTGCTAGTGGATCTGGCGC
This sequence comes from Arthrobacter sp. UYEF20, assembly GCF_040546335.1. Classification (NCBI taxonomy): domain Bacteria; kingdom Bacillati; phylum Actinomycetota; class Actinomycetes; order Micrococcales; family Micrococcaceae; genus Arthrobacter; species Arthrobacter sp. UYEF20. The sequence goes on along the minus strand of NZ_JBEPNP010000011.1, from coordinate 123,616 downwards.
TGCGCACGGAAAGATGCTCCGGCCCGCAGGCTTCGTATTCGTGCTGGGTGCTAAATGGTGCGGGCGCTACTTGGCGTACTGCGGCAGCCGGGCGGGTTCGCCGGACGACGGCTGGACGTTGAAGGTGCGCAGCGTCTGGCTCATCACCGAACGGAACACCGGTCCGTTCGAGATGCCGTGAATATCGCCCTTGGGCCGTTGCAGGACCACTCCAACAATAAACCGCGGATCGTCCATCGGCGCCATCCCCACCATGGAGGCGGTCAAGCCGCAGAACCCGGGTTTGCCGTCGTCGCACGGCGACTGGGACGTTCCCGTCTTGGCGCCGACGCGGTAGCCGTCGATGCCGGCCTCCTTGATCTGGCCCTCGGTCACGGCACTTTCGAGAATGTCGCGGACCTGCTGGGCGGTGTCCTTGGAGACCACCTGCCGCGGGGGCTGGGCCGGGACCTTTTCCTCGGTGCCGTCGGGGCTGATGTAGCTGTCGATCAGGCGCGGCTGGAGCATCACGCCGTCGTTGGCGACGGACTGGAAGGCCCGCACCGTCTGGAGCGTCGACTGCGACACCCCCTGGCCGAAGAGGACTGTGTACTCCTGGCGTCCGTCCCATTCGTCAGCCGGCGTCAGGATGCCCGTGGCTTCGGAGGGAAGCCCGATGTCGGGTGCCTCGCCGATGCCGAACTTCTGCAGCCAGTCGTGGCGCTGGTCCTTGCTGAGCCGCTGGCCTGCCATGACCGTGCCGGTGTTCATCGACCAGCCCAGGATGCCGGCCAGGGTCCGTTCCTCAGTGCCGTGTTCGAACGCATCGCTGAAGGTCTGCCCGTCCACCGTGTAGGTCGGCGGGATGGTGAACTTGTCCAGCGGACTGGACTTGCCTTCCTCGATGAGCGCGGCGGCGGTGATCATTTTCTCCACCGACCCGGGCTCATAGGCGGCGGTGACTGCCCGGACACCGCGGTCCTCCGGCGCGGAGCTTCCCGGGTCGTTGGGATCCGGGGTGTTGGTGTCCGCCATCGTGACGATGTTGCCCGTTTTGATGTCCATGACGATGATGATGCCCCACTCGGCGCCGAACTTGTCCTGCTGGCTCTGGATCGCCTGCTGGGCGAAGTACTGGAGATCCGAGTTGAGCGTGAGCTTGATGTCCTTGCCGTTCACGGCCGGGGTCAACTGGTCCACGCCCACCGGGATGCGCAGCCCGTCGGCGCCGATTTCGAAGAGCCGCTTGCCCGGGGTGCCCTTGAGGATCTCGTCCTGGGTCTGTTCGAGCCCGGCCTGGCCGGTGGTGCCATCCTTCAGGAAACCCACGATTCCGCCGGCGACTGCCCCGTTGGGATAGACCCTCTTGCTAGTCCCTTCGGTCACGATGCCGGGGATCTGGAGTTTGGAGATCCGGTCCTCCACGTCGGGCAACAGGTCCTTGGCCACGATGTAGTAGCCCCTGGTGCCGGTGAGGGCGTCCTTCACGTCGTTCCGGTCCATGCCAAGCGCTGCGGCGAGCTCGGAGATGCCCTGGTCCCGGGAGACCTTGACAATCTCGTCCTTGCCCTCGTCGAGCCTGGGGAACGACTCGGTCTTGGTGTTGACCCTCTGGTCCACCACGATGTTGTAGCGGATCACACTGCTGGCCAGAACCGTCCCGCCGGCGTCCAGGATGCTGCCGCGTTCGGCAGGGAGTTCGATCGGCGTGAGGCGGTTTTGGAGGGCTGCCTCGGCCATGCCGCCGACGTCGAGTCCCTGGACCACGAAGAGTTTGCCGCCGACGACGAGCAAGAGCGTGAGCATCAGGCCGAGGCCGATCCGCAGCCGCCGCGTGGCGCTCGGCACCTTTGCCTTGCGTGCCTTGCCGGTGTTCTGCGCCACGATGTGTCCTTGCTGCTCGCCGGGCTGGTGATCCGTCCTGGGTTATTGTCCCGGAACCTTCTCTGCCGGAATCTTTTGGGCCGGAACCTTTTGGCCGGGAACCTTCTGGGCGGGGGCCGGGACGGATCCGCCGTGGAGTTCCGCAGCCGGTTCTGGTACGGGCGCAGCGGCAGCGGCCGGTGCCGGTGTCGCCCCCGCGGCGGGCTGTGCCGGCGCGTCGGCTGCCGGTTTGCGGCCCACGAGCGGCTCCTTGCCGGTGGCGGGCGGGACGACACTAAGCTGCCCCGCGACGGCCGGCGCGGCGATGACGGCACCTGCGGCGTCGCCCTTCACCGCGGCCTTGGCCTTGCCGGTGACGCGGAGGGTGGACAGGTCGATCTGGCCCTTGCCGGTGGAGGCCACCATGCCCAGCTCGGTGGCTTTTGCCGCCAGGTTCTGGGGGGCGTCGAAGTTCTGCACCTGCTGCGTCAGGTCCTGGTTCTGCTTCGTCAGGGTCAGCTGATCGCTCCTGAGCTGGACCAGCTGGTACTGCGAGGTGGATACGGAGATGTTCAGGACCAGCACCGCCATCAGGGCTACGGCAAGGATGCCGAAGCAGAGCACGGCGAACGGGGCCCGGCGCTTGCGCGGGGCCGAGCGGACCAGCGAGAGCGGGGTGCGGGACTTGCGGGCCGGACCGGGGTTTAGCCCGGGAAGGGCGCGGGCGGTGGCGCCAGTGGCAACGGGGAATCGGTTGACGGCAGCGGTGCTCATGCGGCTCTCCTGGCTTTGATGCGTTCCACTGCGCGGAGCCTGGCGGAGGCTGCGCGCGGGTTCTCGGCAATTTCGGCGGCGGTGGGCACCTCGGTGCCTTTCGTCAGGGTCTTCAGTTCAGCCTTGTGTTCCTCCAGCTCCACCGGGAAACCGAGCGGGGCAGAAGATTTGGACCCGGCCTGGAAGAAGCCCTTGACGATCTTGTCCTCCAGCGAGTGGTAGGACATGACGACGACGCGGCCGCCGACGGCGATTGCGTTGACGGCCGCGGGGATCGCGCGCTCCAGCACGTCGAGTTCCTCATTGACCTCGATCCGGAGCGCCTGGAAAGTGCGCTTGGCGGGGTGCCCGCCGGACTTCGCAGCGCCCGCCGGGACAACCCCGCGGATCTGTTCGACGAGCTCACCGGTGGTGCTGAAGGGCTTCCCGGCGCGGGCGGTGACGATCCTGTTGGCGATGCGGCCGGCGAACTTCTCTTCGCCCCACTTCCGGATGATCCGGACGAGGTCCTCTTCGCTGTAGTGGTTGACGACGTCGGCGGCGGTCTGGCCGCGGCTCGTGTCCATCCGCATGTCCAGCGGGGCATCGAAGGAGTAGGCGAAACCGCGTTCCCGCTCGTCCAGCTGGAGCGAGGAGACGCCTAGGTCCATCAGGACACCGTGGACGTGGCTGAAGCCAAGGTCCGCCAGGACCTCCGGGATTTCGTCGTACACGGCGTGCACGAGGTCGATCCGGCCGGCAAAGGGCGTGAGCCGCTCCCCCGCAAGGGCCAGGGCTTCCTCGTCGCGGTCGATGCCGATCAGGTGGAGATCCGGGAAGCGCTGGAGCATGGCCTCGGAGTGCCCGCCCATGCCAAGGGTGGCGTCGATGACCACCGGGGACTCGCCGCGGCCGCGGGCCGCCTCGAATGCCGGTGCCAACAAATTGATGCACCGGTCCTTGAGGACCGGTACATGGCGTTCGGACGTGGGCTTCTGGTGAGGGTCAGTCATACCTGCGTCCTTTCCTTGTCCGGGCGTGCTTGCTGTGCTGCCTGCGCAGCTGCGCGTTCCGCTTCTTGATCCAGATCCCCATCCGCGCCTACCCGGCGTCCGCCTGGCTCCGGGGAAGTGAGCCAGGAGAACAACTGGATGGGCGGCTGGAGATCTGGGTCAAGAAACGTAGTGCTGGTGGATCCGTGGGGCTCAGAAAATCCCCGGTATGGCGTCGTCAGTCTCCGAGAAGGCTGTTTCCTTTTCGGCCAGGTACTCATTCCAGGCTTGGGCGTCCCAGATCTCCGCCCGGGTACCGGCGCCGATGACGGCCAGTTCCCTGCCGAGTCCTGCGTACTCCCGGAGCGCCGGCGGAATCGTCACGCGCCCCTGCTTGTCAGGTACCTCGTCAGAGGCTCCAGAGAGGAACACCCGGATGTAGTCACGCGCCTGCTTGCTGGAGATTGGAGCCTCCCGCATCTGCTCGTGAACCCGGCCGAATTCAGCCTCACTGAAGACATAGATGCAACGTTCCTGGCCCCTTGTGAGAACCAGCCCGCCGGCAAGTTCCTCGCGGAACTTGGCGGGAAGGATGATCCGGCCCTTTTCGTCCAGACGCGGCGAATGTGTGCCGAGAAACACGGCCCACCGCCCGTCTGTTCGTAGGAAGCCCAACGTCCCCTTGCTGCCACTACCCTCTTACGTCCTCCACAATACTCCACATCCCTCCACAGTCAACGACACGCCGAAGAAAATCGCGCATTTCCGGGGGCGCGTGGGTCCCAAAGATCCGCGCAGCTGCAGCGAAACGTGCCTGGTGGTGCTCAGTGGAGGGATTCCGGCCCCCGGCGCCGCCGGGCCCGCGGAAATCACGACGCCGGACACGGCCGGGCGTCCCTGCATCTGCGCGAGCCGGCGAATCCCCTGCGGTTGCCGCCAAAAGCCCCCGTTAACGGCAAAAGACCCGCCGGAGCGGGTCTTTGCGTGCCGACCGGGCTAGACGGGTGCTAGACGGGTGGGTGGGAATGGAGGGTGCGCCTGAGGCGGCTCAGGACTCCCCCCGGTGCCGTTCGTCCCAGCGTTCCTCGAGGTTGCTCATAAACGAATTCCTCGGCTTTCCGGACTTCCGGGCCGATCCTGTCGATTTTGCCTTGCCGACGGCGGAACTGCGCATTGTCGCGAAGTAGACGCCGGCGCCCATCACGACAAAACCCAAGACCCCGACAACGATGTTTTGGACGGTCACCCCAACCAGCAGGAGCATGATCCCTGCCAAAGTGGCCAGGACCCCAATCACCAGATGGCGGGTAGACCATGAACGTCCCGGGTCCGAGCCCATCGAGCTGGCGAACTTGGGATCGTCCTCATTCAGCTGCTTCTCAAGTTGCTCAAGCAACTTCTGTTCGTGCTCCGAGAGCGGCATCACGACCTCCTTAAGTCGGCCAACGTCCAGACTTGACGTGGCCAGTGTCTCAATCCCCTAACGACCGGGAATCCGGAGTGGTTCCCGTCCGCCGTCGTTGCGCGGATCGGGGTTCCCACAGGTGGTTTTCCTGGTCCCTTTTGGGTGTTCAACTGCTCACGCATCAGCCCGAACGCTCGTTCCAGTCGTTCTAAACCTACGTACATCTAAGGATAGTTTGTTACGGCCCGTTCTGAAAGATGTGGCACCAGCTTGGACACCTTCAAGACGCCGACCCGGCCGCAGATGTCAGCCGGAGCCGCTGCCGGGATCGAGAAGCCGGGCCGGGAACACCGATTTTGTCCCGAATTTCCGCGTCACCGCGTCCAGTACCTGTTCGGCCGCCCGCCAGTTGTCATCCCTGCGGTCCAGGCTCAGCTGCAGCGGCGCCTGGGCGGCTTCCTCCAGCTGCTCGGCCCGGATGCCGACGAGCCGCACCGTCATGGGCCGGTCCCCGACGGATTCCAGGAGCTGGACGGCCACGGCGTAGAGCAGCTGGGCGCTGTCGATCGGGGTGCTGACGGTCCGGCTCCGGGTGATGGTGGAAAAGTCCGCGTACCGCAGCTTGAGCGCCACCGTCCGGGCGTGCATGCCGGCGCTGCGCAGCCGCTCCGCCGTGCGGTGTGAGAGCCGCAGCAGTTCGCGGTGCAACAGCGCCTCGTCGGCCGTGTCCACCGCGAAGGTCTCTTCCGCCCCGATGCTCTTTTCCAGCCGGACCGGTGTTACCGGACGGGGATCGATCCCCCATGACAGGTTGTAGACGTGTTCGCCGGAGGCGCCGAGCACCTTGCGCAGGGAAGGCAGCGGCGAGGCGGCGACGTCCGCCACGGTCCGGATGCCCATCCTGGACAGCACCTCGACGGTCTTGGCGCCGACTCCCCAGAGTGCGCCGACAGGAAGACTGTGAAGATACGGCACCGTCTCCTCCGGACCGATCAGCAGCAGTCCGTCCGGCTTGCACCGGGTGGAGGCGATCTTGGCCACGAACTTGCTGGCCGCAATCCCGACGGACGCCGTGATTCCCAGTTCCAGCTGGACCTGGGTCCGGATGAGTTCGCCGATCTCGCGGGGCGTACCCAGCCGGCGGATCGCTCCGCCGACGTCGAGGAAGGCCTCGTCCACGCTCAGCGGTTCCACCAGATCGGTGATGGAGCCGAAGATTTCCATGATCTGGCCGGACACTTCGTAGTACAGCTTGTGCCGGGGTTCGATGATGACGGCCGAGGGGCACATCCGGGCCGCCACCACCATCGGCATCGCGGAGCGCACGCCGAAGGCGCGGGCTTCATAAGAGGCGGAGAGCACCACGGACCGGTCCGCGGGGTAGCCGACAATGACGGGCCTGCCCTTCAGTTGGGGCCGGCTGCGCAGCTCCACGGAGACGAAGAACGCGTCCATGTCCACGTGCATGATGCTGCTGCGCCGGAGTTCGCGAAGGCTCACTTCGAGCTGCTGTTTATCCCTGTCCGGCCCCACAACTTCAATCCTATGCCCCGGGACTGACTAAACTGGAGGCTGAATCCGGCGTCAACACCAGTCAACACCCCAGGAGGAACGTGTCTGTGAAGGTTTTTGGAGAGCGCAAACGTGCTGCGGTTGCCGTTATTGCGGCAGGCGCCATCATGGCCCTGGCCGCATGCACGCCCGCCGCCCCCGGGACCGCTTCCTCGGCTTCCTCGGCGTCGTCGACGGCGCCCGCGGCGACGTCGACCGCCCCGCCCACCACCACCGCGCCCCCCAGCCCCTCCGCGGAGCCCGGCACCTCGGCGACGGTAGGGGCCGTGGTTTCCGGTTTCCCGCAGCAACTGCTGCCCCTGATGCCCGGGGCAAAGGTGGTCTCGAGCAGTTTCGACAGGACCACGGTGCCGGCCACGGTGGCACTGGTCGGCAGCATCAGCTCGCCGCCCGCCGCGGTCCTGGCGTTCTATACGACGCAGCTGGAGGCCCAAGGCTTCACGGCCATTCCGGGCGAGGCCGTGGGCTCGGTCCCGTCCAAGGACTTCCTGCGCGGTGACAACGAAACAGTCAACACCTCTGTGGTCGAGACCGCGGGCGTCTCGACCTTCACCATCGGCGCGAACGTCGCCGCTGAGTCCGTCAAGTGACGCTCGCGGAACAGCTGCGCCTCGAGCAGACTGCCTACGTAGCCGCCGTCGCCGGCAAGCTCACCGATTTCCTGACCACCCGCCAGGCGGTGATGTCCTCAATCTCCCAGGACATCGATCCGCTGATGGGCTCCATCTCCAACCTCGTCACGGGCGGCAAGAGACTGCGGGCGCTCATGTGTTACTGGGGATGGCGCGGTGCAGGCGGTGAGGCCGGGGCCGGCGAAGTGGTCACGGCCGGGTCCGCCCTGGAACTGTTCCAGGCCGCCGCGCTGATCCACGACGACATCATTGACCGCTCGGACACCCGCCGCGGCGGACCCAGCGTGCACCGCCGTTTCAGTGATCTGCATGAGGAGCAGGGCTGGGCGCTGGACCGCGAACGGTTCGGGCACGCTGCGGCCATCCTGACCGGCGACCTGTGCCTGTCCTTCAGCGAGGAGTCCTTCACCGAAATCGGGGACCGGGCCGCTTCCGGGAGCCAGGCCCGGCTCATCTTCAACCTGATGCGCGCCGAGGTCATGGCGGGCCAGTACCTCGACATTCTCGAGGAGGTTGCCGGACCGCGGCGGGACCGCGCCGGCGCCGTCGGCCGTGCCCAGTCCATCATCCGGTTCAAGTCGGCGAAATACTCCACAGAGCACCCGCTGGCCCTCGGCGGTGCCCTCGCGGGTGCGCCCGATGAGCTGCTCCGCGGCTACTCGGCCTTCGCCCTCCCGCTTGGCGAGGCCTTCCAGCTCCGGGACGACGTGCTGGGGGTCTTCGGCGATCCGGTCAGTACCGGCAAGCCCGCAGGAGACGATCTGCGCGAAGGCAAACGCACCGTCCTGGTGGCTTTCGCCCTGGACCAGGCCACCCCTGCCGATTCAGCGTTCATCGATGCCAAGCTGGGCAACCCCGAGCTGAGCGAGGCGGACGTGGACGCGATCCGAGGCATCATCGTGGACTGCGGTGCGCTCCAGGCCACCGAAGTGCTGATTGAGGAGTTCGGTCACGCGGCTTTCGCGGCCCTGGACCTGCTGCCGCTTGAGGAGCTGCCCAAGACGGCGCTCCGGGAGCTCGCCGAAGCCACCGTCAGCCGAACAGCCTGATCAGCCGAACAGCCTGAGAGGCCGAACGGCCTGAGGGGCCTGCCGCCGGTCAGGCCGGCCGCCCCGGGAGTCCGTGGGCGGACTCGACGGGAGTGGCGCGTGCTACCAGGCCAGGGACTGTGCCCGGCGGCGGATCTCCGTCTTACGTCCTTCGCGGAGGGCGTCGATCGGCCGTCCGCGCAGGGATTCGTCGGGCGTAAAGAGCCAGGTGATGAGTTCCTCGTCCGAGTAGCCGGCGTCTGCGAGGACCACTATGGTGCCCTTCAGGCTCTCCACGGCGTGGCCGTCCTGGATGAAAGCCGCCGGCACCGAACGGATACGCCGGTCACCGACCCTCAGTGCCGCCAGTGCGCGTTCATCGAGAAGCGCATGGACCTTCGTAATGGAAACATTCAGAAGCTGGGCAACATCGGGCAGGGGCAGCCATTCGCCCACGAGGCTTTCTACAGTACTCACGGATCAAGATTGCCATGGCGGACGCTTCTGCGCCTAGTCGAGGCTGAGCGATGACTGCGGGCACCTGTTTGGCCGCCGCTGATACCGGTGCCGGACCCTGGCGGCAGGCCCTTGCCACGCTCACGTGGATCGACATACTTTGTTCAGCGCATCCGTTTCGGCATTTCCATCGACACTCCGCAAGTGTTTGTTTGCAGAATGTCCGGGGCTTCTTGTGCTAACTCCCAATTCATGAGAGATTCACATAGATCACATTTGTAACAGCAATAACTTTGGTCACACTGGTAACACCAGTAACACCCCGGCCTGACCCGCAGCGTTCGCCGCTGAGAAGAGGATTTTTCCCATGACGACGTCACGTTCGCCGAAGCACCAGGCGAGGCCCAGCCTGCCGATGATTGCGGCCACGACCGCCGCCCTTCCTGCCGTCGTCCTTTCCTCGTTGGCGATCGCCCAGCCGGCGTCGGCTGAAGTCCGCAGCCGCGCGATCCCGTCGACGCTGGCAGCTGCCATGCGCGCACAGGCACAGTCGGCAACCCTGACGGCATCCGCCATGATTCCGTCCAGCTCCGTCTCGGCGGCCATCCCCAGCTCGTTCCGCCCGGCCCAGATGACGGCACCCGCGGAGTACACGATCGCGCGCGGGGACACTGTCAGCGGGATCGCCGGCAAATTCGGCCTGGACACCGACGCCGTCCTGGCGCTGAACGATCTGCAGGCCAATACGATCATTTACCCCGGGCAGAAGATCAAGCTTGGCGGCAACACACCTGCCCCCACACCTGCTCCGGCGGCTCAGCCGAGCACTCCGGCCGCCACCGGAGGGTCCTCCACCGGCGGGTCCTACACCGTGAAGCCGGGAGATACCCTGAGCGCCATCGCGGCCCGCCACGGCGTCAAGCTCTCCGAGGTCTTCGGCTGGAACGGGCTCAACATGGGCTCCATCATCTACCCCGGCCAGAAGATCAAGATCGGCCCCGGCACATCGGCGCCGTCCGCTGCCGATCCGGCAGCGCCGGCACCGTCCGCGCCGGCAGCGCCGGCTCCGGCGTCCACTGGCGGCGGCTCCTACACCGTCAAGCCGGGAGACACCCTGGGCGCCATCGCGGCCCGCCACGGCGTCAAGCTCTCCGAGGTCTTCGGCTGGAACGGGCTCAACATGGGCTCCATCATCTACCCCGGCCAGAAGATCAAGATCGGCTCCGGCACATCGGCGCCGTCCGCTCCCGCACCGTCGGCGCCGGCTCCGGTGGCACCGGCCTCGACTCCCACGGCCCCGGCCTCCGGTTCGTACACCATCAAGGCCGGTGACACCCTTTCCGGCATCGCGGCCAGGAACGGCGTCAAGCTGTCCGACATGCTCTCCGCCAACCGGCTGACGCTGAGCTCCGTGATCTACCCCGGCCAGAAGCTGGTGCTTCCGGGCGGATCGATCGCACCGGCGTCGAGCCAGCCTCCGGCCCCGGTGACGCCACTGGTGCCGAGCACCTTCCTCGGATTCACTTACCCGGCCGCCGTGGTGAGCTCCGCCAACGAGAACAAGGCAGTCCTGAACGCTTCGCCGGTCCCGAGCCGGGAGCAGATGAAGTCGATTGTGGCCGACACCGCCCGCCGGATGGGCGTCGACGTCTCGCTGGCGTTGGCCTTCGCGCTGCAGGAATCCGGCTTCAACCACCGCTCGGTGTCCCCCGCCAACGCGATCGGCACCATGCAGGTGATCCCGTCCTCGGGCGAGTGGGCCTCGGATCTCGTGGGCCGCAAGCTCAACCTGCTGGACCCCTATGACAACGCCACCGCCGGCGTCGCCATCATCCGCCAGCTCATCCGCACCAGCAGCGACGTGGACAACGCCATTGCGGGTTATTACCAGGGCCAGTACGCGGTGAGCAAGTACGGGATGTACGAGGACACCAAGCAGTACGTTGCCTCCATCAAGGCCAACCAGCAGATCTTCGGCTAGTTCCCAGGACAGAATCCCGACAGAACCGGTGGGGCGATGCTCCGCCAGGCCCTCGAAGGATAACGATACGGGTCCGGATCGCATGTTGATCCGGACCCGTTTCCGTGCAGCGACTAGGATCGTAAGGTGCAGGAATACACGTCGGACCCTCTCGTTGGCACTTTGGTGGATGGCCGGTACCTGATTCAGTCCAGACTGGCCAGCGGCGGAATGTCCACGGTCTACCTGGCCACGGACCGCCGCCTCGAGCGCGGCGTCGCGCTGAAGGTGCTGCACCCCCATCTGGCCGGCGACCCCCAGTTCCTGGACCGCCTCGGCCGCGAAGCCAAGGCTGCGGCCAGGCTGTCCCATCCGCACGTCGTCGGCGTCCTTGACCAGGGCGAGGACGGCCGGGTCGCCTACCTCGTGATGGAGTACATCAAGGGCCATACCCTCCGGGACGTCATCACGGACAAGGGTGCGCTCGCACCGCGCCTCGCCCTGGCACTGATCGCCCCCGTCGTGGAAGGTCTGGGGGCCGCCCACGAGGCCGGCCTCATCCACCGGGACATCAAGCCCGAAAACGTGCTTATTGCCGACGACGGCCGGATCAAGGTCGGCGACTTCGGCCTGGCCCGGGCCGTGTCCACCTCGACCAGCACCGGCTCGCTGATCGGAACGGTGGCCTACCTCTCCCCCGAACTGGTGCTCGGCAAGCAGGCTGACGCCCGCAGCGATATCTACTCCGTCGGCATCATGCTGTACGAGATGATCACCGGCCGGCAGCCGTTCGACGGCGAGGTTCCCATCCAGGTGGCGTACCAGCACGTCAACTCGACCGTGGGCGCACCCTCGGAGCTGGTGCCGGGCCTGGCCGAAGAAATCGATGAACTGGTGCAGTGGTGCACCGCCAACGATCCCGATAAACGGCCCGTGGACGGGAACGCACTGTTGTCTGAGCTGCGCCACATCAGGACCAACCTGAGCGACGCCGAACTCGATATCCAGCCCCCGGCGGGCCGCAGCGCCCTGCCCGCGGTTGCGGCCGCAGCGGCGACGCCGGCCGGCGTCGCCGCCTCCGCGGACCCCTGGCAAGATCGCCCGGAAGGTCCCTCGGAAGTCCCCCCGGAGGACCACACTGACCAGTCCCGGACCGAGGTGATCGGCGGGATCCAACGGCCTACCGAAGTCATCTCCCGGGGCAGCAATCCCACCACCGTGATGTCCGCGCCGCCCCGGCGCCCGGCCTACGGCCCGCTGTCCGCCCCGGAGGAGGTGGTCCCGGACCAGGAAACGTACAGCGATGACGGTCTGGAATCCGTGCCGGCCCCCGCCAGCAAGCGTGCCCAACGAAAGCAGGACCGCGATGAGGAGCGGGCACGCCGGCGGGCCGCGGCCACGCCCGTCCGGAGCCTGCGCGGGGGCAATGCACGACGCCGGGGGCTGCTGTGGATTCTGCTGCTGGTGGTTGCCGCGTTGCTGGCCGCCGGCGCTGGCTGGTTCTTCGGCATGGGTCCCGGCTCCCCCGGGACGATTCCGGAACTGGCGAACAGGACCGTGGCGGAAGCGCAGCAGCTGCTGCGGACGGCCGGCTTCCAGTCCACCACCAAGGACGTCTACGACGACAACGTCCCGCCAGGGCTCGTGGTCGGCTCGGAACCCGAAGCCGGACAGGTCATCCGGAAGTTCCAGACGGTGTCCCTTGCCGTCTCGAAGGGGCCTGAGCTGTTCCCCCTGCCGGAGCTGGCCGGAAAGACCCTGGACGAGGCCAAGACGGCCCTCAACGGCACAGGGATGGCGCTGGGGCTGATCACCGAGACCTTCGACGAATCGGCAGCCGCCGGCACTGTCCTGGCCCAGGCTCCCCGCAGCGGCAACCCGGTGCGGCACGGCACCCCCGTGGACCTGACGGTGTCCAAGGGCCCCCAGCCCATCCCGGTGCCGGATGTGCGCGGCCAGGAACAGGACGCGGCGGTCAAGGCCCTGGAAGCGGCCGGGCTGAAAGCCGTAATCTCGCCGGAAACAGTCAACGACCGGAAGATCCCGAAGGGCTCCGTCGTGGCGCAGGACCCGGCCTCCGGCAACCTCACCAAGGGCGGCACCGTCAACCTCACGATCTCCAAGGGCCCCAAGCTCGTCGACGTCCCGAGCTTCGTCGGGAAACAGGCCAAGGAAGCGCGCGAGGCCCTCGAGAATCTCGGCTTCGAGGTCCGGGTGAACAACATCCTGGGCGGCTTCTTCGGCACGGTCCGTGACCAGGACCCGGTAAACACCAAGGCCCCGGAGGGTTCCGTCGTGACCCTGACTGTGGTGTAACGGTGGGTTAGCGGTGGGTTAGCAGTCCGCACAGCAGTTAACGAAGCTCCGCCCGGCTGAAACCAGCCGGTCTGAAACCAGCCGGGCGGAGCTTGCTGCTGTTTGAGGACCGGTCCCTAGCGCTTGGACAGGGCGCCTGCCACCAGGAAGGCCATCTCGAGGGACTGCATGTGGTTCAGGCGCGGATCGCAGACGGATTCGTAGCGGTCCAGGAAGGCTTCCTGGTCGATCGGGTCCGCCCCGCCGAGGCACTCGGCCACGTCGTCGCCGGTCATCTCCACGTGCAGTCCGCCCGGGACGGTTCCGAGGGCGTGGTGCACCTCGAAGAAGCCGCGCACCTCGTTGATGACGTCGTCGAAGTTGCGGGTCTTGTAGCCGTTGGGCGAAGTAACCGTGTTGCCGTGCATGGGATCGGTAACCCACAGGACCTGCGCGCCGGAGGCCGTGACCCGCTCCACGATCGGCGGCAGCTTCTCGCGGATGTTGGACGCGCCCATCCGGGTGATGAACGTGAGGCGGCCGGGCTCGCGGTCCGGATCCAGTTTGTCGATCAGGCGCAGTGCGTCGTCGCCGCTCGTGGACGGCCCCAGCTTCACACCGATCGGGTTGCGCACCCGGGAAAGGAAATCGACGTGGGCGTGGTCCAGTTCGCGGGTCCGCTCGCCGATCCAGAGGAAGTGCGCGGAGGTGTCGTAGGGGAAGCCGGTGCGCGAATCGATCCGGGTGAGGGCGCGTTCGTATTCCAGCAGCAGCGCCTCGTGGCTGGCGTAGAACTCCACGCGTTTGAGCGCCTCGAAGTCGGCCCCGCAGGAGGCCATGAACTTGATCGCACGGTCGATATCCCGCGCCAGCGACTCGTAGCGGGCGTGGGCCGGGTTCTCCGTGAAGCCCTTGTTCCACTGGTGCACGAGGCGCAGGTCCGCGAAACCACCCTGGGTGAAGGCACGGATCAGGTTCAGGGTTGAGGCGGAGGTGTGGTAGGCGTTGAGCATCCGGCTGGCATCGTGCGCCCGGGACTTCGGAGTGAAATCGTAGCCGTTGACGATGTCGCCGCGGTACGCCGGCAGCGTGACGCCGTCGCGGGTCTCGTCATTGGACGAGCGCGGCTTGGCGAACTGGCCTGCCATGCGGCCCATCTTGATGACCGGCATGGCCGCGCCGTAGGTGAGGACGACGGCCATCTGGAGGATGGTGCGGACCCGGGCGCTGATCCTGTCCGCCGTCGCGGCCTCGAACGTCTCCGCGCAGTCGCCGCCCTGGAGCAGGAACGCCTTGCCCTGCGCCGCCGCCGCGAGCCGTTCCCGCAGGATGTCCACTTCGCCCGCAAAAACGAGCGGCGGAAGGACGGAGAGTTCCTTGACCGAGGCTTCGAAGACTGCCCCGTCCGACCAGTTTGGCTGCTGGGAGGCCGGCAGCTCCCGCCATCGGTCCAGGCCGGGATAGTTGGCGGCACCGCTCTGGGCGGTGCTGCTCAGGGAAGAACCGGTGAACGGGGAGGCCGAAGGCGCAGATAGCTCAGTCACCTTACTAGGATAGGTGCCTTCGTGGTGATCGACGGAGCCGCCCGTCATTGACAGGGCGGGCACCGTCACACAGTTCCGGGTGTTGCCGGGTCTCCGGCGGCTCCGTCTTCGGGCTTGTCCGTTGCTTTTCCGGCCAGCCGGAGCTTGACGACGGCGGCGTACTCGTCGACGTATTCCTGACCGGAGAGCCGCATCAGTGCGTACATGATCTCGTCGGTCACGGAACGCTGGATCAGCCGGTCATCCTCCATGCCGTAGTAACGGCTGAAGTCGAGCGGCTCCCCGAAGATCATTCCGATGCGCCGGATGTTGGGCAGCCGCTTGCCGATCGGCTGGACTTTGTCCGTACCGATCATGGCCACCGGAATGACCGGGACCCGGGCCTGCAGCGCCAGCCGTGCCACGCCCACCTTGCCGCGGTAGAGCCGGCCGTCGGGGCTGCGCGTGCCTTCGGGATAGATCCCGAGCAGCGATCCGTTCTTCAGCACGTCCATGCCGGCGTTGAGCGACATCGCCGAGGCCGTTCCCCCGGACCTGTCCATCGGCAGCTGGTTCGTCAGCCGGAAGAAGGCGGCGGTCAGCCTGCCCTTGATCCCCTTGCCCGTGAAGTACTCCGACTTCGCCAGGAACACCACGGGACGGGGCACCGTGAGCGGCATGAAGATGGAATCGGAGAAGGAGAGGTGGTTCGAGGCCAGGATGGCGGCGCCCTCGGCGGGAACATTGTCCAGACCCTTGACCCACGGCCGGAACAGCAGCTTCAGCACCGGTCCGAGAACGAACGTCTTCATGAACCAATAGAACACTGGGTGTACCTCTCCGGAAGGCGCCTGGCCTGCCCTCCGTCGGGTCCGGCCAAGGCTTCAATGACACCCTACTCTAGTGAGTTTTGTGCCGAACAGTGACACGATGGGCACATGACCGGAAGCAGCACTCCCCTGGCGCCGGCAGCGTTCAGTTACCCCGGCCACGGCGGCAACGCGGGCATCGGGGTGGCGATCTGCCACGGCTTCACCGGCAGCCCACTCAGCGTCCTTCCCTGGGCCGAGTATCTCGCCGCCCGGGGCTTCGCCGTGTCCGTCCCGCTGCTGCCCGGCCACGGCACCGACTGGCGCGACCTCGCCCGCCACGGCTGGCAGGACTGGTACGCGGCTTTCGAGGCCGCGTACCTGGAACTGGCCGCCGGAACCCGCGGCTGCTTCGTCGCCGGGCTCTCCATGGGCGGGACGATCGCCCTGCGCACCGCCGCCCGGCACAACGTTTCCGGGGTCGCCGTCGTGAACCCGGGCTTGAGCTTCTACGACCGCCGGGTGCGGTACATCGGCCTGCTGAAGTACCTCCAGCGCACCACCGTGCCGGTCCCGGAACAGAACCCGACGGCGTCGCCCACCGAGGACGGCGATTACTCGCTGACCCCGCTGGCGGCGGTCCATCAACTGAGCCGGCTGTTCAAGGCCACGGTCCGGGACCTTCCCGGCGTCCAGGCGCCGGCGCTCGTCTTCAAGTCGGACACCGACGTCGTGGTCCCGCCGTCCTCCCTGGAGCTGCTGCGGAACCGCCTGGGCTCCCGCGAGCTGGACGTGGTGCCGCTGCGGGACAGCGGGCACGTGGCCACGCTCGACGTCGAGGCGCCCCTGATTTTCGAGCGATCCGCCCGTTTTTTCCTGCAGCACGCACCCGCACCGGCCGTGCCGGCAGCCCCGTCGTCGACCACAACAGCCCTGGAGACCCCATGAGCATGAGCCCCGATCACACGCCGTTCAGCAGCCCGTTCACGGGTACGGGCCCCCGGACCGGCGTCGTGGTGTCCCATGGCTTCACGGGCAGCCCTCACGGCGTCCGGGACTGGGCAAGATCGCTCGCGGACGCCGGTTATGCCGTGCGGATGCCGCTGCTGCCCGGCCACGGCACCAGCTGGCAGGAGCTGGCCCGGACACGCTGGCAGGACTGGCACCTGGCCCTGGACGCCGCCTACCTCGAGCTCGCGGACGAATGCGAACACGTTGTCGTGGCCGGCCTGTCCATGGGCGGGGCACTCGCGCTCCGGATCGCCGCCACCCGTCCCGTGGCCGGCGTCGTTGTGGTGAACCCCGGCCTCGTCATCGATGACCGCCGCGCCCCGCTGGCGGGCATCCTCAAACTCGTGCTCAAGAGCACCCCGGCCATCGCCAACGACACCCTCAAGGAAGGCATCGATGAGGGCGCCTATCCCAGGACGCCGGTCGCGGCCGCGCACGAGCTGAACAAGATGTTCAAGGACACGGTGCGCCTGCTGCCGCGGATCACGGCTCCGGTCCGGGTCTACCGCTCCGCCGTGGACCATGTGGTCTCCGATTCGAGCATGCTGGCCCTGCGCCGCGGGCTGACCCACGCCCCGCTGGAGGTGATCCGGCTGGAAAACAGCTACCACGTGGCTACCATGGACAACGACGCGCCTGAGATCTTCCGCGGCTCGGCCGAGTTCATCCGCTCGGTGGTTGCCGCGGGCACTCCGGACGCCGCCAACGCTAGCCAGAAGGACACGGCAGATGACTAGACCGGACCCCAACTCTCCTGACCCCGATTCATCGGATTCCCGCGCCAACCAGGACGACGCCGTCTGGCTGGATCTGGTGGCCAGGCTGGAGGCCGACTCCGGCCCGGCAGACCCGAAGGACAAAGCGACCGGCGGCCCGGCCGAGGGAACTGCTCCGGCCAGGCCGTTCAGCGACTTTGACCCGTTGCGCCTCGCCGGGGCCCCGCCGGTCGAACTTTCCGCCAGGGAACGGCTTGCCCGCACGCCGGAAGCCCCGGACGCGGGTTCCGCGGGTTCCCCGGGTTCCCCGGGTTCCGCGGGCGGGGGTGCTGCCGCGGGTGGTCCGGGTCCTGTTACCGGGCCCCGGGACTACGAGGCCGAGGACGAAGACGACGGAGCGTTTGTGCCGGAGGATCCGCCCAGCCTGGCGGGGGCTGACCCGATGACGGTCCTTGCCTGGCTTGGCGCGGTGGGAGGGCCGATTGCGCTCGTTATGTCCGCCATGTTCTGGCGCTCCGCGCCGCTGACGGCAATCCTGGGCATGGTCACGGCCTTTGCGGCGTCAGTGGTCTTCCTGATCATGAAGCTTCCAGGTGAGAAGGACGAGCACGACGACGGCGCCCGCGTCTAGGCCTGTTCCCTCCCCCTTGCAGTGCCTGCCCTGGCTGTCTGCGGCCTGCCCGGGCTGCGGCCTGCGCGTGCAACCCGCCGGGGCTGCGCCGCTGCGGAGTACTGGCACGCCGGGGCTGCGCCGCTGACCTCAGCGAAAATGACCACCGGACAGGACATGCCCCGCGCCGGGGGCCGCCGATGGACATAGTCCGGATATGCCCGGTCCCCGAGGCGAAGACTGGACATGTCCTCCCGGGGAAGTGGCCCGACGCTCCCGGCGGAGCCACTGCACGTGCCCCCGGATCAGGATATGCCCCCCGCCGCGGCCCGCCGATGGACATAGTCCGGATATGCCCGGTCCCCAGGGCGACGACTGGACATGTCCTCCCGGGGAAGTGGCCCGACGCCCCCGGCGGAGCCACTGAACGTGCCCCCGGATCAGGACATGCCCCGCACCGGGACCGGCGACACCGTGACGTTCCCGGACGGAAGCCGGGCACGTGGACGCGGGCAGTCAGCGGGGCGCTCCTTCCCGGTTGCTTGCCCGCCCGACCGCCTGCCTGCCGTGGCGAACCCCGGATTCCCGCGGGCGGTTTGCGCGTGGCGCCGAAGCAACCGGGGAGGAACGTCACGGCCGCGGTCCGTGGGGCGTTTCCGGTGGCCGGCGCCGGGCTACTTCCCGGGAGGACATGCCCATTCCTCGCGCCCGGGACCGGGCAGAACCGGAATATGCCCATCCGCCGACCCCGGCGCGCGGCATGTCCTCCCGGGCGCGAAGACCGGGCATGACCCCCGACGAACTCACGAAAATGACCCCTAGCCGTGCATCCGGCTGCTGACCCGGGACAGGTCGGCGGCACCGATCAGTCCGGCGTTGGGACCGAGTGCCGCGAGTTCAATCCGCGCCGCCGGCCGGAACCCGCGTCCGGTCAGGTTTCTGGCGAAGGCCTTCCGCGCCGGCGCGACGAGCAGTTCGCCGGCGTCGCAGAGCCCGCCACCGATGACGAACGTTCCCGGATCCAGCGCGGCGGCCAGATTGGCCAGGCCCAGCCCGAGCCACTCGCCGACGTCCTCGATGAGCTCGCGCGAGGTGGGATCCCCGGCCTCGGCCAGCTCGGTGACGATCACCCCGGTGATGTCTTCGACCTGGCCGTCCACGGCCTTGAGCAGCTCCTGGGCCACGGGGGAATTCGCGGCCGCCAGCTCGCGGGCCTCCCGGCCGAGCGCATTGCCGGAGGCATACTGCTCCCAGCAGCCGCGGTTGCCGCATTCGCAGCGGTGGCCGCCCGGCACGATGATCTGGTGACCGAATTCCCCGGCCACGCCGAAGCGGCCCCGCTCCACCCGTCCATCCATAACCATGGTGCCGCCGATGCCGGTGCCCAGCGTGATGCAGACCAGCCGGTTCTCCCCCCGGCCGGCCCCGAAGCGCCACTCGGCCCAGCCGGCCGCGTCGGCGTCGTTGGTCAGCAGCACGGGACGGCGCAGCAGCCGCTGCAGATTGTCCCTTAACGGTTCGTTGCGCCAGGCCAGATGCGGGCTGAACAGCACCGTACCGCCGTCGAGGTCCATCCAGCCGGCGGCGCCGATGCCGACCGACCAGATGCGGTGACCCTGGCCCAGTTCCTCGACGAGTTCCACAATGACCTGTTCCACCGCCCGTGGGTCATTGCCCGGTGTGGAGCGCTTGGCCTGGCTCAGGATCCGCCCTTCGGCGTCCACGACGCCCGCCGCCACCTTGGTGCCCCCGATGTCGACGCCGATCGCCAGGCCCTTGCGCCCCAGCCTCAGGTGGTCCCGCAGGCCCTGTCCCGCCGCCGTGGCACCGCCACCGGCGCCTGCTGCGGCGCCTGCTGCGGCGCCTGCTCCGGCGCGCATCCTGCGCCGCCACGCGGCGGTCCGGCGGTAGGGGGCTGGCTGCGGGCCGGGCGTCGGTGTGTGCATGGTTCCTTATTCTATTCATCGGACCGCCCGGTTCCCCGGAGGCCGGCTGTCGGCGCCAGCCGGGGGTCCGCCGGCGGCCCCCCGGGGTTGGCGCTGGCAGGCCCCCCCGAGTGGCGCCGGCCGCGGCCTAACCATATAGTTACCCGCCAGTAGGTGTCGTGGAACATACTCGACGCGGACCACACACTAGTCTTAGTTGTACCCTGACCCGCCTGCGGGTCTATGGATATCAAAGGAGCTATCGTGCGAGAAGTCAGTGTCCCGCCCCTGGTGAGCGTCCCCCCGGAATCGAACGTCACGGACCTGGTGCTGCGCCAGGCGGCCAAGGCGTCAAACCCCGCCTTGTTCGCGCGCCTCGACGCGACGGGCCAATGGCAGGACGTCCGGGCCACCGATTTCCTGGCCGACGCGTCACTGCTCGCCAAGGGCCTGATGGCGAGCGGAGTTGGCGCCGGCGACCGGGTCGGCATCATGTCCCGCACGCGGTACGAATGGGCCCTTATTGATTTCGCGATCTGGTTCGCCGGCGCCGTCTCCGTTCCCATCTACGAGACGTCCTCCCCCTCCCAGGTCGCCTGGAACCTTGGCGACTCGGGAGCCGTGGCCGCTTTCGGCGAATCGGCCCACCATGAGGACATCATCCGGCAGGCCGCGGCATCGGAAGGCCTGACCGCGCTGGCGCACGTCTGGCAGCTTGAGGGCAACGGCCTGGACGAGGTCCGCGCCGCCGGTGCCGGGATCAGCGACGAGGAGCTGGAGGCGCGGCGCAGCAAGGCGGGCCTGAAAGACATCGCTACGGTCATCTACACCTCCGGCACCACCGGCCGCCCCAAGGGCTGCGAGCTGACCCACGGCAACTTCGTGGAACTCTCCGAAAATGTGCTGGCCACCTCACTGGGCAGGGTCGTCCACGAAAATGCCAAGACCATCATGTTCCTGCCGCTGGCGCACGTCTTCGCCCGCTTCATCTCGGTGCTCGCCGTGGCGGCCGGCGTGACCGTCGCGCACACGCCCGACATCAAGAACCTGCTGCCGGACCTGCAGAGCTACCGGCCCACCTTCATCCTCGCGGTACCGCGGGTCTTCGAGAAGGTCTACAACTCGGCCCTGACCAAGGCCGAGGACGGCGGCAAGGGCGCCATCTTCCACCGCGCCGCGGACACCGCCATCGCCTACTCGCGGGCCCGGCAGGCCGGCAAGGTGGGCCTCGGGCTCAGGCTCCAGCACGCCGTGTTCGACAAGCTCGTCTACAGCAAGCTCCGCGCGGCGATGGGCGGACAGGTGGCGCACGCCGTGTCCGGCGGCGGTCCGCTGGGCGAACGGCTCGGGCACTTCTTCCAGGGCGTCGGAATGCAGATCCTGGAGGGCTATGGGCTGACCGAAACGACGGCGCCCGTCACGGTCAATACCCCGGAGTTGATCAAGATCGGGACCGTCGGCGCACCGATTCCCGGCAACGCCGTCAGAATTGCCGACGACGGCGAGATCCTCGCCAAGGGCGTCTGCGTCATGCACGGCTACTACCAGCGCGAGGATCTCTCCGGGGATGCCTTTGAGGACGGCTGGCTGCGCACCGGTGACATCGGTCAGCTCGACGATCAGGGGTTCCTGACCATCACGGGGCGCAAGAAGGAAATCATTGTCACGGCCGGCGGCAAGAACGTGGTGCCTGCCCTGCTGGAGGACCAGATCCGTGCCGACGCGCTCGTCTCGCAGGTGCTCGTGGTCGGTGACAACCGCCCGTTCATCGGCGCACTCGTCACCCTCGATGAGGAGGCCTTGCCGGGCTGGCTGCACCGCCACGGGCTGCCGGCGTCGACCCTCAGCGAGGCGACCGAAAACGCGGTCATCAAAGCGGCAGTGCAGGAGCTCATCAACCACGCCAACCAGTCGGTGTCGCAGGCGGAGGCCATCAAGTCCTTCCGGATTGTGCCCGCCGACTTCACCGAGGCGTCCGGACACCTGACCCCGTCCATGAAGGTCAAGCGCGCCCAGGTCATGAAGGACTTCGAGGACGTGATCGAGGATATGTACAGCGCCCCGCGTCCCACCCACGCGTAGGCCGCATCGGTTCCACAAAGCAACGCGGGGTCATTCCACGCCCATCCGCCACCTTCGGACGGGCCGGATCTGACCCCGCGTTGCCTTATGCGTTGTTGCTATTCGACCACCAGCAACAGGTCCCCGCCCTGAACCTGTTCGACGGCGCCCACGGCAAGCCGTGACACGGTGCCGGCCACCGGCGTCGTAATGGAGGCCTCCATCTTCATGGCCTCGATGGTGGCGACGGTGTCCCCGGCCTTGACCGTGTCTCCGGCCTTGACGGTCAGCGTGACGGCTCCGGCGAACGGTGCGGCCACCTGGCCCGGCTGGGAGGTGTCGGCGCGTTCGGCGGCCTTGACGTTGCTGACCACGGAACGGTCACGGACCACCACCGGCCGGGACTGGCCGTTGAGCGTGCACATCACGGTGCGCATGCCCTTCTCATCCGGTTCGGAGACCGCTTCGAGGGAGGCGATCAGGCTGACGCCCTTCTCCAGCTCGATCTCGTGCTCCGCGCCGCGCTGCAGGCCGAAGAGGTAGTCCCTGGTGTCCAGCACCGAGAGGTTTCCGTAGGTTTCCACGCTCTTCTGGTAGTCCTTGGTGGGACCGGCGAAAAGCAGCCGGTTGAGCGTCTGCTGCCGTGTCTTGGAATCCGAGCCGAGCGCGGCGATGTCATCGGCGCTGAGCTCGACGTCGCGCACCTTGACGGTGCGGCCCTGCAAGGCCTTGGTCCGGAAGGGCTCGGGCCAGCCTCCGGGCGGGTCGCCGAGCTCACCGGAGAGGAAGCCGATCACGGAATCCGGGATGTCGTACTTCTGCGGGTTCTCGTTGAAGTCCGCGGGGTCGGCGTTGAGGCCCACAAGGTGCAGGGCCAGGTCCCCCACCACCTTGGAGGACGGCGTGACCTTCACGAGGCGGCCGAGGATCCGGTCCGCGGCGGTGTACATGTCCTCGATCGCTTCGAACCGTTCGCCGAGGCCCAGCGCCATCGCCTGCTGGCGCAGGTTGGAGAGCTGGCCGCCGGGGATCTCGTGCTGGTAGACGCGGCCGGTGGGGCCCGGCAGCCCGGATTCGAAGGGCGCGTAGACCCGGCGGACGGCCTCCCAGTAGGGTTCCAGGGCGCAGACGTTCGCGAGGCTGAGCCCGGTGTCCCGCGGGGTGTGGGCCAGCGCGGCGACGAGGGCCGAGGCCGAGGGCTGGCTCGTGGTGCCGGCCAGGGCGGCGGAGGCCACATCCACCGCATCCACGCCGGCGTCCACGGCGGCCAGCAGCGTCGCCAGCTGACCGCCTGCGGTGTCGTGGGTGTGCAGGTGGACCGGGAGGTCGAACCGTTCCCGCAGCGCCGTCACGAGGCGCGCGGCGGCAGCCGGGCGAAGCAGCCCGGCCATGTCCTTGATTGCCAGGATGTGCGCACCGGCGTCGACGATCTTCTGGGCCAGCCCAAGGTAGTAGTCCAGGGTGTAGAGCTTTTCCTCCGGATCCAGCATGTCCGCGGTGTAGCAGAGGGCCACCTCCGCGACAGCGGTGCCGGTCTCGCGGACGGCCCGGATGGCCGGCGCCATCTGGTTGACATCGTTGAGCGCGTCGAAGATGCGGAAAATGTCGATGCCGGTCGCCGCCGCCTCATTCACGAACGCCACCGTGACCTCTTCCGGGTACGGCGTGTAGCCCACGGTATTG
This sequence comes from Arthrobacter sp. UYEF20, assembly GCF_040546335.1. Lineage (NCBI taxonomy): Bacteria > Bacillati > Actinomycetota > Actinomycetes > Micrococcales > Micrococcaceae > Arthrobacter > Arthrobacter sp. UYEF20. The sequence goes on along the minus strand of NZ_JBEPNP010000011.1, from coordinate 100,343 downwards.
CGGCCGCGAAGGAGCATCTGCAGGCAGATGTTCGGCAGCGCCTTGCGCAGCGCGGCCAGGCGGTCCCACGGGTCCTCGCCCAGGAAACGCAGCGCGACGTCGTAAGTGGCGCCGCCCCAGGCTTCGACGGACAGCAGCTCGGGGAGCAGCTTGGACACTGCCGGGCCGGCCGCCACCAGGTCGCGGGTGCGCACCCGGGTGGCGAGCAGCGACTGGTGCGCGTCACGGAAGGTGGTGTCCGTGACGGCGACGGCGGTCTGTTCGCGCAGGGCCTTCGCGAAGCCTTCCGGGCCCAGCTCCAGCAGCCGGTGGCGGGAGCCGGCCGGGGACGCCGAGTCGTCCAGGGCGGGGAGCTTGTCGGCAGGGTCGCTGTGGACCGTGAGCTCGCCGTTGGGCTTGTTGACGGTGACCTCGGCGAGCCACGTCAGCAGCTTGGTTCCGCGGTCCGCGGAGACGCGTGCCTTCAGCAGTTCGGGGCGTTCGTCAATGAACGAGGTGGCCACGTTGCCGGCGACGAAGTCCGGATCGTCCAGCACGGCCTGCAGGAAGGAGATGTTCGTGGACACCCCGCGGATGCGGAATTCGGCCAGCGCGCGGCGGGCCCGGGCCACGGCGGCCGGATAGTCGCGGCCGCGGCAGGTCAGCTTGACCAGCAACGAGTCGAAATGCGGGCTGATCTCGGCACCCGAGTACACGGTCCCGCCGTCGAGCCGGACCCCCGCGCCGCCGGCCGAACGGTAGCCGGTGATCTTTCCGACGTCGGGCCGGAAGCCGTTTGCCGGGTCCTCGGTGGTGATGCGGCACTGCAGGGCGGCGCCCTTGAGCTGGACGGTCTCCTGCGAGAGGCCCAGGTCCGCGAGCGTCTCGCCGGCGGCGATGCGCAACTGCGCCTGGACGAGGTCGACGTCGGTGACTTCCTCGGTGACGGTGTGCTCAACCTGGATGCGCGGGTTCATTTCGATGAACACATGCTGGCCAGCGCGCTCCCCGACGGTGTCGACCAGGAACTCCACGGTGCCGGCGTTGACGTAATTCAGTGCCTTGGCGAACTTAACGGCGTCGCGGTAGAGCGCCTGCCGGATGCCCTCGTCGAGGTTCGGTGCGGGCGCGATCTCGATGACCTTCTGGTGCCGGCGCTGGATGGAACAGTCACGCTCGAACAGGTGCATGACATTGCCCTCGGCATCGGCCAGGATCTGGACTTCGATGTGGCGGGGGCGCAGCACCGCCTGCTCGAGGAACATGGTGGGGTCCCCAAACGCGGCGTCCGCCTCGCGCATGGCGGCCTGCAGCGCTTCGGGCAGTCCCTCCCGGGTGTCGACGCGGCGCATGCCGCGGCCACCGCCGCCGGCGACGGCCTTGGCGAAGATGGGGAAGCCGATCTCGTCCGCGGCGGCGATCAGCTCGTCAACGTCTTTGGACGGCTGGCTGGACTTGAGCACCGGGACGCCGGCCTTGCGGGCCGCCTCGAGGGCGGCGACCTTGTTGCCGGCGAGTTCCAGGACCTCAGCCGGCGGTCCGACGAACGTGATGCCGGCTGCTGCGGCGGCCCGGGCCAGCCGCGGGTTCTCGGAGAGGAATCCGTAGCCGGGGTAGATGGCGTCGGCCCCGGATTCCTTGGCTACCCGCACCACCTCGTCGACGTCCAGGTAGGCCCGGACCGGATGGCCCTCTTCGCCGATCAGATAGGCCTCGTCGGCCTTCTGGCGGTGGATCGAATTACGGTCCTCGTTGGGGAACACGGCTACAGTCTTGGCACCCAGCTCGTAGCCGGCGCGGAAGGCACGGATCGCGATTTCGCCGCGGTTGGCCACCAGAATCTTGGAAAACATACTTCTCCTGCATCATCGCGGGGCTATCGGTAAGTGCTCACAGTGTCTAAGACCGGCGTAGGCAAATACAAATCATTGTGGTCACCGTCACAGCATTGTCCGTCACGGATGCCGCCTGCGCGCAAGTCCGCCGGCTGGGTGGGGAGCCGGCTGGCGGGGGAACGGGCGGCCCGGCCGAACCTTCCTGACGATCTGCCGCCCCTCCACCCGATGAAACAGGATTCGACGGACCATCAACATATGATGAGTGGGTGGGTGGCGCATGCACGCCCCGGCTCCAGAACGCAGGAGCCGGCAGGACCCCGTCCCGGCAACCGGCGTTAGGTATTGGTTTTTCAAGTGCAAGTAATCAGCATCAGCAGCCTCAAAGGCGGTGTCGGCAAGACATCGGTGACCACCGGATTGGCGTCCGCGGCCCTGGCCGCCGGCATCCCCACCCTTGTAGTCGACCTTGACCCCCATGCCGATGCGAGCACGGCTCTCGCCGTGCGGCCGGATGACCAGCTGGACATTGGCCGGATGCTCAAGTCACCCCGGCGCGCACGCCTGGCCGAAAACGTCGTTCCCAGCGGCTGGGTGGAACGGGCGCGGGCCAACGGCTCCTCCCCCGCCAGCTCTGCCGGATCCGTCCTGGATGTGGCCGTAGGTTCCGCGTACACCGGCATCTACGACCGTCCGGATCTCGGCCGCCGCGATCTGCGCAGGCTCTCCGCGGTGCTGGCCGGAGCCGAAGGCTACGAACTGGTCCTCGTCGACTGCCCGCCCTCGCTCAACGGCCTCACCAGGATGGCATGGTCCGCGAGTGACAAGGTGACCCTGGTGGCCGAACCCGGCCTCTTCTCCGTTGCCGGCACAGAACGCACGATGCGGGCGATCCAGCTCTTCAAGAACGAATTCGCCCCGAACCTGTCTCCGGCGGGGATTGTTGCCAACCGGGTGCGCAGCGGCTCCGCCGAGCACACCTTCAGGCTTTCCGAAATGCAGTCCATGTTCGGTGAACTTCTCCTGGCCCCGAACATCCCGGAGCAGGCCAACTGGCAGCAGATCCAGGGTGCGGCCCACGCCATCCATCACTGGCCCGGCGACTCGGCCAAGAACGCCGCTGCGCTTTTCGATGCCCTGCTGGCGAACCTGCTGAAGTCCAACGGCAGCGTCCGGAACCGCAGCCAGCGCTAGGATCCGGTACAACCTCTTCCCCACGACAAAGGCCGCCTCCCCTCCGGGAAGCGGCCTTTGTCTAGGTCCTGTTAGTCCGGGGCTTAGCCGGTCTTGCGCGCGGTCCGTCGCTTGCTGAGCTCATCGTCGGGAAAGGACTGGTCTGCGGCGTGTTCGCTGGGAAGGGCTGCGAGGCTGCCTTCCACTTCCCGCCACACCCGGCCCACGGCAATGCCGAAGACACCCTGTCCGCCCTGGACGAGGTCGATCACTTCGTCCGCCGAGGTGCACTCGTAGACGCTGGCGCCGTCGCTCATGAGCGTGATCTGGGCCAGATCCTCGACGCCGCGCTCCCGGAGGTGCTCGACGGCGGTGCGGATCTGCTGCAGCGAGACGCCCGTGTCCAGAAGCCGCTTGACGACCTTGAGGACCAGGATGTCGCGGAAGCCATAGAGCCGCTGGGAACCGGATCCGGCGGCACCGCGCACGGCAGGTTCAACGAGTCCGGTCCGGGCCCAGTAGTCCAGTTGGCGGTAGGTGATGCCGGCGGCCTTGCAGGCGGTGGGCCCCCGGTAGCCTGCGTCCTCGTCCAGGACGGGAAGATCCTCGGTGAACAGCAGGCCTTGGGCACCGCTGGCAGGTACGGCGATACCAGCCGTCGAGGTCTGCTTGAGCTCGCCCGCTTCGCCTTTCGGACTCACGTGGATCCTCCTTGTCATGGCTCCCCGAGGGAAGGTGCAGCAACGGCCGGTCATCTGACCGGCTAAGTAACCCAGCCACGGAGTGAAATTCATCCGTGTAATTCGGCCGGGCTGCACTTTCAGTGTGACTTGCGCGGCTGTTGTATGCAATGGGAACTTGTACCTCCGACGTTAGGCCTGCCGGGGCCCAAGGTCAAAGACGTTCGCGATATTGGGGGGCGTGTCGAAACTCTAATCCTCGACTTTAACCTTAACGTGACCTCAGCCGGCTCAACCGGCGAAGTCTTCAGGCTCGACGTCGTCCAGGAACTCGCGGAATCGCCGCAGCTCGCCTTCTTCATCGACGGCCGGACCGGGGTGCGTGTCCTCGCCCTCGTCGTGTTCGGTGATCCGGACCCCGGCCTCCTCCATGACGGCATCCGCGCACCAGATCCGGCATTTCGCGCGGAGGGCGAGGGCCAGTGCGTCCGAGGCCCGGGAACTGACGGTGGTGCCGTTCTCAAACTGGAGCTGGCCGTAGAAAATGTTGTCTTCCACTGCCACGATGTTGACACTGACAATGGTGTGTCCCAGGGACTCGACGACGTCGACGAGGAGGTCGTGGGTCATCGGGCGCGGCGGGACCACACCCTGCTGGGCCAAGGCGATGGCGCTGGCTTCCGGCGTCCCGATCCAGATCGGCACGTGGCGTTCCCCATGGATCTCTTTGAGCAGGACAAGCGGCTGGTTGGACGGCAGCTCAATCCGCACGCCCACAATCTCCACCTCAATCATCAGATGTCCATCCTTGAGATGCGGTCCTGGACCAGGGCCTGGTGCAGCGAGAGGCAGAGCTCGCTGATTTCCCGCGCTGCCTCGGCGGCACGGGCGTGGGAGGCGGCGTCCTTGCGCGAGGTCAGGGTTGCCACCGCGCGTTCCACGAGCCCGAATTCGCGTTCCGCGGCCGCCTGGAAGGGCCGCAGGTGGCGTGGCTCCAGGCCGTGGCCCTCCAGCTGAACGCAGGCGCGCGCCACCTGGAGGGCGTGTTCGTCGAACTTGCCGTTGACGTGACCGATCAGGCCATAGCTGAGCAGCGACTCGAGCAGCGGCACGCTCGCGCCGGACTCGGCCCGGAGCTGTTCCTCGCTCAGCCGCCGCACCCGGTTCTGCAGTTCGGAGGCGAGCTCCGCGGAAACGATCCGGGGTGACACCGTGACGCCCGGGGGCAGGTTGTCCGGGCGTTCGCCGCGGTCGATCGCGTCGAGGTAGTCCTTGATGACCTTCAGCGGCAGATACTGGTCCCGCTGCAGGGACAGGACAAACCGCAGGCGTTCGACGTCGCCCTCCGCGTACTGCCGGTAGCCGGCAGGCGTCCGTTGCGGGTTGATGAGTCCCTTTTCCTCCAGGAACCTGATTTTCGACGCGGTCATGTTGGGGAAATCGTCGCTCAACTGAGCCAGGACTTCGCCGATGTTCAGGACATGGGGTCCGCGCCGTTCCGCTTGTGCCATTGCCACAGGCAGCTACCCCGGAATCAGACGTTGCCTGCTGCGCGGGCAGGGCTCAGGTAGAAGGTGAGGCGGAACTTCCCGATCTGCACTTCGGTGCCGGACTTCAGCTCCAGGCTGTCGACGCGGTCATGATTCACGTACGTGCCGTTCAGGCTTCCGGTATCCACGACTTCGAAGCTGCGTGCCGTGCGGCGGAATTCGACGTGACGGCGCGAAACCGTGACGTCGTCAAGGAAGATGTCGGCGTCCGGGTGGCGGCCCGCCGTCGTGGTGTCCGAATCCAGCAGGAAGCGCGCGCCCGTGTTGGGCCCGCTGTGGGCGACCAGCAGGGCAGAGCCGGACGGCAGGGCCTCAACTGCAGCCCGCTCCTCGGTGGAAAGCTTCGGCGTGAAGTGGGGCTCGTCGCGGACCGGCGTGAGGTTGATCGATGTGGTCTCCGAAGCTTTCACTCCACGCGTGCCGTGACCGTCACCGGGGTGGTTCCGTTCGTGCCGAAACATTGAGTCCTCCTCATTCGTTGCAGGTGTCCCCCCTGCAAACAACGCATGCCGTCCGGAAATGCCTGGCAGATCCGGTGTTCGGTCCTCCGGCGGGCCGTGGTTGGTATTCCAACGGCCCGGCCCGTAAGACCGTTTCCTTTAGCCTACCTGCTGTTCGTACTCCGACGCACTGAGCAGCGACTCGACCGCGTCGGCCTCCGCAAGCTTGATTTCGATCAGCCAGCCCTCTCCGTACGGATCCGAATTGATCAGGGCAGAATCGGTGTCCAGCGACTCGTTCCGGGACACCACTTCGCCCGAGACCGGGGCGTAGATGTCGCTCACGCTCTTGGTGGACTCGACTTCGCCGACGACGTCGTTGGCCTTGATTGTGGTGCCTACTTCGGGCATCTGGGCGAAAACGACGTCTCCGAGGGCGTCCTGGGCAAAATCGGTGATGCCCACGCGCACGACCCCGTCGGCGTTCGGGGCAGAAATCCACTCGTGTTCTGCGGTGTAGGACAGCTGTTCGGGAATGATGCTCATGACGGGCCTTTCATCGGGTCAATCACCAATGTCGACGGCGGCCAATCGAACTGACCGCCGCTGAAAGTATATGCATATCCGGCCGGTGCCCGGGGTGGAAACTGAGATGATGGTGCGATGACAGAACAAGCCGATAACGGCTAGCCGATGCCCGAACTTCCGGAAGTGGCGGGCCTGACGGACTTTCTGGACGAGCAGCTGCGCGGTGCTGTCGTGACGAAGGTCCAGATCGTCTCGTTCGCGGTACTCAAAACGGCGGATCCGCCCTTCTCCGAACTTCAGGGCAGGGCCGTGACCGGGGTGCGCCGCTTTGGGAAATTTGTCAGCTTGGACGCCGACGGGCTGTATGTTGTCTTCCACCTGGCGCGGGCCGGCTGGGTCCGGTTCACCGACTCCCCCACCGATATCCAACTGAAAATGGGCAAGGGACACATAGCGGCGCGGCTGGCGTTTTCCGGCCCGGCCGGCCCGCTTGGCCTGGATCTGACCGAGGCCGGCACGAAAAAGAGCATGGCGCTCTATGTGGTGCGGGATCCGTACGACGTTCCCGGAATCGCTGCTCTCGGACCGGATCCCTTCAGCCCCGGGTTCGACGTCGATGCCTTGGCGGAGATCCTTGGATCCAGTACCCAGCAGGTGAAGGGTCTCCTGCGGAGCCAGAGCGTCATTGCGGGCATCGGGAACGCCTACAGCGACGAGATCCTGCACGCAGCCAAGACGTCGCCTTTCGCCATCGCCAGGTCATTGGACCGGGACGCGGTCAGGCGCCTGTACGAGGCCATCCACAGCATTCTCGGGACAGCCCTGCAGGAAGCCCAAGGCAAAGCACCCAATGAGCTCAAAGACACCAAGCGGAGCCACATGAGGGTCCACGCCCGGACCGGCGAAGCGTGCCCGGTGTGCGGTGACACCGTTCGTGAGGTTTCATTTGCGGACACTGCCCTGCAATACTGCCCGAACTGTCAGACGAAGGGAAAGATCCTGGCCGACCGCCGGACGTCGCGCTTCCTGAAATAGGCGGTGCCGACTCAGCCGCCGGCCCGGGTTCCCCGCAATACCGGAACGGTTGGCACTCCGCCGGCCGACGAATTTTGGCACTCCGCCGGGCCGACGAATACAGGAAGCCCCGCCATTCCTTCATTGGGAATGGCGGGGCTATTTCAGTTACCAGATGGCCGTTTTCTGGTCGCGATCCGGACAAACGCGGCCCGGACCGGGCGGACAAACCAGACCAGCGCACCGGCCAGCATTGCCCCACCGATAGTGAGGACGAGGGGCAGCGGCCGGAAGTCTCCCGCGGTGGATAGCTGAGATCCTGACATCGTGACCGGTTCGGACGGTTTTGCGCTCGGGCCGGGAGTTGCATCGGCGAGCGGTGCAGCGGTCACTGACGGTCCTGCGCCAGGAGTCGCCGGCGCTGCCGCCGAGACAGCCTGTTCCGGGGAATCCACGGCTGGGTAGCCCGTGTCCGTACCGGGGGTCGTATCGAACTGAACGCCGGGCAGCGGGGCTTGGACGGAGGCTTGCGGTTCGACGTCTCCGCCGCCAATCCGCGCCGGAACGAAAATTCTGACACTGCCCTCCGGGGACGGGATCGCTTCCGGAACGGACGTCCGGGACGGCGTTTGCGCCGGAGACGCCGTGACCGTCGCGGTGGCCGTGGCCGTCGGAGACGCCGTGGCCGCCGGAGACGCCGTGGCCGTCGGGACGGAAGTAGCCGCCGGAGACGCCGTGGCCGTCGGGACGGAAGTAGCCGACGGAGACGCCGTGGCTGTCGGGACGGCGGGGACAGGCGTCGGGTCAGTGTCGCCGTCGATCACCACATACAACGACGATTGGGGATTCGGCCCATATCCTACTGCCGTTGCTGTGACGACAACGGCGATCTGGTGGCCCTTGTCGTCAGCGACAATCTCGTAGGTGCTCGCGGTGGCCCCTGCTATCGGCTGGCCGTCCCGCTTCCACTGGTAGAGGAACGACATCGGTTCGCCGTCGGCATACCACCCGAATGGTCCCACGCCGAGGATGTCTCCGACTTTGGTCCCACCGACCGGGTACAGCTCGCCGTTTCCGGGGTGTATATAGCCTCCTGTGACCACCGGAGCCGTATTCGACTTGGAGACACTTTCCAGGCCAGGCCAACTGCCGGTCACCTTGAGCGTGATTCTCTTGCCCAGGTCGGAAACCTTGATCGGGTAGGAGTCCCCGGTGGCGCCCTCGATGTCAACCCCGTCGGCCTGCCACTGCATCGTCACAAACTCCGGCGACCACGTGCCGAGATTGATGACGTCCAGCGTAAAACCGACTCTTGAGAAGCCGTCCACAACCGGAGCCTCGCCGGTGATAATTACGTCGGGCAGCGCGGTGTATTCCGCCGTGTTGCCGTTGCTGACTTTCGGGGACGGGAGTGTCGCAGCCACCCCGTCCTTGAGCCCGGAGTTTGAACCTGTCACCCGCAGCGCCAGGGTGTGTCCGGTGTCGGCGGCCGTAATCTCGTAGGTCTCGCCGTCTGCACCGGGGATGTCGGCACCGTCGCGCAGCCACTGGTACGTCAACGTTTGCGCCCGGGCCCATTCCCCGGAATAGGACGTCAGGATCTGCCCCGCTGCAAGGATGCCGGAGAAGGTGGGATAGTCGACCGGCCGGACGGTGGCCCGTCCCGTTGCACTATCGCCGGTTTCGCGGCAGTGCCGCCCGTCTTCGGAGTTCCAGCAGGTGTAAGTAGCTTCGGCTGGGCCAGCGAAGCTGACGGTGGCCAGGATGATGGCGGCGCCGACGGCAGGAGCCGCCCACGTCAGTGGTCTCTTCAAGTTTGTTTCCCCCAAGTTATGACCCCGCCGCGGACGGGCAGGGCCAAGACACATGCTACAAGAGAAAAACAGTCGTCTCCGGTCGGCTGACAAGCGTCCGGCCCCGCAATTTGTACACCCGCCATCGTTTCGGTCTGACGGCAAAGAAAAACCGCCCCACCACCAAGATGATTCCCGGTGATGGGGCGGATTTTTTGTTGGTCGGGCTGACAGGATTTGAACCTGCGACCCCCTGACCCCCAGTCAGGTGCGCTACCAAGCTGCGCTACAGCCCGCTGGTTCCGCCGTTCTCCGCCTCGATGTCATCCTCTTGTGTATTCAAAAGATTTCCATCTGAGCAGTCCGGCCGAACCACCTCCAAAAGCTTACACGATCCCGGAGGGTGCCCGTGACATTTTCAAGGTGCCACGGGCGCGGTGTGTCGGGATTAACGCTTCTTGCCACGCTTTTCGCGCACGCGCATGTTGACCTCGATCGGGGTGCCCTCGAAACCGAAGGTCTCGCGGAGCCGGCGGGTGATGAAGCGGCGGTAGCCCGGATCCAGGAAACCTGTGGTGAACAGCACGAACTTCGGCGGGCGGCTGGAGGCCTGGGTGCCGAAGAGGATGCGGGGCTGCTTGCCACCGCGGACCGGGTGCGGGTGCGCCGCGACCAGTTCACCCAGGAACGCGTTGAGGCGTCCGGTCGGGATGCGCTTGTCCCAGCTTTCCAGCGCGGTGTCGAGGGCCGGGACGAGCTTGTCCTTGTGCCAGCCGGTCAGCGCCGAAATGTTGACCCGCGGCGCCCACGCCACGTGGGCCAGGTCCTGCTCGATCTCACGCTCCAGGTAGCTGCGGCGTTCGTCGTCGAGCAGGTCCCACTTGTTGAACGCGAGGACCAGTGCGCGGCCGGATTCGATCGCCAGCTGCAGGATGCGGACGTCCTGCTCGCTGAGGACCTCGTCCACCGCGAGGAGCACGACGGCGACCTCCGCCTTTTCGAGCGCACTCTGGGTCCGCAGCGAGGCGTAGAAATCCGCGCCCTGGGCCATGTGCTGCCGGCGGCGGATGCCGGCGGTGTCGACGAAGCGCCAGGTCCGGCCGCCGAGTTCGATGAACTCATCGACCGGGTCCCGGGTGGTGCCGGCGGTGTTGTCCACCACCACGCGCTCGGAACCGGCGAGCTTGTTCAGCAGCGAGGACTTGCCGACGTTGGGCCTGCCGATCAGGGCGATGCGGCGCGGGCCGCCGGAGCGTTCCAGCCCTTCGATCGTGGAGAACTCGGGCAGCGTGTCCATGACGTGGTCCAGCAGGTCGGCGACGCCGCGGCCGTGGAGCGCCGAAACCGGGTACGGCTCACCGAAGCCGAGGCCCCAGAGCGTCGCCGAATCGGCTTCCTGCGCGAAGTCGTCCACCTTGTTGGCCACCATGATGACCGGCTTCTTGGACTTGCGGAGCATTTTCACAACGCCCTCGTCCGTGGCCGTGGCGCCGACGGCGGAGTCGACAACGAACAGCACGGCGTCGGCGAGCTCCACGGCCATCTCGGCCTGTTCGGCCACACGGGCGTGGATGCCGCGGGCATCGTGCTCCCAGCCGCCGGTGTCCACCACGGTGAAGTTCCGGCCGTTCCAGGTGGCCGAGTACATGACACGGTCACGGGTGACGCCCGGGGTGTCTTCCACCACGGCTTCGCGGCGGCCGAGGATTCGGTTCACCAGGGTGGACTTGCCCACGTTCGGACGGCCGATGATGGCCAGCACGGGATCAAGCTTGACCGGACCGTCGAAATCCTCGTCGTCGTACTCGCCGCTCAGGAGGGCGGCGTCCTCCTCGTCGAGTTCGTAGTCGTCCAGGCCGGCACGGAGGGAGGCCGCGCGGACCTCTGCTTCCTCGTCGTCCAGGGCGGCGAGATGCTCAGCCACCTGGTCCGTGCCGGTGGGCGTGTATTCGTCTTCGCCGGCGCCAAATTGGCCGGAGGTTTGAGTCGTATCGCTCATTGCACATTCCTTATGGGGTGATCTGCCGGCGTCCCGGCTACTGCTTCATGACGTTCTTGCGGGGAATCCGCGTCGGGCAAGGGCTGCCCACTGTATGTAATGGAGTCCTGGACATGCCGGGCCAGCGCAGCGCGGATCTCGGTTCCCGCCCTGTCCATTGAAACACGGCCGGTCTCACCCGGCCGGCGGCTGACATTGAGGGCCCCGCCGAAGCTGACATGCAGCCGGCGGCGCAACCCGGGGACGGCGTCCAGGTGCTCGGCGCCGATCCGGGTGCCGAGGATGGACACGGGGACCACGGTGGCGCCGGCGGTCAGCGCGAGCCAGGCGACTCCGTTGTTGATCGCCGCGGCTTCGCCGCTCCCCCGGGTTCCTTCGGGGAGGATCCCGACGCACCGTCCGGCGTCGAGGACTCTCCTGGCTTTCTGCAGCGCCGCGCGGTCGCCGGCACGGTCCACGGCCAGCTGGCCGGAGGCTGTGAGCACCCGGCCGAGGAGGCCGGTGAACAGCTCCTTCTTGACCAGGATGTGCATGGGCCGGGGTGCGGCGCCGAACATGACGGGTCCGTCCAGGAAACTGATGTGGTTTCCGGCAAAGATTACCGGGCCCGTGGCCGGGACGTTGGCCCGCCCCGTCACGGAGGTCCGGTACACGACGTGGTCCAGCAGCCAGCCCACGGGCCGGCTCCAGGCGGTCGTCCACCGGCCCGGCGCTGCCGGCTGGGGCTCAGACACCCTTGGTGACCGTGTGGTTGATGACACTTTCCACAATGCCGAGGGCGGCGTCGACTGTCTGGGCGAAGTCCAGGTCCGAGGAATCCAGGGTCACCACGCCGTCGGCGGCCTGGGTGAAGTTCACCACGGTGGAGTCTTTGGCGTCGCGCTGGGTCACCTGGGCGGCGAGCTGCTCGGCGTTCTGGCTGCCGCCAAGCTGGATGCCGCGGCGGCGCAGGCGCGCCTCCTCGCTCGCGGTGAGCAGCATCCGCACTTCGGCGCGCGGCGCGACGACGGTGGTGATGTCACGCCCCTCGACCACCATGCGGCGGTGGTGCTGTTCGATCAGTTCGCGCTGGCGGCGGATCAGTTCGGTGCGGGCGCCGAGGGTGGTGGCCACGGCACTCACCGCAGCGGAGATCGCCGGCTCCCGGATGGCCAGGGTGATGTCGATGCCGCCGACGCGGACGTACTCTTCCTGCGGGCTGGTGCTGATCTCGAGCGAAAGGTTCTCGGCTGCAGCCTCGACGGCGGCCCCGTCCTCCAGGTCCGTGCCGGAATCAAGGCAGAACCAGGTCAGGGCGCGGTACATGGCGCCGGTGTCGAGGTAGGCAACCCGGAGCCGCCGGGCGACTTCCTTGCTGACGCTGGACTTGCCCGATCCGGACGGTCCGTCGATAGCCACGACGAGGCTTTTTCCGGGGCGGACGACGTCCACCGTTTCTATGAGTTCCTGGGTCATTACTGGAGTACCCGCCATCCGCGATCGTTGAGGGCTTCGATTAATAGGTCATGTTTGTTCGGCAGTACGGAGATTTCCACCATGCCCACGTTCTGGCCGGAGGAGTGGTCCAGGCGGAGGTCCTCAAGGTTGACGCCGATCTCGCCGATCTCCGTGAGGAGCCGGGCGATCTGGCCCGGGGTGTCATCCACCAGGACCGTCAGCCAGGAGTAGGCCTGCGGGGGTCCGCCGTGCTTGCCCGGAATCCGGGACTGTCCGGCGTTGCCTTCGCTGATCAGCTGGGCCAGGTCGAGCCGGGCGCCGGGGGCGGCCGGGTTCTCGAGCGTGCCGATCAGGCGGTTGAGGTCCTCGCGGACGCCGTTCAGGATCCCGACGACTTTGCCCGCGTTCGCACCGAGGATCTGCACCCAGAGGGTGGGATCGCTGGCCGCGATGCGGGTCACGTCCCGCAGCCCGTTCCCGGCGAGGGACAGCGCGTGCGGGGGCGTGCCCTGCAGGCGGCTGGCCACGAGCGAGGACATGATCTGGGGCAGGTGCGAGACGAGCGCCACGGCCTCGTCATGTTCCTCGGCGGAGAATTCGGACACGACCGCGCCAAGGTCCGTTGCCAGCGCGCGCGCCGTCTGCAGGGCCTCGGGCGACGTTTCCGCCGAGGGGCACAGCACCCAGGGCATGGAGGTGAACAGCTCACCGCGGGCGGCCACCGGACCGGACTTCTCCCGGCCGGCCATGGGGTGGGTTCCCACATAGCGGCCGAGGTCGGCCCCGCGGGCGCGGAGTTCGGCCTGGATGCCGGCCTTCACACTGGCAATGTCGACCACCGCGGCCTGCGGGTACTCCGTCAGGGCCTTGGCCACCACGTCTGCGGTGACATCCGGCGGAGCGGCAACCACCACGAGTTCAGGCTGCTCGGCGTCGAGGCGCGCCAACGGCAGGCCTGCGCCGATGTCGACGGCGACGGCCTGGTTGGTGGGCGAGGGATCGGAGAGGAACACGGGGACCCCGCGGCCCCGCAGCCCCAGCCCGATGCTGGTGCCGAGGAGCCCCGTTCCAACGACCACTACCGGGCCGTTGAGGTGGCCGCGGCCGTGGGTGCGAAAAGCGGACATGCCCTACAGCCCTACGGATGCCAGCAGGTGGCCGACTTCCTGCTTGCCAAGGTTGCGGATGCTGCCCTGGCGCTGGTCGCCCAGGCCGATGGGTCCGACCTTGACGCGGACGAGGCGCAGCACCGGGAAGCCGACGGCGTCGAAGAGGCGCCGGACGATCCGGTTCTTGCCCGAGTGCAGTATGACCTCGATCAGCACGTGGCCCGGGGTGGAGTCAACGAGCTTGAAGGAATCGACCGAGGCGATGCCGTCCTCGAGTTCGACGCCGGCCTTGAGCTCGGCACCGATGCCCTGCGGGAACGGCCCGCGGACCTGCACGAGGTAGGTCTTGGGCACTTCGTAGGAGGGGTGCGTCAGCCGGTTGGCGAGTTCGCCGTCGTTCGTCAGCAGCAGCAGGCCCTCGGTGGCGACGTCGAGCCGGCCCACGTGGAAGAGCCGCTCGCCGTGGTTGTTGCGGACGAAGTCGCTGATGCAGGGACGGCCGTCCGGGTCTTCCATGGTGGAGACGACGCCCTTGGGCTTGTTGAAGACCATGTAGACCATGTTCTCGTCCAGCTGGATGCGGAGACCGTCGACGTGGATCACGGCGGCCTTCGGATCGACGCGGACGCCGAGCTCGGTGACCACCTGGCCGTCGACCTCGACGCGGCCCTCGGCGATCATTTCTTCGCAGACACGCCGTGAGGCGACGCCGGCCGACGCCATGACCTTCTGCAGGCGGATGCCGTCCTGGTCGTGCAGTTCAGACTGGGGTACCTCGGCGCGCGGTCCGCGCTTGCGGGCGGGCTTGCGCACGGGGCCGAGGTTCTGGCCGAAGCGTTCGCTGCCGAAGGCGCGGGGGCCGGCGAACTTGGCGGCGCCGGTACGCGGCTTGGGCTTGAGGGCGCCGGGGGTGCCGGGTGACTTGCCGAAGCCGGGTTTGCGGGCGGCGGCCTTGCGGGCTGCTTCCTTGCCGGAGGGCGCCTTTGACTTCCAGTCGCCGGAAGCCGCGCGGCCTGCCGGCGCGCCGTCCGGAGCCTGCAGGTCAGGATCGATGAAGGCCTCTTCGCGGGGCTTGGGGTGCTTGAAGGGGCGGTCTCCGCCGCCCTTGAAGCCGGCCCCGCTGCGGCTTCCGCCGCCCTGAGAACCGCGGCTGGCGCCGCCCTGTGCCGGGCGGCCCGCGCCCTGTGCGCCGCGGCCTGAGCCCTGCGCCGGGCGACCTGAGCCCTGTGCCGGTTTTTGTCCGGCACTGTTTTGTCCGGCACTGTTTTGTCCGGCACTGTTACGTCCCGAACTGTTACGTGGTGAACCCTGGCGTCCCGCCTGTGTCATGACCCGTCCTTCGTTTGTTGGCCGACGGCCGCTGTCTCCCGACAACACCCGCCAACGAGGGCAAAATGGTTCTGCCCTGGTGGATACTCGTGCGCAGGCAGTTTTTCCTGCCTACATTCTTCCTGCGTCGTAGAACTCTTCGATGCTTTCCAGCCCTGGAAGATGGGGTGAAAGCTGCGGCAATTCAGCCGCCGAGCCGATTCCCATTCGCTCCAGGAAATACGACGTCGTACGGTACAGGATGGCCCCGGACTCGGGATCTGTTCCCGAGTCCTCGATCAGCCCGCGCTGCGTCAGCGTCCGCACGACCGAGTCAACATTGACTCCTCGAATTGCAGACACCCGCGCCCGCGATACGGGCTGGCGGTAAGCGATGACGGCGAGCGTTTCGAGCGCCGCCTGCGTCAGCCTGGCTGTCTGTCCCTCCAGCACGAAACCGCCGACGACATCTGCGAATTCAGCGCGGGAATAGATCCGCCAGCCTCCGGCGATATTCCGCAATTCAAAACCCCGGGCGGTGGAGCTGAAGCCGTCATTGTTGCTGCTATGGCTGGCGTCGTCCACATCCGGGGCATTAACAGTATAACCGTTATACTCCCGCTGCAGTTCCGCCAGCAGACCCTCGACGACGTCGACCGTCAGGTTCAGCCCCGCCGCCAGCCCGGTGGCCGTGGCCGGCTCGTCGATCACCATCAGCACGGCCTCGAGGGCAGCGCGGGCGCCGCCCGGCAGGCTGGCGACGTCGGGTCCGGCGTCGCCCGCTTCTTCTGCCGCGGCCCCAGCGGCTGCCGCTTCGCGGGCCGGGCCGGAACTCGTGTCACTCAAGGCTGTTCCTCATATTCTTCACTCAGGTTCCCGCTGCTCCAGGCCTCTGCCCCGGCGGTCCAATGGACGGTCAGGTCCCCCAGCGGCAGCAGCTGGTCGAAAGCGACGGCGCGGTCGCGGAACATCTCCAGCAGCGCCAAAAACCGCGCCACCACGACGAGGGTGGATTCGGCGTCGGCGATGAGCGCCCGGAAAGTCAGCGGATTGCCGAGGCGCAAGCGCGCCCCGAGCAGTTCAGCCTGCTCCTTGACGCTGACGGGGCTGCCGTGAAGGTGCGCCAGGCCCACCTCGGTGGGGGCGGCCGCCCTGGGCTTAAGGGCCGCCTCGGCCAGGGCGGCGAACTGCTGTGGGCTGTGCCGCCAGATAAGTTCAGGAAGCAGCGCGGCGAAGTGCTCCTCGAGCGCCACCTGGCGCGGAAACCGGCAGGCCTCTAGCTCCAGGGTGGACCCCATCATCCCGGCGACATGTTTGAAGGCCTTGTACTGCAGCAGCCGGGCGAAGAGCAGGTCACGGGCTTCCAGCAGCGCGATGTCCTCATCGTCTTCGACCTCGCCGGCGGGGAGCAGCCGGGCCGCCTTGAGGTCCAGCAGGGTGGCGGCGATCACCAGGAATTCGCTGGCCTCATCCAGGGCCCACTCCTCCCCCAGTGCCTGCAGGCCCTTGGTGTACTTGATGAATTCATCCGTGACCGTGGACAGGGACACCTCGGTGATGTCCAGCTGGTGCTTGGAAATCAGGCCAAGCAGGAGGTCGAACGGGCCGGTGAAGTTGGCCAGCCGGACTTCAAAGCCGGGCGTTTTCCCCGCCGGCGCACCCGCCGGCATATGCGGCCCCGCTGGCGCCCCCGCCGGCACACCCAGCTCCGCTGGCGCACTCAGCTCCG
The DNA here is from genome assembly GCF_040546335.1 of Arthrobacter sp. UYEF20. Lineage (NCBI taxonomy): Bacteria > Bacillati > Actinomycetota > Actinomycetes > Micrococcales > Micrococcaceae > Arthrobacter > Arthrobacter sp. UYEF20. The sequence goes on along the minus strand of NZ_JBEPNP010000011.1, from coordinate 83,769 downwards.
CGGTGGGAGCACCCGACGCTGCCACGGACCTGACTAGGGCGCGCCGCCGCGCGAAATGAGTTCTTTGGCTAGGTTGCGGTAGGCCTCGGCCCCGATGTGGTTGCCGGCGTAGGTGGTGATGGGCTCTGCGGCCACGGTGGCATCGGCAAACTTGATGGACCGCTTGATGACGGTTTCGAAGACCTTGTCACCGAAGGCTTCCACAAGACGGGAGATGACCTCGCGGCTGTGCAGGGTGCGGGCGTCGTACATCGTGGCGAGCACGCCGTCGACCTGGAGCCGCGGATTCAGGCGGTCCTGGACCTTGTCGATGGTCTCGACGAGCAGCGCCACCGCACGCAGGGCGAAGAATTCGCAGATCAGCGGAATGATGACGCCGTGGGCAGCGGTCAGCGCGTTGACTGTGAGCAGGCCCAGCGAGGGCTGGCAGTCGATCAGGACGATGTCGTAGTCGTCCTCGACCTTTTTCAGCGCACGGTCAAGAACCTGCTCGCGGGCCACCTCATTGACCAGCTGGACCTCCGCGGCGGAGAGGTCAATATTGGCCGGCAGCAGGTCCACGTTTTCGACGTCGGTCTTGTGGATGGCGTCACGGATGTGGACCTTGCGGTCCATCAGCACGTTGTAAACCGTGAGATCGAGTTCGTGGGGGTTGATGCCCAGTCCCGCGGACAGCGCCCCCTGCGGGTCGAAATCGACCAGGAGCACCCGGCGGCCGTATTCCGCCAGCGCAGCGGCGAGGTTGATGGCGGACGTAGTCTTGCCCACCCCACCCTTCTGGTTGACCATGGCGATGACCCGGGCAGGGCCGTGGGATGACAGCGGCGCGGGCTCCGGAAAGTCGCGTTTGGGGCGCCCGGTGGGGCCCATGACGGCGTCTTCCAGATCGAGTTCGGTGCCTTCCAGAGTTGCTGAACCCTGTTCGCTGCTCACGTATCTATCCACACTTTCGATGACGGTGATTGTCGTGCTTGATATTGCTGCCTGCTTGATTTCTGCCTGCATGATCCTGCCTGCATGATTCTGCCCTGGACGTCCAGCGCCGATCTTATTCCTCCCAAGGCTACAGCGCCCGACACGGTATTCCGCGGACCTTGACAGCGGCCTTTATGTGAGCCTGAACCTTCTGGTAAAACTCGAAGGTTGGCGTTTTGCCACGAAAAACCGCCCGGACGCTGGTCTGCGTCCGGGCGGTCCTGCCGCGGTTTCACCCCAGGATCAGGCCGTGGGATCAGGCCGTGGCGTCAGGAGCCGGCCGGCCGCGGATGGGCCGGCTGGGCCGGCTGGGCGGGCTGTGCGCCAGCGGCGTCGTCGTCGTAGCCCATGCCGTGGTGCGGGTTCATGGTCAGCTCGTCGAAGGGCTCCGCGCCGGAGAGGACGCGCTCAACCTGTTCGCCGTCGATCTCCTTGACCCAGGTGCCGATCAGGACAGTGGCGACGGCGTTGCCGGTGAAGTTGGTCAGCGCGCGGGCCTCGGACATGAAGCGGTCGATGCCGACAATCATGCCCACGCCGCCCAGCAGCTGGGGCGCGTGCGCCTGGAGACCGGCGGCCAGGGTGGCCAGGCCGGCGCCGGTGACGCCGGCGGCGCCCTTGGACGCAATGATCATGAAGATCAGCAGGGAAATCTGCGCCCCGAGGTCCATCGGCATGCCCATGGCGTTCGCCACGAACAGCGACGCCATGGTCAGGTAGATGGCGGTGCCGTCCAGGTTGAAGGAGTAACCGGTGGGCACGGTGACGCCGACGACGGGCTTGGACACACCGAGGTGTTCCATCTTGGCGATGAGGCGCGGCAGGGCAGCCTCGGAAGAGGAGGTGGAGAAAATCAGCAGGTATTCGCGGGCCAGGTACCTCATCAGCTTGAAGATGCTCACGCCCGCCACGATCTGGAGGAGACCGCCGAGGATCACCACGACGAACAGCGCACAGGTGATGTAGAAGGCGATCATCAGGGTGAACATGCTGACAATGGCCTGGAAGCCGGTGGCGCCGACCACAGCGGCAATGGCGCCGAAGGCACCCACGGGGGCCAGCCACATGATCATGATGAGGATGCGGAACACCACTGCCTGGCCGTGGCCGATTGCCTTGAGGATCGGGGTGCCCTGCGGGCCCATCTTCTGCAGTGCGAAGCCGACCAGGATCGCGGCGAGCAGCGTCGGCAGCACGGGGATGTCACCGGGGATGATCCCGAGCAGGAAGTCGACGGTGCTGTCGGTAGCCGCCTTCTTGTTGGGGTCGTACGGCGTCAGGTTCAGGCCTTCACCCGGGTGGATGAGGTTGCCGACCACCAGGCCGATGGCCAGGGCGAAGGTGGACATGACGACGAAGTAGCCCAGGGCCAGGCCGCCCACCTTGCCCACGGTGGCGGCTTTGGCGATGGAACCGATACCCAGCACGATGGTGCAGAAGATGATGGGGCCGATCATCATCTTGATCAGCTTGATGAAGCCGTCACCGAGCGGCTTGAGGTTCTTGGCGAATTCGGGGAACAGCAGACCGACGACGGCGCCGAGGACCACGGCGGCAATGACGGCCATGTACAGGTAATGGGATTTGTCGAGCCCTTTGCGCGCAGCCTTGGCCGGTGCGGCTGACTCTCCTCGTTGAGAAGCCATGATGTGTCTCCTTATGGATAGTCTGGAAGACGCTGGGCCCATACTCTGGGCTGATCACGTCGGTCCGGTGTATATCCATCATTGGTGTCCGGGTGACTTGGCTCACTGTTGCGTTCATATTGGTCATGGAAGGTGTTGATGATCCACCGCTGGAGCATCGCGCGGAGGCTGTTCGTGGCCCACCTGCTGTTCATGCTGGCCCTGACGGCAATCGTGGGCACTGCCAGCTTCGTTGATGCCCGCGACCACGCGTACGAGGAGGCAGGCCGGCGGATGACCGGCATCGCCACGGCCGTGGCGGACAACCCCCTGGTGCTGCAGGCGGCGAGCGCCGCCGACCCGACGGCCGTGCTGCAGCCCTATGCCTTGGACGTCACGCGCGATGCCAATGCGGATTTCATCACGATCATGGCACCTGACCGGACACGGTGGACGCACCCCAACGACGAAGAGCTGGGAAAGCCGTACATCGGGTCCATTGACGCTGCCCTGAACGGCGGGGTCTTTACCGAGATCACCGCCGGAACCCTCGGCCCCTCGGTCCGCACCATCGCTCCGGTCAAGGACCAAAATGGAACCGTGAGGGCGCTGGTGGCGGTGGGCGTGACCGTGCGGACCGTGGACGTGGCCGTTTCCGGCAGGCTGCCGGCGCTGCTGGTCATCGGACTGGCCCTGCTGGCGGGCGGCTCCGTGGCGTCCTGGCTGCTGGGGCGGTACCTGCGCCGGGTCACGCGGGGCTGGGGTCCGGAACAGCTCGCCCAGCTGTTCGCCTACTACGAATCGGTCCTCCACTCGGTCCGGGAGGGCGTGATCCTGATTGATTCCAGGGGCAGGGTGGTGATGTACAACGACCAGGCCGCGGAACTGCTGGGGCTGACGAAGCGCTCCTCCGACGGCGCCGCGGCAGGCGCCGCCGCGGCAGGCGGACGGCAGGCGGCCCCTTCCCTGGCGGAGCTGCCGCTGGCGCCCAGCCTCAAGGAACTCTTCGAATCGGGGCGGACCGCGCTCGACGAGATCCACCTGACCGGCTCCCGGATCCTGGTGGTCAACCAGGGACCGGCGGTGGGCCCGGGATCTCCCGCCGCCCGCCAGCGGGCGGCGGTCTTCGGCACGGTGGCCACCATCAGGGACCGCACCGAGATCGAATCGCTGGGCAGCGAACTGGAAACCATGCGCACGCTGTCCGACGCCCTGCGTGCCCAGACGCACGAGCACGCCAACCGGCTCCACACCATCGTCTCGCTGATGGAACTCGGGCGGGCCCCGGAGGCCCTGGACTTCGCCACCAAGGACCTCGAACTCAGCCAGCGACTGACCGATGTCCTCGTAAGCTCCATCGAGGAACCCGTGCTCGGCGCCCTGATCATGGGCAAGGCCGCCGAAGCGCACGAACGCGGCGTCGAACTGATCCTCACCACCGGCGGCTCCACGGCGGCGACCGGACTGGCCGTGCAGGATCTCGTGGCCATCCTCGGGAACCTGCTGGACAACGCCATCGACGCCGCCGCCGAAGCACCGGCGCCCAGGCTCGTGGAACTGTCCGTCCAGACCACCGGCGCGGCCCTTGAGATCATGGTCGAGGACAGCGGCCCCGGAATCGACCCCGAGGCCGTGGAGGACGTCTTCCGGCACGGATTCAGCACCAAGGCGCCGGGGCCGTTCGGACGCGGCCTGGGGCTGGCCCTGGTCCGCCAGGCCGTGCAGCGCCTGGGCGGTACCATGACCATCACCAGCCCGGCCGGAGCACTGTTCCGCGTCACACTGCCGGTCGCAACAGAGGGACAGCCATGAGTGACATCCGGGTGCTCGTCGTCGAAGACGAACCGATCGCCGCCGCGGCCCACGCCGCTTACGTCAACCGGCTTGACGGTTTCACCCTGGCCGGCTCCGCACCCGACGGGCAGTCAGCCCTGCGCCTGCTGGCGGAATTCGCGGCGGCAGGCAACCCGGTGGAGCTGGTTCTGCTGGACATGAACCTCCCGGACCTGCACGGGCTCGACATCGCGCGCCGGATGCGGGCGGCCGGGCTCTTCGCGGACATCATCGCCATCACCGCCGTGCGGGAACTGAACATCGTCCGCAGCGCGGTGGCCACCGGCGTCGTCCAGTACCTGATCAAGCCGTTCACCTACGCCACCTTTGCGGACAAACTTGCCAGCTACCGGCTGTTCCGTGAACAGCTGGCCTCGCCCGGGACCGGGGCTTCCGGGCCCGGCGCCTCCCAAAGCGATGTGGACCAAGCGTTTGCGAGCCTGCGGGCACCCTCCGAACTGCCGCTGCCGAAGGGCCTGGCCGTGTCCACGCTGGAATCCGTGCAGGACTTCATGAAACTGCAGACCGGAGCGGTGTCGGCCAGCGAGGTCATGGAGGCGCTCGGGATGTCCCGGGTCACCGCCCGGCGCTACCTCGAATACCTCGCCGACGCCGGAACGGTCTCCCGCACGGCGCGCTACGGCGCGCCCGGGCGGCCGGAGAACGAATACCGCTGGAACCGGCCGCCGTCGTAAGGCTGCTCCTCCCCTGCTGCTACACCTGGGTCAGGCGGACGTCCGGGACGGCCGCCCCGCCCAAGTTCCTCAATTGCCGTGTTCTGCTGCTACTTCGGCATGGTTGGTTTTGCCTGAGGTGTGAGATCCATGGTTGTCAGGCGCAGCCAGAGCCAGAGCCGCTGCTGCGGGTCGTCCAGATCGAGGTCAAAGTCCTTGGCCAGGCGTCCCACCCGATAACGGACGGTGTTGTTGTGCACATGGAGACGTGCCGCCATCGTGGAGATATTTCCGTTCGACGTCAGGTAGGCCCGCAGGGTTTCCAGATAGTCGGTTTGCTGTTCGGCATCGTGGGCCTGGATCTTGGCGATGTCGTCGAGATCGGCAAACCCGTTGACATCGATGAATGCCCCAATTTTCAAGAGGTTCAGCGGGATCCGGTGGTCCTCGAAAAGCCCGGTGGCGGAGACCCGCCCGCCACCATCGCCCGGCATTGCCGAGTGCCGGTGGAACAGGTATTGCAGTGTTTGCAGCGCTTCAGCTCTGGATCGGGGTAGGTCCTCCACCCGGGGCGCTATGCCTCCAACGGCGGCGATGATCGGGTAGGAGCTGATCGTGTGGGCGTACGCCCCAATTTCCTGGACCACGCGCCGATGCACGGCCCTGGGGCCGGTTCCCTCGCAGGGCAGGAGGGCATAGACAACCGAGCCAATGAGGGCACTGTGGCTCGTTTTGAACTGGATGTTACAAACGGTCGTGACAAGGTGCAGCAGTCGATGGATTTCACGCACCGACTCCAAGCTCCCGGTCTCGGGGCGGACGATCGAAAATGCCGCGACCGCGAGCCCATGGTCTGCATCAAGCCCGAGCTGGGCGGCCGCAAAAGATGCGTGGACGGTGTCGTCCATGAGCGTGCGGATCAAGTCCCCGTTCCGGCGTTCGCCAAAATCGGACGCCGATCGGGCATGGAGCATGTGCAGACCCGCCAGTGGCGCCATCCTGTTGAGCGCCTCCAGCGCCGCTTCCCGATTGTCGTCGCCGGGGTCGATGATCCAGATCGAGCCAAGCAGTTCACCGCCGGCCCTCACGGCAAGGGCCAGCCTGGCCAGCTCTTCGTCTGCCGCGGGGATCAGCACCGCACGCGCGGACGCATAGACGATCTTGAAATCCGCATCGAATGCCGGCGGCTTGATCTCTTGCAGGGAGAGGGTGGTGACGCGGCGCAATTCGTCGATGGGCTGGCCCGGCAGGGTCGAATAGCCAAGCACCCGTCCGAGCGGATCGACGATGCTGGCCGCGCCATTGGTGATGGAAGCGGCAGCGTTGGCGAATGCGTAGAGATCCCCGAGCCGGACCCCTGAAACGGAATCCGCGGCCGCACCCATGACGGACGCCCTGGCCAGTGCCACGAGCCGCGTCCAATCCGTGTTGTCGGGCGCGACGAGCACCGCGAGGCTGTGGCGGACCGCGGCGGAGCGCAGCTGCTCCAGGGACGTCCCGTGGGCCTTGACGATCACCGCGGCCGCGTTGCTGTTCGAAGCCCGGTGCAGCAGCTGGTCAAAATCCGGCGAGCCGCAGCTCAGCCCGACAGCCAGGATGATCCGGTCCTCGATGCTGGTCCATTCGTCCATGGGGTCATACATGAGGACGTCCGAGACGGGATGCGCGAGGTTGTCCGGAGCCGGATTGGCGTGCACCAGATCGGCCTGCATGAGCTGGATGCAGTCCGACAACCGCACCACCGCAGCGTTCTGGTCGGGCTCTGCAACAGGCTGTTCCCCTGAATCCATATGTGGACGATATCACAGGTAAAAATCGAATCTTTTGGAGGAATCAACATATAGAGGGGGTGAGATCTTCGTCACCATTGAGGGACGAAGTTGATCGAGGTTTCCACCCAGGAAATAGAGGACCCCGTAATGAGAATCAAAGACATCAAGTCACTGGCCACGGTGCACGGGCCTGCCCGGTCAGTGCCGGAGCGGCTGTCGCGGCGTTGCTACAGCGTTGAGGACATGAGGAAAATGGCCGCCAAGCGCCTTCCCGGAAGCGTGTTCGACTACATCGAGGGCGGCGGCGAGGACGAGGTCTCCCTGCGGCGCAACCAGTCGTCCTTTGATGACTGGGCCTTCCTCCCGAAGTGGGGATCGGTGGAGCACCTGGACCTCAGCTCAACCCTCCTGGGCGCCAAGGTTGCGATGCCGCTGACCTTGTCCCCAACCGGCGGCACCAGGTTGTTCCACCCCGACGGCGAGACTGCCGTGGCCCGCGCGGCCCTTGAAGCCGGCATTCCCTACGGGCTGGCACACCTGAGCACCACCACCATGGAGCACGTCAGCGCCGCCGCTCCCGGGCTGCGGCGATGGTTCAACCTCGAGCCCACTGCGGACAAAGGCCTCCTGCAGGCTGTCCTGGACCGGGTCTCGAACGCAGGCTACGAAGCGCTCCTGGTCAACGTCGACTGCCGGGCCATTGGTCACCGGGAGCGCGACTACCGCAACGGATTCACCGCGCCGCCGTCAATCAAGCCCAAGACCGTCATTGAAGGGGCACTGCACCCCCGGTGGGCTCTTGGATTCCTGGCGAACGATGCGATCGCATTCCCGAACCTGGACGCCGAAATTCCTGAAGGCCCGCTCTCCAGCACCCCTGACATGTGGCGGACCCTGCTGGCGGGGTCCTACGAACCAACGGACTGGGACGACATCCGGGACCTGAGGGCGCGGTGGAACGGTCCCATCATCCTCAAGGGCGTCGTCAACCCCAGGGACGCCGGCATGGCGGCCGACATCGGCATCGATGCCGTCCAGGTCAGCAACCACGGCGGCAGGCAGCTGGACCACATGGCCTCGGCCCTGGACGTACTTCCCGAAATAGTCGAGATGACCGCCGGCCGGCTTGAAATCATCGTCGACGGCGGCATCCGCCGCGGCTCGGACATCGTCAAGGCCCTCGCCCTCGGCGCCGACGCCTGCTCGATCGGCCGCCCCTACCTCTACGGCCTTGCCGCCGCGAGCCAGGCAGGCGTTGCCCATGTCCTGAAGCTGCTGGCAGCGGAAATGACGCGCACCATGATGCTGCTCGGAGTATCCACGATCCAGGAGTTGCGTGACGAGGGCCGGGACCTGATCCGGCACCGCAGCGAGGCCTTCACCCGCACCCTTCCCCCCGAAATCCCCCCTGCCAAATTTCCCGCTGCCCAGCTGGCCTACTCCGATCTGAGGACCCCCTGATGAAAACCCCCACCGCAACCGCTCCCATGAAGCTCATTCAACGCGGCATCCCTGCCGTCATGGCCACGGCGGCACTCCTGCTGGCGGCCACCGCCTGCGCGCCAAGCACCGCATCCTCACAATCAACGCAGTCGACGCCGTCGGGAGACTCCGCCGGGTCCGGCACCGGGGTCCCAGCCCTCGCGGTCAACGATGCCGCCGCCGCGTTGCTCCCGGAATCGATCAAATCAACAAAAATCCTGCGCGTTGCCATCCCCACCAACGAGCCGCCGACACAGTTCTACCGTGAAGGCACCCAGGACATGACGGGGACCAACCCGGACATCGCCCGCCTCCTCGGCCAGGCCCTGGGCGTGAACTTGGAGATCCAGGTGGCCAATTTCGACTCCATCATCCCCGGGATTGCGGCGGGCCGGTACGACATGACCGTCTCCTCGATGACCCCAACGGAAAAGCGCATGGAGGTCCTGGATTTCGTTGACTACATGCAAATGGGCAATTCCATTGCGGTGGCTCAGGGGAACCCGCAGGGGATCACTGATCAGCACGCCTTGTGCGGCCGGAAGGTGGGCCTCCTGACCGGGTCCTACCAGCTCACGGTCAACGTCCCCGACTACGACAAGGCGTGCACCGCGGCCGGCAAGGACTCGATCCAGAGAAGCGAGTTCCAGGACACGCGGCAGGCAATCTCCGCCCTGAGCAGCGGGCGGCTGGACGCCGTACTGGCGGATTCACCGATTCTGAACTTCGCTGCCACGCAGAACCCCCAGATCGAGATCGCCGCAAAATATGACTTCACGCCGGTCGGTGTGGGCATGCCCAAGGACTCCGGCCTGGTCAAGTCCGTCTCCGCTGCGCTCTCCGGTGTCATCCAGAGCGACTCCTACCTCAAGGTCCTCGGGAAGTACGGCCTCGAGTCCAGCGCCATCACCGACGCCCGCGTCAATTTCGCCCAATAGGAGGTGACAACCGTGCAGCAACAACACTCCCTCCCCGACACCCGTCAGGACACGCCGGCGGGGCCGGGCGACTCCATCCCGGTGGTGCCGCTCAGGCACCCGCTCCGGCTGGCGACCGCCGTCGTCCTCATCCTGGTCGCGCTCAGCGCCGCGTGGGACGTGGCCGTGAACCAGCGGTACCACTGGGACGTCGTCGTCTCCTATCTCTTCTCCCCGCAGATCATCGCGGGGGCCGGGCTGACCATCCTCCTGACCGTGGTGTCCATGAGCGTCGGCATCGCACTGGGTACGGTCCTGGCCGTCATGCGGCACACGGCCAACCCGATCCTGAGCACCATCAGCCGGGGCTACATCTGGTTCTTCCGGGGCACACCGCTGCTCGTGCAGCTGATTTTTTGGTACAACATTGCCGCCCTGTATCCGGTGATCGCCTTCGGTCTTCCCCTCGGCGGCCCCTCGCTGGTCCTGGGATCGGCCAATGTGCTCATCACGCCCCTTGGCGCCGCGCTGCTGGGGCTGTCCCTGAACGAGGCCGCCTACATGGCCGAGATTATTCGCGGCGGCATCGGATCGGTGGACAAGGGCCAGTACGACGCCGCCCGGGCCGTGGGGATGAACGGCAGCCAGCTTATGCGCCGGGTCATCCTTCCCCAAGCGATGCGAGTGGTCCTTCCGCCGACCGGCAACCAGGTCATTTCCATGCTCAAGGGCACGGCCCTGGTCAGTGTGCTGGCGATCTCGGACCTGCTCTACTCGGCCCAGATTATTTACTCCAACAACTACCAAACGATCCCGCTGCTTATTGTCGCCAGCCTCTGGTACCTGCTGATGACAACCATCCTGAGCTTCTTCCAAACCAAACTTGAACGGCGCTATGGCCGCGGCTTCGACGTATCGCCGCGGCCGGCCCGCCGCGCGAAGAGCCCCGCAAAGACAAGGACAGCATGATGAACACCGCCATGGTGGAAGCCCAGGGAGTCCGCAAGAGCTTCGGCTCAACGGAAATCCTCAAGGGCATTGATCTGAGGGTCGAACGCGGCTCGGTGACCTGCCTGATCGGCCCGTCCGGTTCCGGGAAGACGACCTTCCTGCGGTGCATCAACCACCTGGAAAAGGTCGACGCCGGACGCCTGTACGTGGACGAACAGATGGTCGGCTACGCCGAGCGCAACGGCCGGCTGTTCGAAATGAAAGAGCGGCAGACAGCACGCTCACGACTGACCGCAGGAATGGTCTTCCAACGCTTCAACCTGTTCCCGCACATGACCGTGCTGGAGAACATCGTCGAAGCGCCCGTCCATGTCCTTGGCCGTCCCCGGAACGACGTCACCGAAGAAGCGCAGACCCTGCTGGACCGCGTCGGACTCGGGAACCGGGGACACTCATACCCCCAGGAGCTCTCCGGCGGGCAGCAACAGCGGATCGCCATTGCGCGCGCACTGGCCATGAAACCCAAGCTCATGCTCTTCGACGAACCCACGTCCGCGCTCGATCCCGAACTCGTCGGCGAAGTCCTCGACGTCATGAAGTCCCTGGCCGAGGCCGGGATGACCATGGTGGTAGTCACCCACGAACTCGGCTTCGCCCGCCAGGTCAGCGACCAGGTGGTCTTCATGGACCAGGGGGTCGTCGTCGAAAGCGGAGCCCCGGCCGACGTGCTTGGCTCACCGCAACACGAACGAACACAAGCCTTTCTATCAAAGGTCCTCTGACGTCACCAACCCAGGCCGGCCATTGGGCCGGCCACAAGAAAGGACAGCTCAATGCCTCGACAGCAGGTAAGCACAGACCTCGCTCCCAGCCCTGCCGGCCCCTACTCCCAGGCCATCGCCGCCAACGGCTTCCTCTTCACCGCAGGCCAGACACCGCACCAGCCCATCACCGGAGACACCGTCGGTACCACCATCGAGGAGCAGACAGTACAGGCCATGAAAAACCTGGCTGCCGTCCTGAACGCACACGGACTGGACTTCTCCCACGTCGTCAAAGCAACGGTGCACCTGCACCACCCCGGCCGGGACTTCGCAGGCTTCAACGCCACCTACGAAGAATTCGTCGAAGCCCCCTACCCGGCACGAACAACCGTAGGTTCGTTCCTGGGCGACTTCCTCATCGAAATCGACGCCGTCGCAGCCATACCCGAGCCTCTCGGGAACTCCGCGGAGGAATGATCGCTCGACCACGGCGCCGTCTGATGCAGTGCCAAGCATCAGACGGGGCCGTGTCAGGTGGGAGCGGCTACAGCGCCCGCAGCTAAATAAAAGTCTTCCCAAGCCGGACAGTGTTATGTACCATTGCACATATGATGTGACACGGCCCACAGGGACCGTGTTTACCTAGTCCACACATGGAAGATCGCTATGACCCTTTCAGAAATCGCGAACGGCAAGCTCGCCCCCCGTACCGGCATCAAGCTGGACAACATCTCAAAGCGTTTTGGCGACCACGTCGTCCTTGACGATGTGTCCCTGCACGTCGAGCCCGGGACGGTAACGGCGCTCATTGGCCCCTCCGGCGCCGGCAAGAGCACATTCCTTCGGTGCATCAACCTCCTGGAGCGGCCTGACTCCGGCACCATCCAGGTGGGCGAACACACCATTCAGCCGGGTAACGACGTCAATGCCCGGGACCTTGCCGCGCTGCGGCGCACGGTCGGCATGGTTTTTCAGTCCTTCAACCTTTTTCCGCACATGTCCGCGCTGAAGAACATCAGCTTTCCGCAGCAGAAGGTTCTTGGCCGCAGCAAGGAGGAAGCCGATGAGCGTTCGATGCAGTTGCTTGAGCGGGTGGGCCTGAAGGAGAAAGCGGGCGAGCATCCTGGCCGGTGCTCCGGAGGCCAGCAGCAGCGCATTGCCATCGCGCGGGCACTGGCCCTGGACCCGGGCATCATGCTCTTCGATGAACCGACTTCAGCCCTGGACCCCGAGGTGGGGCTTGAAGTCCTGGCCGTGATGCGCGAACTGGCAGCAGACGGGATGACGATGATCGTTGTAACCCACGAGATGCAGTTCGCCCGTGACGTCTCGGACACGCTTGTGGTGATGGCCGACTGCAAGATCATCGAGCAAGGCGACCCGCGGGCCATCATGAGCGATCCCCAGGAGGCCCGAACCCGCCGCTTCCTGCGCGCCGTGCTGGAGCGCTGACATGGATGCGCTCTCCGCCGTCCTGCAGGGGCTGCCCATGACCCTGGGGCTGACGCTGTCGGCATTCGCCATCGGCATGGTCGGTGCCGTTCCCCTCGCCATCGGACTGTCATCATCGAATTTGCCGGTGAGGCTGGCCTGCCGGCTCTTCGTTGATCTTGTCCGGGGAGTGCCCATCATCGTGTGGCTGTTCCTGCTCAAGTTCGGCATCCAGATCGGAACCTTCAAGTTCAACCCGGTCAGCGCGGCCATCGTCGGCCTCGGTATTGTCTCCGTGGCCTACCTGGCCGAGATTCTTCGCGGCGGTCTGCAGTCTGTCCCCCGCGGTCAGGGCGAGGCGTCACACGCCCTGGGGCTGGCCCCGGCGGCCGCGTTCTTCGGTGTGCAGGCCCCGCAGGCTTTCCGCATCGTATCCCCGTCCATCGCCACCTACCTGACCGGCCTGCTCAAGGACTCCTCGATCGCCTCCACGATCATCGTCACCGAGATGGTGTTCCAGTCCCAGGCCTTCGCACGCCAGCACCCCACGGTCGAGGGGATCCTGCCCTACATCATCGTGGGCGTCCTCTACATCGTGCTTAGCCTGCCGGTCGCCTATCTGTCCCGTCGACTCGACTCCCGCATGAGGAAGGCCATCTACGCATGACTTGGCTTACAGAATGGGTGGGCTACCTCCCGCAGATGATGTCCGGCCTCGGCGTCAGCCTCCTCATCGCAGGCATCTCAATCCTCTTCGGCTATCCGCTGGGTCTGGGCCTCAGCCTCATGGTGACCGCCAAGAACCTGGCCGTCCGCACTCTCGGACTCGCCGTCGTCGAGATCGGCCGCGGCGCACCGGCCCTGGTGATCCTCTACCTCTTCTACTACGGCCTGCCGAAGTTCGGGATCGCATTCGAGAGCATCACAGCAGCATGCCTCGCCCTCACCTGGAACTCGGCCGCGTACTCGAGCGAGATCATGCGAGCAGGCCTCCGGTCCGTGGCCCGCGGACAGCGGGAGGCCTCCAACGCCCTGGGCCTGTCGCAACGCGACACCTTCTTCCGGGTCATTATGCCGCAAGGCATGCGCTCGGCGATCCCCGGACTGATGGGCGTCGCAATCCAGGTATTCCAAGGCACGTCGCTCGCTTACGGCATCGCCGTCCCCGAATTGATGAAGACGGCCTACAACATCGGCAGCCAGGACTTCAACTACCTGCAAATCTTCACCCTCGCTGGCCTCTGCTACGCCGTCATCTCGATGCCGGCCACGTGGATCACCGTCTTCTTCGAGAAGCGCATGGGCCGCCACACCTGACCGTTCCACCCCACGTTCCACCCCACTTACTCAGCACCATCCCCAACACACCCAGGAGAAATCATGAAAACGCACCCCCTCAAGAGCGCCGGCATCCTGACTGCCACCGCGATCACCGTCGGCCTCGCACTAACGGCGTGCGGCGGATCCACGAATGCGAGCACATCGTCGTGCACACCCCAGCATTCGGGAATCCAGACCGTCGCCCCGGGCAAGCTCACGGTGGGCGTCATCGATATCCCGCCGTTCAGCAGCTACAACAGCGGCAAGCCCAACGGCATCGACATCGCAATCGTCAACAAGATCGCCAAGGACGAGTGCCTCGAACCGGCCTACCAACAGGCCACCTACGCGGATGCCGTGCAGTCCATTTCCGGTGCCAACATCGACCTGGCAGTCGGCACGATCGACGCAACCGAGAAGCGCCTCAAGGCCGTTGACTTCTCCGCCTCCACATATCTGGACGGCATGGGCATCACCTCGAAGACCGGCGCCACCACCGTCACGGACCTTGAGAAGATGAACAAGGTGGGCACGATCGACGGCTACTTGTGGGTTGAAGACCTCAAGAAGATTCTGGGCGACAAGCTTGTCACCTACCCGAGCAGTGTTGAGCTCAAGGCCGACTTCGACGCCGGCCGCCTCGACGCGGACGTCGACGCCTATGGTGTGCAGGTGCTCCAGTTCAAGGATGTCGCCGGCGTCAAGGTGGCGCTCGCGAACGAGAAGCCGGACCCTCGGGTCGGGGCAATCGCCAACGCACCCGAGGCCGCTTTCCCGATGACCAAGGGCAACAATAGCCTGCGCGAAGCGCTCGACGCCGGCATCACCGCACAGCGCGGGGATGGGACCATCACCAAGCTCCTGACCGACGCCGGCCTGTCCGAGGGGCTCGGGAAGGTTGCCTCGAAGCAGTACGTCGTTCCCGCAAGCTGACCCCAACGACCGACCCAGAGTGCCGGGCTTCGGCCCGGCACCATATTTAGACCACCTGTGCAATGTCACATGGTAAATTAGGCTGTGAGGCATCTCACGGCAACGCAATGACGGCGCCGCGTGTGCCCCACGAAAGGACATCATCATGACAGAATCCCGCAAGCCCTGGCACGGCGTACTCGTCGCGACAGCACTCCCGTTCCAGGACGACCTGAGCGTCGACTACGACGCCTATGCCGAGCACGTCCGGTTCCTGGCCAATGCAGGCTGCGACGGCGTGGCCCCCAACGGCTCCCTGGGCGAATACCAGACCCTGAGCGATGAAGAGCGCGCCCGCGTCATCACGACGGCGGTCGAGGCGGCGCCCGAGGGCTTCACCGTCATGGCAGGAGTGGGCGCCTACGGGGGGCTGCAGACGCTGAAGTGGGCGGAGCAGGCCGCCGAGGCCGGAGCCAGCGCACTGATGCTGCTCCCTCCGAACGCCTACCGGGCCAACGACGACGAGGTGGTGGAACACTACCGCCGCGCTGCCGCCGTCGGGCTGCCCATCGTGGCATACAACAACCCCATCGACACCAAGGTGGACCTGACCCCGCAGCTCATTGCCCGCCTTCACGGCGAAGGCCTCATTGTCGGCGTCAAGGAATTCACCGGCGATGTGCGCCGCGCCTACGAAATCAAGGAGCTGGCCCCCGAGGTCGATCTGCTCATCGGCACCGACGACACCGTAGTCGAGATGGGCCTGGCCGGAGCCGTCGGCTGGGTGTCCGGCTACCCCAACGCAATTCCGGAGTCCACCCTCGAGCTCTACCGGCTCTCCACCTCGGGCGACGTCTCGGATCTGGAGCGCGCCCGTGAGATCTACCGTGATCTGCACTCCCTGCTGCGTTGGGACAGCAAGACCGAATTCGTCCAGGCCATCAAGCTGTCCATGGACGTCGTGGGCCTGCGCGGTGGCGTCTGCCGCCCGCCGCGCGGACCGCTCAGCGCAGCGGTGCGCGACGCCGTCGTCCGCGACACCGAGGCGGCCCTCGCCAAGGGCTACAAGTAACCTACCAACCATCGATTGCTCCGTAAGTGCCCTTATGCGCCTCCAAAAGGGCACTTCCGGAGCAGTCGATGAAAAAGAAGAAGGAGTACCCGATGAGAACCAACCGCATTTTCCACGCCGTGGACTCGCATACCGAGGGCATGCCCACGCGCGTCATCACGGGCGGCATCGGGACGATCCCCGGCGCCACCATGGCGGAGCGCCGCCTGTGGTTCATGGAGCACAGCGATTGGATCCGCACCCTCCTCATGACCGAACCGCGCGGCCACGCTTCCATGAGCGGGGCAATCCTCCAACCGCCCACACGGCCGGATGCGGACTTCGGCGTCCTCTTCATTGAAGTGTCCGGGCTCCTGCCCATGTGCGGGCACGGCACCATCGGCGTCGCGACCGTGCTGGTGGAGACCGGAATGGTCGAGGTGGTCGAGCCGGTCACGACGGTGCGGCTGGACACGCCGGCCGGCCTGGTGATCGCCGAAGTATCCGTCGAGGACGGGAGGGCGGCGTCGGTCACGCTGCGCAACGTCCCCTCCTTCGTGGACCGGCTCGATGCCACGGTGGAAGTCCCCGGCTTCGGCACCGTCGCCTATGACCTGGCCTTCGGCGGGAACTTCTACGCGATCGTAGACCTCGAGAGCCTGGGACTGCCCTTTGAGCGCTCGCGCAAGGATGACATCCTCAAGGCCGGCCTCGCGATCATGGACGCTGTTAACGCCGCGGACGAGCCCGTGCACCCCGAGCGCGCCGACATCCGTGGCTGCCACCACGTCTACCTCAAGGCCCCAGGCTCCACCGCCGAGCACTCCCGCCACGCCATGGCCATCCATCCCGGCTGGTTCGACCGCTCACCATGCGGCACCGGCACCAGCGCCAGAATGGCTCAACTGCACGCCCGCGGCGAGCTTGCCCTGGGCGCCGACTTCGTCAACGAGTCCTACATCGGTTCGCGCTTCACCGGCAGGCTGATCGAGGAGACCGAGGTGGCCGGCCGGCCGGCCGTTGTCCCAACAGTGACAGGCAGTGCATGGCTGACCGGCACGGCGCAGTACTTCCTCGATCCCACCGATCCTTTCCCCTCGGGGTTTCTGCTGTGAGCCTTCCCTACTTTGATGCGGCGGCCGTTCGCACGGCCGCCCCGTGGACGACGGCGATCGCGGCCCTGGAGCGCGCCCTCCGGAACGGCGTGAATCCGGAGGAGGACAGTCCGAGGCTCTTCAGCCCGGCCCCGGGCGGGGAGTTTCTCCTCATGCCGGCGGTCGGCCACAGCTACAGCGGCATCAAGGCCCTCACCGTTGCCCCGGGCAACCCCGCGCGCGGACTGGAGAAGATCCAAGGCGTCTATGTCCTCGTCGACTCCGGCACCCTGGCGCCGCTGGCCGTGATGGACGGCAACGAACTCACCGCAGTCCGCACGCCTGCCACCACGCTCCTGGCCATAAAACACATCCTGGGCGCAGCGCCCGGCGGCGCCCCCGCGGCTCCCCGGGTGCTCGTGTTCGGCGCCGGAACCCAGGCACTCAACCACGTTCGCGCGGCGCACGCGGTCATCCCCGAGGCAAAGTTTTCAGTCGTCGGCCAGCGCCCCGAGCGCGTGCGGACGCTCATCGCGCAGCTGGCCACCGAGGACATCGAGCTCCGCCCGGGAACCGTCGCAGAGGTGCCCGACGCGGACATCGTGCTCTGCGCGACCTCCTCGCGCACTCCGCTCTTCGACGGCAACCTGGTGGCCCCCGGAGCCGTGGTCGCCGCGGTGGGCCAGCACGGACTTGACGCGCGCGAGGTTGACGCCGCACTCGTGCGCCGCAGCGACGTCGTCGTGGAGGGACGCGCCTCGGCCTGGCGCGAGGCCGGGGACCTTATCCCGGCCCGAACCGTCCCGGAGTGGGAAGAGATCCGTCCCGCCAACCTTCAAGACCTGGTCACCGGACGGTTCAATCGCACGCCCGGCCGCCCCTGCCTGTACGCCGGTGTTGGCATGGCATGGGAAGACCTCGTCACGGCCGCCGTGGTGTATGAAGGAGGCACCAAACCATGAAGACCGCACAAGGAGTTCTCACCGTGTCAGTCAACAACGAACTCCCGATAGCACCGCTCGGCCGCCAGTACAGCCTGCGCGAATCCGTCACAGAGTCTCTGCGCACCGCCATCATCGCCGGCACGCTCAAGGAAGGCACCCTGTACTCGGCGCCCGCCCTGGCCGCGGCCTTCGGCGTCTCGGCCACGCCCGTGCGGGAAGCCATGATGGACCTGACCCGCGAAGGCCTGGTCGAGACGATGAAGAACAAGGGATTCCGCATCACCAGCATGAGCGACCGTGAGCTCGACGAGCTCTCGGAGATCCGGCTGCTCCTTGAGCCTCCCGTGATGGCCGACATTGCCGGGACCGTCCCGCCCGCAGGCATCACCACACTTCGCTCGATGGCAGACGCCATCGTCAACGCAGCGCGTGAGGGGGACCTGGCCTCATACCTGGCCGCCGACCGCGATTTCCACGCCGAGCTTCTGCGCTACACCGGCAACAACCAACTCGTTGAGCTCGCGACCAGTCTTCGCGCACGCACCCGGATGTACGGTCTCAAAACGCTGAGCGAGAGCGACCGCCTGGCCGACTCGGCCCAAGAACACCACGAGTTGCTCAACCTCATTGAATCCGGCGACGGACCGGCGGCACGCGAGCTCATGCGCCGCCACATCGGCCACGCCCGCGGCCTCTGGGCCACCGGCGAGCACGAAAAACCAGACCAGGAGCAACAGCCATGAACGCAGCCAGCGACGTACTCGTCATTGGCGCCGGAGTGGTCGGTGCGGCCACCGCGTACTTCGCCGCGCAGCAGGGCCTGACCGTCACAGTCCTGGACAAGGGCCTGCCGGCCAGCGGCACATCCTCCGCAGGCGAGGGGAACATTCTGGTCTCGGATAAGGAACTGGGACCCGAACTCGAACTGACACGCTACTCCTTGGGGGTATGGCACGGAGACCTCAGCGAACACAAGAAGCTGTGGGAATTTGAGTCCAAGGGCGGGATCATCGTGGCCTCCAGAGAGAGCAGCCTCGCTTCCCTTCACCGCGTCATGGCCGTCCAGACCGGTTACGGCGTCGCCGTCGAGGAGCTCGACCGGGACGCGCTCCGGGAAGCAGAGCCGCATATTTCCCCCGAGGCCCTTGGTGGGGCCAGCTACCCTGAGGACTGCCAGGTCCAGCCGATGCTCGTCGCGGCGCACCTGGTCCGACTCGCAGCCGAGGCGGGGGCCCGCTTCTTGGCCGAGACGCCCGTGACGGGTTTCCTGCGCAGCGGCGACCGCGTGACCGGTGTGCGGACCCCTCGAGGGGATTTCTCCGCCGGCGCCGTCGTGAACTGCACCGGCACCTGGGCGGGCGAACTCGCCGCACTGGCCGGCGTCAACGTACCGGTCCTGCCCAGACGGGGCTTCGTCTTGGTCACCGAGCCGCTCCCGCCGATGGTCCACCACAAGGTCTACGCGGCGGAATACATCGAAAACGTCGGCAGTTCAGACGCCGGGCTGCAGGCCTCGCCGGTGGTTGAGAGCACCCCCGGAGGAACCATCCTGATCGGCTCGACGCGGGAGCGCGTGGGCTTTGACCGCTCGGTGAGCACCAGCGCACTGCGCCTGCTTGCCCGCAACGCGACCGCCCTCTTCCCTTTTCTTGAGGACGTCAAGGCCATCCGCCACTACCACGGCTTCCGCCCATACTGCCCGGACCACCTGCCGGTGATCGGACACGATGAGCGCGCCCCGGGGCTATGGCACGCCGCCGGGCACGAGGGCGCCGGCATCGGCCTGTCCGCCGGAACCGGCAAGCTTCTGGCCCAGGCCCTGGCCGGCCAGTCCCCGGATCTGGACCTTTCCCCCTTCGCGCCGGCCCGCTTCGGCTTGGCGGCTGATCCCACCCCGACACATCACCAGGAGGCTACCGCATGAGCACCCAGGCACACGGCGCGGCAGAGACGCCCGGCGGGTCCACCGATGAACTGACCCTCCGCTTCGACGGCCGCCCGCTCAAGGCTGCACCCGGCCAGAGCGTCGGCGCCGCCCTGGCGGCCCATGGCATCACCGCCTGGCGGAGCACGCGCAAGGGAGAGAGGCCTCGCGGGTTATTCTGCGGAATCGGCGTGTGCTTCGACTGCCTCGTCACCGCCAACGGCGCGGCCAACCAGCGCGCGTGCCTCGTTGAAGTAAGCGATGGCATGCAGATTGACGGCTCGTACCCTCATGCCGAGGGAGGCCGGCCGTGAGCCCCGGCGAGGTTGGCAGCCTCGTAAAGGCTGACGTAGCCGTCGTGGGCGCCGGACCCGCCGGCCTGGCCGCGGCCGTCGCGGCCGCCGAGGCAGGGGCCCTGGTCGCAGTTGTGGACGCCGGCGCCCAGCCGGGCGGGCAGTTCTGGCGCCATCGCCCCGAGACCGTAGTGCCGGAGCCGGACGGTGCCGGGCACCATGGCTGGCGCCATTACGTTGACCTCCGTGCCCGCTTCGATGCGGCGCGCCGCCGTGGGCAAATCACCTACCTTCCCGGCCTCCAGGTCTGGATGCCGGAGAAGAACGACGCCGGCTTCACCCTGCGCACGACACCAACGGTGGCCGGGGCAAGATCCGAAAACGCCGCCGGCAACGCCCCAGCGGGCCCTGGCGCCGGCAACGCCCCAGCGGGCCCTGGCGCCGGGCGGACCGTCGTCGCGCGCCGTCTCGTGCTGTGCCCGGGAGGCTACGACCGGCAGCTGCCGGTCCCCGGCTGGGAGCTGCCCGGGGTCATGGCCGCCGGAGGCATCCAGGCCTTCCTGAAAGGAAACGGAACACTGCCAGGTCGCAGATTCGTCGTCGCCGGCACCGGCCCGTTCCTGCTCCCGGTGGCGGCCGGAATCGCGGAAGCCGGCGGACACGTCCTTGCTGTGTTCGAGTCCTCCTCCCCGACAGCATGGCTGCCGCATCTGCGCGCGGCCGCCGGAGTTCCCGAGAAGGCCCTTGAAGGGGCCGAGTACGCAGCAGTGTTCGCCCGGCACCGGATCCCGTACCGCACCCGCAGCATCGTCACCGAGATCCTCGGCCAGGACCGTGCATCAGGCGTGCGGACGGCCAAGGTCGATGCCGACGGCAGGGTCCGTCCGGGCACCGAACGCGTCTACGACGACGTCGATGTGGTCGGCTTTGGCTGGGGCTTCACCCCCCAGATGGAACTGCCCGTAGCCCTCGGGGCCGATACCAGGCTCGACGCCGACGGCTCCCTTGTCGGCATCGTCGATGAGCGCCAGGAGTCCAGCATCCCCGGCCTGTTCCTGGCGGGGGAAATCACCGGCGTCGGAGGGGCATCCCTGGCCGTAATTGAGGGTCTCACGGCAGGCGCGGCGGCAGCCCGGGAGCCCGGCGCGGGGGCCTACGCCGAACCGTCCCGCGCCGCACCGACCCGCGCCGCACCGTCCCGCGCCGCACGGCATCGGCGCTTCGCCGAGGCCATGCACCGGGCCCACCCGGTGCCCGCCGCTTGGCAGGAATGGCTCACACCCGACACCACCGTGTGCAGGTGCGAGGAGGTCACGGCCGGCCAGCTCACCGAGGCCCGGGAAACGCTTGAGGCTCGCGACAGCCGCAGCCTGAAATCCTTCACCCGTGCCGGCATGGGCTGGTGCCAGGGCAGGGTCTGCGGTTTCGCAGCAGCCTGCCTGGCCGCCGGGCCGGGCGCTTCAGCCTCCGCCCAGTCCCTGAACGACTCAGCCAAGAGACCGCTCGGCGCGCCCGTCAGCATCGGCGAACTCGCCTCCCTCGACATTGCAGCCAGCTGAACCCCGTACCGCTGACCCCGTCCCGGAAGGACAACGCACACATGACCGCGACCGCCCCCGCCATAGTAGAGCCCACCACTGATGCCGAACTTGAGTCGCTCCTCGCCGCCGCGCATACGGCCGCCGCGCCGCTCGCGGCCTTGCGCCCGGACGAGCGCGCCACGCTGCTCGAGAGCGTGGCGGACGCCCTCGACGCAGCGGCAGACCAGCTGATCCCGGTGGCCGAACGCGAGACCAACCTGCCGGAGGCCCGCCTCCGGGGCGAACTGAAGCGCACCACCTTCCAACTGCGCCTCTTCGGAGAGGTGCTCCGGGATGGCACCTACCTGGACGCCCGTGTGGACCACTCCGACGCCGACTGGCCCATGGGCGCACCACGGCCAGACCTGCGCCGCATGCTGGTTCCCCTGGGCCCGGTCCTCGTGTTCGCAGCCAGCAACTTTCCCTTCGCGTTCTCGGTGGCAGGCGGCGACACCGCCTCCGCCCTTGCCGCGGGCAGCCCTGTGCTGCTCAAGGCCCATTCCGGGCACCCGGGCCTCTCCCGGATGACCGGTGAAGTGGTCACAACCGCCCTCGGCGCGGCCGGAGCACCAGAGGGAACCTTCGCTCTGATCACCGGTACCGCCGCCGGCTCCGCGGCGTTGCGGGACCCCCGGGTCAAAGCCGGAGCCTTCACCGGCTCCATCCCCGGCGGACGGGCACTCTTCGACATCGCCAGCTCCCGGCCCGAACCGATCCCCTTCTTCGGCGAGCTGGGCAGCAACAACCCGGCATTCGTCACCGAGGCCGCAGCCGCGGAGCGTGGCGCGGAGATCGCCGAAGGGTTCCTTGGGTCCTTCACCCTGGGGGCCGGGCAGTTCTGCACCAAGCCCGGCATGCTGTTCGTCCCGGCCGGCTCGGGCGTCGTGGAGGCGCTGCGCAATGCCACCCTGCCGCCTGCCGCTCCGCTGCTCAACGAACGGATCCAGTCCGGCTACACCGCGGTGCTCGCTGGCCTGCAGGCCAACCCCCGCATCGACGTCCTGGCCCAGGGCCCGGCACCTCTGGCCGCCCCTCCCGGCCCCACCCTCCTGCTCACCACGGCCGCGGACGTGCTTGCTGAGCCGCAAACGCTCCAGACAGAATGCTTCGGCCCGGCGGCCGTCGTAGTGGTCTACGACGACGAGTCCCAACTCCCGGAACTCGCCGAGACCTTCGAGGGGCAGCTGACCGCCACGATCCAGGGCACGGAATCGTGCAATATCGCAGACCTGGTAGAAGTCCTCGCCCGCAAGGCCGGCCGCGTGGTCTGGAACCAGTGGCCCACAGGCGTCTCGGTCACCTACGCCCAGCAGCACGGCGGTCCCTACCCGGCGACGACTGCTGTTGGCAGTACTTCCGTCGGCACGGCAGCGATCGAACGCTTCCTCCGACCGGTCGCGTACCAGGGCTTCCCGCAGCACCTGCTGCCCGACGCCCTGCGGGAGGAAAACCCGCTCGGACTGCCGCGCCTCGTAGACGGCCGCCGGAACGGGTAGCCGCACCAAGCCACTAACGCGAAAAGGAACTGAACTGATGGTTGCTTCAAACTGGCTGCACGCGGCCGCCTCGCACCTTGTGCGCTCGCACCTTGTCCGCTGGCGACGCCTCGATGGCGATGATCCCTTCTGGTGGATACTCGCCGGCGGGACGCACGTTCCGGGATTCGGTGCCCATACAGGAAACAGCCATCCCGTGCAGGCACCTGGGAGATATTGAGCACCGGGTTCAAAGCACCGGGTTCAACCAGCGCAAAACGAACAATTCGCTACAACAAAAAGTACGCCATAAATGCGGGGAGGTGCTTCCTGTGCCCCGCATTGAGGTGGAGATGGGAAACAAAACTCGTATGACTTCAACAGACGCCACCGCCGTCCGTTCCATGCCGGCACCCCTTGGGACGGACCCCCGCCTGCCCCGGCTGGCAAACATCCCGGCGTTCGCCGAGTACATGAGCCAGGGATGGGGCACCCCGGACCGGACGCCGCGCGTCGTGGCCGGTGCTGCAGCAGCGGCCGGGGAGCACCGGGCCCGGGCATCCGAGGCGTTCCGCGGCCAGACCCTGGTCATCGGCGCCGGAACGGCCCCCGTGCGCAGCAATGACACATACTACGACTTCCGCCCGGACTCCGATTTTTACTGGCTGACCGGTGCCCCGATTGACGGCGCGGTCCTGGTCATGGCGCCGTCGGCCGCCGGGCACGACTCCGCGCTCTACATCCCGGCACCTTTTTATGCCGACAACCCCGAGTTCTTCACAAATGCCGCCCAGGGGGAGATGTGGGTTGGCTCGGCACCCGACTTTTCCGACTGGGCCGAAGCCTTGGCGCTGCCCGTGAAGCCGCTGGCCGAGCTCGACGCCGGCATCACCGCGGCCATGCGGCCCGGGTCCGCCACCCTGGGTGCCGGCATCCTGCCTGCCGGGCTTGCCGCCCGCCACGGCATCGACGCCGGTGCCGTGCTGGGCAGGGAGCTCTCTACCTTGCGCATGGTGAAGGATCCATGGGAGATCGCCCAGCTGCGCGAGGCCGTGGACCACACTGTTGAAGGTTTTGCGGCCGTGCTGGCCGAGGTGCCGACGGCCATTTCCGGCCGCGGCGAACGCTGGCTGCAGGGCACCTTTGACCGGCACGCCCGCGCCTACGGCAATGGCGTCGGCTACGCCACCATTGTGGGCAGTGGAAAGCACGCCCCCACGCTGCACTGGGTGCGGTGTGACGGCCCCGTCCTGGAGGACCAGGTCCTGCTGCTGGACATGGGTGTGGAAACCAACAGTTTCTACACTGCAGACGTCACGCGCACGTTCCCGGGCTCCGGTACCTTCAGCCCCATCCAGCGGCAGGTCCACGACCTCGTGGAAAAGTCGCACCGGGCCGGGCTGGCCCAGGTGGGGCCGGGCAAGTACTTCGCCGACTTCCATCAAGCCTGCATGGAGGTCATTGCCAACGGCCTGCACGACTGGGGCCTGCTGCCGGTCTCCGTGGACGAGGCGCTGTCCCCGAAAGGCCAGCACCACCGCCGCTACCTGGTGTGCGGGGTGGGCCACCACCTGGGCCTGGATTGCCACGACTGTGCGCAGTCCAGCTACGAAAGCTACCAGGGTGCTGCGATGGTGCCGGGCATGGTGCTGACGGTGGAGCCGGGGCTGTACTTCCACGAACACGACCTCACCGTGCCGCCGGAACTGCGCGGAATCGGTGTCCGGCTGGAGGACGATATTGTGGTCACTTCCGCGGGCTCCGACGTCATCTCCGACGCCCTGCCGCTGGATGCCGCCGGCATAGAGGCATGGATGAAGTGGGCACAGCAAACCCCAGGTTCACGGTAACTCTGCAACACAAGGAAGACCCACGTGCCGGCCGCTACTCCCCCGCCTGTTACTCCCCGCCGGTTATTCCCCCGCCGGCGGCGGGGCGCAGGGTCGCGAGCAGCTGGTCGATCACGCCGGCGTCCTCGATCGTGGACGGCACCACGTAGTCGTCGCCGTCGGCGATCTGGCGCATGGTCTTGCGCAGGATCTTTCCCGAACGGGTCTTGGGCAGGGCCTCCACCACGGTGACGTGCTTGAAGTCCGCCACCGCCCCGATGTCGCGCCGGACCAGGGCAATGAGTTCCTTGGCCAGAATCTCTTCGGGCACGTCCACGCCGGACTTGAGCACCACGTAGCCGCTGGGCCGCTGCCCCTTGAGCGGGTCGGCGAGACCGATCACGGCGCATTCGGCCACCGACGGATGCTGCCCGATCACCTGTTCCATCGCACCGGTGGACAGCCGGTGTCCGGCCACGTTGATGATGTCGTCCGTGCGGCCCATGACGAAGACGTAGCCGTCCTCGTCCCGGTAGCCGGAGTCGCCGGTGGCGTAGTAGCCCTCAAATGCCTGCAGGTAGGACGAAATGTAGCGGTCGTCGTTGCGCCAGAGCGTGGTCAGCGTGCCCGGCGGCAGCGGCAGTCCCAGGACGATGTTGCCTTCCGTGCCGGCCTCCACGTCCGCGCCGGTGCCGTCGACGACGTCGAGCCGGAAGCCGGGCATCGGGACGCTGGGCGAGCCGGCCTTGATCGGCAGCCCGTCAAGGCCGCGGGGGTTGGCGCAGATGGCCCAGCCGGTTTCGGTCTGCCACCAGTGGTCCACCACCGGGACGCCCAGGACCCGGGAGGCCCAGTGGAACGTGTCCGTGTCCAGCCGCTCGCCGGCCGCGAAGAGGGTGCGGAGGCTGGAAATGTCATAGCCTTCCAGGAGCTTCGCCTCGGGGTCGGCTTTCCGGATGGCACGCAGCGCGGTGGGCGCGGTGAACAGCACGTTCACCTTATGGTCCTGGACCACCCGCCAGAACGCACCGGCGTCGGGGGTCCCCACCGGCTTTCCCTCGTACAGGACGGTGGTGGCGCCGGCCAGCAGCGGCCCGTAGACGATGTAGGAATGCCCCACCACCCAGCCGACATCGGAGGCGGTCCACATGACGTCCCCCGGGCCGACGTCGTAGATGTTTTCCAGGGTCCAGCTGAGCGCCACGGCATGGCCGCCGTTGTCCCGCACGACGCCCTTCGGCGCGCCGGTGGTTCCGGAGGTATAGAGGATGTACAGCGGATCCGTGGCCGTGACGTCGACCGGTGCGGCCGGCTCGGCGGCAGCCATCTCGGTGTCCCAGTCCAGCCAGCCGGGATGCCCGGCCACAGTGGAGGCGAAGCCTTCCCTGGCCTTGACCAGCACCGGGGTGTCCGGCGTTCCGGCCAGTTCCAGGGCCTCGGCGACGGCGGGCAGGTATTCGATCCGGCGTGATGGCTCGAGGCCGCCGGACGCCGTCACCACCGCGGCGGGGGCGGCGTCCCGGATGCGGGCGGCGAGTTCCTTGGGGGCGAAGCCGCCGAAGACCACGGAGTGCACGGCGCCGAGCCGGGCGGTTGCCAGCATCGCGATCACCGCTTCGGGGATCATCGGCATGTAAATCACCACGCGGTCGCCCTTGCCCACGCCGTGGCTGCGCAGGACCCCGGCGAAGCGGGCCACCAGCTCCGTGAGCTCGGCATAGCTGTACCGCTGCTGGGTTCCCAGCATGGCGGAGTCGTAGATCAGGGCGTCCTGTGCGCCCCGGCCTTCCGCCACATGGCGGTCCAGGGCGTTGTAGGAAGTGTTCAGGATCCCGTCCGGAAACCAGCCGTAGAGCGGTGCCCGGCTGGAATCCAGCGCCCGCCGCGGCGGCGCCGACCAGGAGATCTTCCCTGCGGCTTCCAGCCAGAATGCTTCAGGCTTTTCCAGGCTGCGTTCGTAACTGTTCCGGTAGCTCTTGGTGACCACGAAATGAATCCCGTCCACGACGTTGTGATGGAGCTCATGGTAGCCCGGCCCCGGCGGGCAGCACAAGGGCTTGTGTATACACGGCTAGCGCTTTACGGCCAGATATCGGCGAATTACTGGCCAAATGGCCCTTGCGTGTATACACTGTTTTTGGTCCACCACTGAGAGCCCAGCACTGAAGGAGGCAGGATGCGCGCCAGCGACAAGGCCTACGCGGCCCTCCGCGACGACATCATTGAATGGCGTCTCCTTCCCGGAACGGTGCTTGCCGAAGTTGAGCAGTCCGAACGGCTCGGCATCTCGCGCACCCCGCTGCGGGAGGCCCTGAGCCGGCTCACCGCAGAGGGCCTGACGACGACGGCGGGCGGCCGCGGCGTCGTCGTCACCGACATTTCGCTGGAGGACATCGATGAGCTGTTCGAGCTGCGCGATACCCTGGAAGGGAAGGCCGCCGCCCTGGCCGCCGAACGCGGCGACCGCGCCACCTTTGAGCAGCTGCGGAACGAACTGCTCCAGGCCCCCGCCTTGATCAACGGCGAGGATCCGGCCCGGCACGACTACTACGGGCTCGTCGGAAGGCTGGACGCGGAGATCGACGCCGCGATCTCCAACTCCTACCTGGCCCAGGCGATGCGCAGCCTGCGCGTGCACCTGGTCCGGGTCCGCCGGCTCGCGGCCGACGACGCGGCCCGGCTCACCGCGGCCGCCGCCGAACACGCGGCCATTGCCGAGGCGATCGCGGCCGGCAACCCCCGGCTGGCCGAAGCCGCCACCACGCTCCATCTGCACCGCAGCCTTTCCCACGTCAAAGCCACGCACATACCTCACTAAAAGGAGCACCATGGTTAAGGAACACCACGTCCGCGTTTACAAGAGCGAGGAAAACCTGGCCCGCGAGGACCAGCTCGCCTACAAGATCGCCAAGGTGGCCGCGGATCCCGTGGCCGTCACCGACGAGGTCACCGACATGGTGATCAACCGCGTCATCGACAACGCCTCGGTGGCCATCGCCTCGCTGAAACGTGCACCGATCGTCGCCGCCCGCGCGCAGGCGCTGACACACGGCCCCACCACCGGCGGCAAGGGCTCGAAGGTCTTCGGCATCGAAGAGCGGGTGGCCCCCGAATGGGCGGCCTGGGCCAACGGCGTCGCGGTCCGTGAACTCGACTACCACGACACCTTCCTCGCCGCGGACTACTCGCACCCGGGTGACAACATCCCGCCGATCCTCGCCGTGGCCCAGCACGTCGGCTCCTCCGGCAAGGACCTCATCCGCGGCATCGCCACCGGCTACGAGATCCAGGTCAACCTGGTCAAGGCCATCTGCCTGCACGAACACAAGATCGACCACGTCGCCCACCTCGGCCCCTCCGCCGCCGCCGGCATCGGCACCCTGCTGGGGCTCGACGTCGAGACCATCTTCCAGTCCATCGGCCAGGCCCTGCACACCACCACCGCCACCCGGCAGTCCCGCAAGGGCGAGATCTCCACCTGGAAGGCCCACGCCCCGGCGTTTGCCGGCAAGATGGCCGTCGAATCCGCGGACCGTGCCATGCGCGGCCAGACCTCCCCGGTGCCGATCTATGAAGGCGAAGACGGCGTCATCGCCTGGATGCTTGACGGCCCCGACGCCAACTACACCGTGCCGCTGCCCGAAGCCGGCGAAGCCAAGCGCGCCATCCTGGACACCTACACCAAGGAACACTCCGCCGAATACCAGGCGCAGGCCTGGATCGACCTCGCCCGCAAGCTGCACGGCGAGCATCCTGAGCTGAAGGACCCCGCCAACGTGGAGTCGGTGCTGATCAAGACCAGCCACCACACCCACTACGTGATCGGCTCCGGCGCCAACGATCCGCAAAAGTACAGCCCCACGGCCAGCCGCGAAACGCTGGACCACTCTATCCCGTACATCTTCACCGTCGCGCTGCAGGACGGCGCCTGGCACCACGTCGATTCCTACGCCCCCGAACGCGCGGCGCGTCCGGACACCGTGGAACTCTGGCACAAGGTCACCACGGTCGAGGACCCGGAATGGACCCGGCGCTACCACTCCCTCGACATCGCCGAGAAGGCCTTCGGCGGTTCCGTGGAGATCACGCTCAAGGACGGCACCGTCGTCACCGATGAGATCGCCGTCGCCGACGCGCACCCGCTGGGCGCCCGGCCGTTCGCCCGGGAACAGTACGTCAACAAGTTCCGCACCCTCGCCGCCGGCCTCGTGGCCGACGAAGAAATCGAACGCTTCCTCGCCGCCGCCGCCAGGCTGCCCGAACTCGCCGCCGGTGAACTGGACCAGCTGAACATCCAGGCGGCCGACGGCGTGATCGATTCCGCCGCCGCACCGAAGGGGCTCTTCTGATGCTGTACTCGAAGGTCACGCCGGAGCAGAAGCGGCTCCGCTTCCGCGAGCTCCTGGCCTCCGGAACCATCCAGCAGTTCCCGGGCGCGTTCAACCCGCTCTCGGCACGGCTGATCGAGGAGAAGGGCTTCGCCGGGGTCTACATTTCCGGCGCCGTCCTGGCCAACGACCTCGGCCTGCCGGACATCGGCCTCACCACCCTCACCGAGGTCGCCACCCGCGCCGGGCAGATCGCCCGGATGACGGACCTGCCCAGCATTGTCGACGCCGACACCGGCTTCGGGGAGCCGATGAACGTGGCCCGCAGCGTGCAGGAACTCGAGAACGCCGGCCTGGCTGGCTGCCACATCGAGGACCAGTTCAACCCGAAGCGCTGCGGCCACCTGGACGGCAAGAACGTGGTGGACCTGGACACCGCCACCAAGCGCATCCGCGCGGCGGCCGACGCACGGCGTGACCCCAACTTCCTGATCATGGCACGGACCGACATCCGCGCCACCGACGGGCTGCAGGCCACCCAGGACCGGGCGCGGGCGCTCGTCGACGCAGGGGCGGACGCCATCTTCCCCGAGGCGATGAAGGACCTCAGCGAGTTCCAGGCGATCCGCGACGCCGTCGACGTGCCGATCCTGGCCAACATGACCGAATTCGGCCAGAGTGCACTGTTCACGGTGGAGCAGCTGGCCGGCGTCGGGGTCAACATGATCATTTATCCGGTGACGCTGCTCCGTAGTGCCATGGGCGCTGCGGAGCGTACTCTGGAATCGATTAGGGCCGACGGAACGCAAGAGGCACAGGTTGGAAACATGCTGACCCGTGCGCGTTTGTATGACCTTGTGGACTATGAGGCCTACAACCGCTTTGACACCGGGGTCTTCAATTTCCAGATCCCCGGTAAGTGATCCCCGCATCCAATTTCCGGCTCCGGCCGGCACACAGGCGACAGGAACAAAGGAGTTTCAGCATGGCTGAACAAGACATCAAAAAGGGCCTCGCCGGCGTCGTAGTGGACTACACCGCGGTGTCCAAGGTAAACCCGGACACGAATTCGCTGCTCTACCGTGGCTACCCCGTGCAGGAGCTGGCCGCCAGGTGCAGCTTCGAGGAAGTTGCCTACCTGCTGTGGAACGGCGAGCTGCCCACCCCGGAGCAACTGGCGGAATTCTCGGCCAGGGAACGCGCCGGACGTGCGCTTGACCCGGTGGTCAAACAGGTGATCGACGCCCTGCCCATCACCTCGCACCCGATGGATGTCTGCCGGACGGCGGCCTCCGTGATGGGTGCCCGGCACTCCCTCGCAGAGGACTCCTCCCGCGAGGCCAACCTGGCCAAGGCCATTGATCTGTTCGCGGCAATGCCCGCCGTGGTCGCCTACGACCAGCGCCGCCGTCACGGCCAGGACGTGGTGGAACCCCGCGAGGATCTGGGTTACGACGCCAACTTCCTCTGGATGACGTTCGGCGAGGAGTCCGTCCCCGAAGTAGTCGACGCATTCAATGTCTCCATGATTTTGTACGCCGAGCACTCCTTCAATGCCTCGACTTTCACGGCGCGGGTGATCACGTCCACGCTCTCGGATCTTCATTCGGCCGTGACCGGTGCCATCGGTGCACTCAAGGGCTCGCTGCATGGTGGAGCGAACGAGGCCGTCATGCACACCTTCGACGAGATCGGCATCCGGCCGGAGGAGTCACTGGAGGAGGCAGCCACCCGGGCCAAGGCCTGGATGGAAAACGCCCTGACCCAGAAGAAGAAGGTCATGGGCTTCGGCCACCGCGTCTACAAGCACGGCGACTCCCGCGTGCCCACCATGAAGTCCGCCCTGGACAAGATGATCGCGCACTACGGCCGCCCCGAACTGCTGGGCCTGTACAACGGGCTGGAAGCGGCGATGGACGAGGCCAAGGCGATCAAGCCGAACCTCGATTATCCGACCGGTCCCACCTACCACCTCATGGGTTTCGACACCGCGACCTTCACTCCCCTGTTTGTCGCCAGCCGCATCACCGGCTGGACCGCGCACATCATGGAGCAGCTGGACGCGAACTCGCTGATCCGTCCGCTGAGCGAATACAACGGCGTCGAGGAACGGCACGTGCCGTAGCAACAGGGCCGCTGAACGGACGACACCGCTGAACGCACGACGGCGGGCCGGTCACCTGGACGAGGTGGCCGGCCCGCCGTCGTATGTCCCAACCGAGGCCACGGTCTCGTTGTCATCGTTCAGGACCACCACGATATCGAGCATCTCACCTGCCAGCGCCGCCGGCAGCCAGTGATCGGCATCCTGCCACATGCGGTCAACCGGGAGGGACGCCGTGTCGAACCACTCCGGGGCGATCTCCGCGCTCTCGGATGGCTCGCCCTGCCAGCTGCGGGTAATGAAGAGACGTGTGGACATGTCCCACTCCGGCCGCGCGGGAAACCGGAACTCCACCACGCCCGCGTCGCTCAGGTCCGCCAGCCGAACGGTCACGCCGGCTTCTTCGTCGACCTCCCGGCAGGCTGCCTCGGCATCGCTCTCGCCGGGCTCAACGTGGCCTCCGAGTCCCACGATCTTGCCTTTGCCGAATCCGGTCTTTTTCAGGCCCAGCAGAACCTCAGTTCCGCCGTCGGGCGTATCCCGAAGCAGGAAGCACAGCGTGACGGGGGCGGAGGTCATGAGTCCAAGACTAGCGTGGCAGGGGCCCCGCACCGCTGCCCCCATTCGCGTGGGTCTGGCCCCCGAGGGCGTGCGCCGCGGCCATCGAGGAGAGGTCCTCTGGACCGACGTCTACCTCGATCGGTCTCCGCCCTACGATTGGAGCGTCACATCAGGCGACGTGGCATTCGTTCCGGTCCATGCACCGATCCAATTGGCAAGGAGATCATGATGCCCGGAGAGCAAATCGGGGAATTCAACGGACAAACCATCAGCACGCGGGTTCTGGAAGACATTGGTCTCGGTCCGCGCAGCGAAGTGACCGATCATCAGGTCGGCACGCTCTGCGGTGTCCAAGTTGACATCACGGTCACCTACCTCGGCACGATTCGTCCCAGCGGCACGGTCGCCGGCATCGGAAACGGTTTTGTCGTCACCGCAAGCGGGCAGACTGCGACCTTCACCGGCAGCGGCGTTGGTAGATTCACCGGTCCGGGCCAACTCACCTGGCGGGGTGCATTGTTCTACGAAACCACCTCCGACGAGTTGAGTAGCCTCAACGGGATCGCGGTCTTGTTCGAGTACCAGGTGGCCGACGGCAAGTCCGAAGGCCGCCTGTTCGAGTGGAAGTAGCGCTGCACACTCGGAAATCGACGCAGTAGGGCCCGGATTCCCGCGGCGGAGCAGCTGGCCGCCTGGGGACAGCGCCTCGGCTTTCCGACGGTGAAGTCCGACGTCGACGGTGCCGATCGGGGACAGCGGCAGTGGAGCTCGGTGCTGCCCCGGAGGGGCGTCACGGACCTTGAAATGCAAGTGACCTGCCTGACCCCCGAACGCTTCGAGTTCGAGGACGGCGCCAGCGGCTGGGCCCGGAACACAGCCCACCAGCGCAGCCATGGCACTAGGGGCCGCCCTCTGCCCTCCGAGGGTTGGACTTACGCCCCGGGAACTTCCATCTCGACCTGTGTGCAGAGGACTTCGAACATTCCGTGCAGACGACTTCGAAAAATGACAAACGACGCGGCGGCCGATTCTCGATTCGCAGCCTTCCCGGAATCCTTCGTTATCGAGAACGCCAAGTAGTGCCGGTCACTGGCCTTCCCGGACGCCCGCGACAGCCTGGACGGCACGGCGGACCTCGATCGGGGCGTCGGAACCCGTCAGGAAGCCAATCCTGCCGACCGACCGTTACGATTTCGGGTTACCCCGCACCGCCGCGCAGGTGCTGAACATCGCCTATCTGAACCCGAAGGGTTCTTCCCCGACGTAGTCAACGGATCCATCAACAGAAGTCTCGGCCATCGACCTGCCCCCAGACCGCATCATCCACCGCAACAGTTAGCAGCGTGCCTGATCCCCGGATGGATCTGTCGGCGTGAAGTTCGCTCTCAGCCCTTCGAACTCGGTGCCATGGGCGCGGCCGTCCTTTCCCGGGCGATTTGCGTGGGGCGATGAGCCAGGAAGAACGAATGAATAGCAGGTAAATTCGTCCTCTTTTGTGGAAGGACGACGATGCTTAGCCCGCCGTCGCCCGATCTGTCGTCCGGCGGCGGGTGTGGTCAGTGGCTGGGGTCCGGGCCGGGGCTGATGGCGTGACCGAGGATGTGGGTGACTGGTGGTGCCAGCGGGTGGCCGGAGAAGCCGAACCGCTGGCGGTCCTGGACGCGGAATCCGGCGGCGGTGATGGCCTGCAGGGTGTCCCGGTTGGGGTGGCAGCCCCCGGCCATGTGCTGCCAGGCGGGGGTCAGCAGGTCCTGGGCTGCGGCGAGGATGCGGTGGCCGGAGCGGACGTGTTCGTAGAAGGCCAGCGTTCCGCCGGGCCGCAGGACCCTCTGGATTTCGGCCAGGACCGTGGCCTGGTCGGCGACGCTGCACAGGACGAGGCTGGTGACCACAGCGTCGGCGCTGGCGTCGGGGGCCGGGATCCGTTCGGCGGCTCCCGGCACGACCCGGACGGGAACCGGGGCGGACGCCGACCTGCCCCGCGCCAGGCTTCTGAGGTAGTCGTCGGGTTCCAGGGCCAGGACGTCCGTGACCGCGTCGGGGTAGAGCTCGAACGTGGAGCCGTCGCCGACGCCGATTTCGATGACACGACCGTGCAGGCCGGCAAGCAGGCTGCGCCGGTGTTCGGTGCCGCCGCGGCGGTTCATCCCGGCGACCGCCCGGGCGTAGGCACGCGCAAATCGGGGGTGTGCTGCAGTTCCGCGGGGCCCGCCGGGTCCTGGCCGGTCATCGCGGGGCATCCGCGGTACTGGAGGCCGGCGCGACGCGGAGGCCGGAGTCGTCGGCGATGCCGGCCATTTCCGGGCCGGTGCTGGGCTGGACCGCACCCCGGGGGCCGATGGCCTCGACGGCAGTGTGCCGGGACCGGGTCCCACGGCGGATCGCGACGTTGCAGGGCGGCAGCGGCCGGGTGCAGGGATCCGCGGTTATCGGCCGGCGGGCGAGCGTCGGGTTGCAGACGGCCCGGATCAGGTAGTCCCCTACCTGGGCCGCTGCCTCGTCCCCGGGCTGGGCGGCAAGGGCCGCTTGGATGTCGATTTCGGTCAGGATCCCGGGTTCTTCCCTGGCCGGGGCGGCACGGGTCTGTGCGGCCGCCTGGTTGGGTGGGATCCGGACAGGCCGGCTGTCTCCGCAGGGCATGTGGTGCTCCTAGCTCGGTATACGGGGCGCTGGTCCAGTTACTACAGTGTCGGCCCAACCCGTGTCCGTCAATGGCGGCCCCCGCGCGTGAGGGCGGTGGCGGTGTTAGGGGACGGGTTCGCCGGCCTGACGCAGGACTTATCCGCTCACTCACCCTCGAGGCTCCGGTAGAGGCGGGGCTGGTTTGCTGGTTGTGGCATGGGTCCGCCGTCCGGGTGTTCAGCTGACCCGTGCGAGGAATGAGACGCTCATGACACCGTATTTCGCGGCCGCGGCGCGGGCGCTGTCGGACAGGAATTCGTACTGGTTCCTCCTCAGTTGTTCAAGGACGAACCCGCTGTCAGTGATCGCCTGTTGGTAGGTATCGGTCTGGGCGGCGCCGCCGATGCAGGCGGCCCACAGGTCGGCATTGCAGACGATCTGTGGGGTAAGTTGCCTTTCGGTGACGATGTCGGTGATGGCGAGGCGTCCGCCGGGGCGCAGAACGCGTGCCGCTTCACGGAAGACCGCTGATTTGTCCGGGGAGAGGTTGATGACGCCGTTCGAGATGACGCAGTCGAAGCTTGCATCCGTGAAGGGGAGTTCTTCGATGTGGCCCTGGGTGAACGTGACCTGGGGAAAGTCCGCCGATTTCCGGAGGCCTTCGGCCTTCGCGTTCTGCTCCTCGGTCATGTCCAGGCCGACCACCCGCCCGCGGGGGCCCACCTTGACGGCTGCGACGAAGGCGTCCATGCCGGAGCCGGAGCCCAAGTCAAGGACTTCTTCGCCCTGGTTCAGGTCTGCCAGATCGAAGCTGTATCCCACGCCGGCGAAGGACTCGATGGCCCCGGCGGGGATCAGGTCGAACAACGCGAGAGGGTAGCCCAGCCGTTCGGCGAGGCTGCGCCCCATGGGGAAGTGGTAGCGGCCGGCGGGGTTCTGGGCGACCGCCCGGTAGATCTGCTTGACTTTGGTCTCAAGCTCGGCGCGGTCGATGGTTGCGGCCTCGGATGGTGTGCTCATGTCGTTGCCGGCGCTTCAAACGACTTCGAGGGTGGTTTCGACCGGGACCGGGTTGGCCAGGCAGTCACGGACCGGGGAGCTGTCCTGAACGTACTGGCATAGTGACTTCAGTTGCTCAACGGTGGCGTTCGGGCTCGAGACCCGGGCCCGCGCACGGATCGCCGTGAAGCCCGGCCGCGGGCCTGAGAGCCCCAGGAATTTCCCGACATCCAGGTCCCCTTCAACCTGCATCTGCAATGAGGCGATCTCGATGCCCTGGGCCGCCGCATTCGCGACATAGCCGACCGCGTAGCAAAAGCCCAGAGCCTGCAGGAGAAGCTCGACGGCATTGGGACCCGCGTTGTTTCCCAGGAGCACGGGAGGCTCATCCCCCTCCAGGGTAAAGCTCTGGCTCCGGCCGGTGTCGTCAACACCGGCGTGGGTGAATCCGTGGATCTGCCCGACGTTGTGCGTGCCTTCGCTCCAGGTGCTGGTGGCACTGAAGGTGAAGCTGCCCTGTACGGGATCTGATTCGATCGCCTTGATCGTCTCCAGCAGACGGTCGACGTCGATGCCGTTGCGGACGGTAGCTGTGGTACCCATTGCACTGCGCCTCTTTCCGGTAGTACCCGGGCATTCATCCCGGACAGATCGTTCAAGCAAATGCTTGAATACTTGAATAGCACACCCGGACCGTGTATCTTGTCAAGTACCTACTTGAATTCAGTCGAAGCGAGGGGAAAGCATATGGGTGACAGGGCGGCAAAGGACGCATTGTTCGACGCACTCGCCTCCGTGGCCAAGGTGCTGGGCAGCGGCCGCCGGGCCGAGATCGTGGACGTTCTCGCCCAGGGCGAACGCGCCGTCGACGAGATCGCGGAGGAGATCGGGCAAAGCGTCGCGAACACCTCGCAGCACCTCCAGCACCTGCTGCGGTCCGGGCTGGTGCTTTCGCGCCGGGACGGCACCCGGATCTACTATCGCCTCAGCGGGCCCGGGGTGGCCCAGCTCTGGGCGGCCGTCCGCCTTGTGGCTTCGGATCATGTGGCAAAGCTCAACGAGCTGGCGGCCGCGTACCTCGGAGACCGGTCGGCGCTGAGCACCCTGACCCGGACCGAGCTGAGGGACCGGATGGCGGGAGGCGACATCGTCGTGCTCGACGTCCGGCCCGAGCCTGAATTCCGGTCCGGGCATATCGCAGGCGCGGTCTCGGTCCCGGTGAAGGAGCTGGCGGAGCGGCTGCGGGAGCTTCCGGATGGCCACACCGTCGCCGCCTACTGCCGTGGCCCGTACTGCGTGTTTGCCGACGACGCCGTGAGGACGTTGCGCCGGCACGGCATCCCCGCCGTCAGGCTCGAGGACGGGTATCCCGAGTGGGAAGCGGCGGGCCTTCCGGTAGAGACAAATGTGTCAGAAACGCCTGCGCGCGGCGCCGTTAACCTGACCGAGACGGCGTAGGTCCAGGCTGTGCAGCAGATCCCGGAGGTCCTGGTCCGGTCTTACTCCGTCTCCCCGCAGCGCCGCCAGGCGCTGTATCGGCGCACGCTCGTCGTCGTGATCCTCTCCCAGGTCTTCGGAGGCGCAGGCCTCGCGGCCGGCGTCACCGTGGGGGCGCTCCTGGCCCAGCAGATGCTCGGAACCGCCGGTCTGGCGGGCATGCCAGCGGCACTTTTCACCCTCGGCTCGGCCGGAGCTGCCTTCCTCGTCGGTCGCATTTCCCAGCGTCGCGGCCGCCGGACCGGGCTGACCGCAGGATTCATCGCCGGCGGCATCGGCGCCGCCGGTGTGGTCCTGGCAGCAGTCATGAACAACGTGGTCCTGCTATTCATCGCCCTTCTTGTTTACGGGGCAGGTACGGCGACGAATCTGCAGGCGCGGTACGCGGGAACCGATCTCGCTCCGCCGCAGCGCCGCGCCACAGCGGTCAGCCTGGCCATGGTCTCCACCACCCTAGGGGCAGTCGCCGGCCCGAACCTGGTCACCCCGATGGGCGCCGTCGCCACAGCCCTGGGGATCCCGGCCCTGGCCGGACCGTTCCTGCTCGCCGCGGCCGCCTACACCGTGGCCGGTCTGGTGCTGTTTGTCTGGCTCCGCCCCGACCCGCTCCTGCTGGCCACCGCGATCAGTGCCCAGGACAGGTCAGAGGCTGCAGCGGCGGGGGACGTAGCGCCGGCATCGGAAAGCCACCGGAACGGCCGCGGCGTCACCGTCGGCACCGCGGTCATGGTCCTGACCCAGGTCGCGATGGTCGCCATCATGACCATGACCCCGGTCCACATGCAGGCGCACGGGCACGGTCTCACCGACGTCGGGCTGGTGATCGGCATCCACATCGGTTTCATGTTCCTGCCCTCGCTCGTAACGGGCGTCCTGGTCGATAGAATCGGCCGGTTCCCCATGGCGATCGCCGCCGGTGTGACCCTGCTGGCAGCCGGGATCGTCGCGGCCACGGCCCCGGCGGAGTCCATGACGCAGCTGATGATCGCCCTCGCGTTGCTGGGCCTGGGTTGGAACTTCGGGCTCATCAGCGGCACCGCCCTCATTGTTGACGCGACCCCGCTCGAATCGCGGGCCAGGACGCAGGGGTCCGTTGATGTTCTGATCGCCCTGGCCGGCGCCAGCGGCGGGGCCCTGTCCGGGATGGTCGTCGCCGGCACCAGCTACGCCATCCTGTCCCTGGCCGGAGGAATCCTGTCGCTCCTGCTGGTCCCGGTCGTGATCTGGTCACAGCGCACCGCCCGCACAGTGGGGTGAACCCGTGCACCGGAGCAGCAAGCAAGCCCGGGGCCTCGCGGTGAGCGCCGAAGCACCCCGGCGGAGAGAGAGCATCCGCCAAGGCGAGGGTATCGGGCTGGGGCTGCGCCGGAATATCACCCAGTTCATGCTCCTGGTCGCGGTCAATGCCCTGGTCGGCGGCACGCTCGGCCAGGAACGTACGGTCCTGCCCCTGCTCGCGGACCGGGTGTTCCACCTGGACCTCTATACGAGGGCGCTGACCTTCATCCTGGCCTTCGGACTGGCCAAGGCGTGCACTAACTACTTCGCGGGAACCCTTTCGGACCGGTACGGCCGTAAACCCGTGCTTGTTGCCGGCTGGCTGATCGCCCTGCCCGTTCCGCTGATGCTGATCCTCGGCCCATCCTGGGAATGGATCGTGGCGGCCAACGTCGTCCTGGGCATCAACCAGGGCCTGACCTGGTCCACCACGGTGATCATGAAGATGGACCTCGTCGGTCCGGAGCGCCGGGGCCTGGCCATGGGCTTCAACGAGGCCGCCGGCTACCTCGGCCTGGCCGGGACCGCCGTGGCCACCGGCTACATCGCAGCGGATTACGGGCTCCGGCCCGGGCCGTTCCTGCTAGGAGCCGCCTACATCGCCCTCGGCCTGGGTTTGTCCGTGCTGGCCGTGAAAGAAACCCGCCAGCACGCCAGACTGGAAGCCGCAAGCCATCCCGACGCGCATTCCGTCGCCCCCGCCGAGCTGAGCAACCGGGAAGTCTTGACCCTGACCAGCTTCCGGGACAGATCCCTCTCCGCGTTGAGCCAGGCCGGGCTGGTCAACAACCTCAACGACGGCCTGGCCTGGGGCCTGTTCCCCGTCCTCTTCGCCGCCGGCGGCCTGACGGTCGACAAGATCGGCCTCCTCGCCGCGGTGTACCCGGCCGTGTGGGGCGCCGGCCAGCTGGTCACCGGTGCCCTGTCCGACAGATACGGGCGCAAGCCGCTGATCGTCGCCGGCATGCTCGTCCAGGCCGCAGCCCTGGGCCTGGTCGCCGTCGGAAGCGGCTTCGGGATCTGGCTCATGGCGGCCATCCTGCTCGGGGCCGGAACCGCGATGGTCTACCCGGCGCTGCTGGCAGCGGTCGGCGATGTCGCCCACCCGGCGTGGCGCGCCCGCTCAGTCGGGGTATACCGCCTGTGGCGCGATAGCGGATTCGCCGTCGGCGCCCTGCTCTCCGGACTCCTGGCCGACGCCTACGGCATCCCCGCGGCTGTCGCCGCCGTCGGCGCGCTCACCGCGGCCTCAGGCATCATCGTCGCCGCCCGCATGCGGGGCTCCGACCACACAGCGTCCCCTTCACGGGAAGAATCGCCAGGGAGCGGTGAGCCGTAGCCAAAACCCGGACCGCTGTCAGCTGGCCAGGGTTTCTGTAATGAGCGCCTTCAACGTCGATTTGTCGGCGACCCCCAGGATCCTGGCAGCGACGCGGCCCTGCTTGTCCAGCACAAGCGTTGTTGGAACGGCCTGCGGAGGAACAAAGCTGGCCATCGCCAAAAGGACGCCGCCGTTCCGGTCATAGAAACTGGGGTAGGTCACGCCGAAGGTGCGCTCATAGGCGGTGGCGGTGGGAACTTCATCCCGGATGTTCACGCCGTAGAACTGTGCTCCCTCCGCTTGGAGGGACTGGCTCAGAGCCTGCAGGTCGCGGGCCTCCAGCCTGCACGGGCCGCAGGCGGCGTACCAGAAATTCAACACGGTGACCTTGCCCTGAAATGACCGGGACTCCACCGTTTGACCGTTGAACAGCGGAGCCTGGAAGGTCACCGCGCTCTGGCGTGAGGCAGAAGTGTATTCGCTGACCGAACCGTCGCCAGCGATGTAGTTTTTATTGTCGCCTGCCCGCGCCTGCTGGGCGAGCGGATCGGGGGCCGCGCACGCGCTCAACGAAACAGCAAGAACGGCGACAGCAGCCATGATCGCAAGGGCCGGCCGGCGCGGCCTTGGTCTGGCTTCGCAATCCATGGACTCATTCATCGTCTTCCTCCATTACTTCCGTCGCTCCCGCCACTTTTCCTTTTCCTGGCTGGCGCGGCATAGCTGCCGCGTCTCCAGGAGGAACCGTCGCCGGATTGGGGGAAACCGGCGACGGCTCTTCCCAACCCTATACCTAAACTACTTAGGTTTTTAGGTTCATGCGTCGGCAGGGGTGCGCAGCGGCAGCCATGACCACCGGCCCGGCGCCGATCACGGCAATGGGAAGGTTCTTGATGAATCCAAGACGTCCTCTGTGCATCCGTAGAGGTGGCTGTTCATTTCAGGGGGCCCGCCGGAACCGTAAAGGACCGGCAGGCAGTGGATGTGCTGTCGCAGTAGCCGTCCTAATCGTCGTCGTCGCAGCAATCGTCACAGCAATCGTCGCCGCGACAACCGTCGTCGCAGCATCCGTCGCCGCAGCATCCGGTCTTCATGCAGCTCACCTCCTCTCCTCCACAGGAGACCTAGATTTGGGTGGGTTCCTCTCCCAGGGCCACGGCGAACATTGTCATGTCTTCCGTGACGTGGGGGCTGATCTTGCGCGTCCAGGTCCGGTTCAGCCTGATCGCCTTCGCAGTCGGCGCCGGATCTTGTCTGCGAGGGTGCTGAGCAGTCCCGGCGGCGCGTCAGACTTGCCGGCCCGCCCGAGAGTCAGCGCTTCGTCGTAAGGAAGTGTGGACAGCAGGGCCGGCAGTGACGCGAACTCGCTCACTGCCGCCGCACAATTCGCGCCGCTCGTGTGGATCCAGGGATCCCAGCACGTAAGCGGCAGTCCACTCGCGATACGCGTCTGTCCCGTTGGCTCTCATTACCAGTCTTTCTCACGATTGGGGCCGCGCGGCCCGTCGGCGAAACCGGCAGGGCCGACAGCCGAAGACGGGGTTCCGGATGCCTCGGATGTCCGTTCCCGCCGGACCACGTGCCCGGCCGCCGGCCTGTTCCTGTTTGGTGGCGCGGCCGTCGCTGGGCCCGATGTGCGACAGCTCAACTTGCGCGAGGCGCGGCTAGCCCAGGGCTTCGCGCCGTTTGCGGTATTCGTCATCGTCGATTTCCCCGCGTGCGTAGCGCTCATCGAGGATGCTGCGGGCAGAACCCGGCCGGTCAAAGGGTGCCCGACCATCGCCGCGGGCGAGGCGGACGATTGCCCAGACGAGCGCGGCCAGTCCGGCGATGAGAAGCACCGACCACCCCAGCATCCATGGCCACATCAGCCACATGCCGTCGTATCCGTAACCCATCACTGGCTTTGGTCCTTCCTATCGTTGCTGTGGGATTGCGGGCTTCGAGCCGGAGGCCCGTGGGCCCGCCTCCACCGGTGGTTACTTGACTTTTCCGGGGCCGTCGATGCCGCCGGAGCAGGGTGCGCCAGGCTCCGGTGCCGATTTTGCACTGCGGTATTTCGAGATGAAGTCTTTGATCCGGGGATCATCCACGCCTGCCACCTTCAGCTGCACGCCCCAGGCCGAGGCGATGACCGGCGAGGGAAGTCCGCCGTAGGGCGAGAGGATCGCGTAGGTCGAGGGGATGTCCTTGCGCAGCACATCCAGCTGGGCCCCGCTGACGGCCTTGGGATCATAGGTCACCCAGACCGCCCCGTGTTCAAGGGAGTGCACGGCGTTTTCATTGGGCAACGGTTCGCTGTAGACGGCGCAGTTCAGCGGAACCGCCGAGTGGTTTCCGCCCACGGGTGGGGTCTGTTCGTAGTTGACCGGTGTGTTGACATGGTTGGAGCTCAGCCCCGAAAAAGTCTGCACTCCGTCGACCGCCGCGGGCGGGCTTTTCGGCAGCGTGCTTGTCACGGCGAAGATGACCAGGCCTGCGGTCAGTGCGATGCCGACGGTCCAGGCTGTAATGATGAGGATGAGCCTGTTGCGCCGGGCCTTGTGGTGCTGGAGTTTGAATCCTGCCAGCTTCTGCTGGATCTCCGCGGCCCGTTGCTGCTTCAGCGTGGGCTTGTGTCCCGCGGCCGTCTGGGGCTTGGATTCTGCGGAGCCGGTCCCTGCAGCTCCGCCCGGGTTCTTGGATCGGGCCATGTCCTGGTGTCCTTTGATTCGCCGCGGCACCGTGCCGTGCCCTGAGGCTCCCCCAGTGGCAGGCCGGCATTTCTGCATCAAACCTAACTTACTTAGGTGTTTAGGTGCAATGGTGGAGCAAATCTCCTATTCTTGATAGGACAACACGTGGCCGAGGAGGCAGCATGCCAAAGTTTGGCGATCTTGAGAGCGCCATCATGGAGCAGGTTTGGAAGGCGGACCGGCCGCTTCTGGTCCGGGAGGTCCTGGACGGGCTCGGCCGCGGGCTGGCCTACAACACCGTGCATACCGTGACGGAGATCCTGCACCGCAAGGGGTGGCTGACCAAGGAACGCGACGGCAGAGCCTACCGCTACGGACCGGCCGCCAGCAGGGACAAATACGTTGCCGGGCTGGTGACCGAGGCGCTCTCGCTCACCGATGACCGGACCGCAGCGCTGGTCGGGTTCGTCGAGGGGATCCGGCCCGAGGAGGCCGACGAGCTGCACCGTCTTCTCAGCGCGGCGAGGGAACAGGACCTGCGGGCATGATCGTCGCCCTGTCACTCCTCGCCTACGCCCTGCTGCTGGGTGCGGCCGGCCCCCGGCTGCTGCAGGCCGCATCCTGGGCCGACAGGGCTCCCCGGCTTGCCATCGCGGCCTGGCAGGCCCTCACCGTCACCGTCCTGGCCTCCGTCGCCCTCGCCGGACTGGCCCTGACCTTCCCGACCGTGACCGTCAGCGGTGACCTCGCCGAGCTGCTGCGGGCCTGCGTCATGGCCATCCGCGAGCAGTACGCTTCCCCCGGCGGGGCAGCGGCCGGGGCCACCGGCGCCGTCCTGTCCCTGGCCATCCTCGGCCGCACCGTGTGGTGCATCGGTGCGGGCCTGGCCGGCATGGCCCGGGAACGCGCCCGCCACGGCAGGATTCTTGAC
The DNA here is from genome assembly GCF_040546335.1 of Arthrobacter sp. UYEF20. Taxonomy (NCBI): domain Bacteria; kingdom Bacillati; phylum Actinomycetota; class Actinomycetes; order Micrococcales; family Micrococcaceae; genus Arthrobacter; species Arthrobacter sp. UYEF20. Next base: position 40,607 of record NZ_JBEPNP010000011.1, on the reverse strand, counting down.
ATCGTCGGCCACACCGACGCACACCGCGGCGTTGTGGTTCTGGAGTCGGATGAACCGGCCGTCTATTGCCTCCCCGGCCGGCAGCGGCGCACCGTCGTGACAACCGGGGCACTGCAGGCCCTGGATGAGGCGCAGCTCGACGCGGTCCTGGCCCACGAACACGCCCATCTCGCCGAGCGGCACGACCTGATCCTGGGCCTCGCCCGGGCGCTGGCGTCGGCCTTCCCTGCCGTTGCGCTCTTCCGGCTCGCCGCCGACGAGACGGCCCGGCTGATCGAACTGCGTGCCGATGACGCCGCCGCCGCCCGGTCCGGCCGGCTCACCGTGGCCGGTGCGCTGCTGGCCGTCGCCTCCGGCGGCATTGCACTGTCCCCGGCCGTGGCGCTGGCGGCAGGAGGCGCCGGGGCCGCGGCCCGCGTGCGCCGGCTCATTCCGCCGCACAAGCCCCTGGGCAGCGCCAGGACCGCCGCCGGATCCTTTGCCGTTGCCGCGCTGTTCGCCCTGCCGGTGCTGCTGCTGGGAGGTCCGGCGGCTGCCGCGGCCGGCCACAATCTCTGTCCCGACGCGAACGTCTCCGCCAGCACCGCCGCCCTCTGAAGCCAACCGCTAAAGCCGCCCGCCGGGTCCCGCCGCTGGACACCGCCCGGCTATTCTCCTAAACTCCTTAGGAGTATAGTTTTTGAAGCGTCGAGTGGTGTGAAGGGCGAACGTCAATGGAAGATCTGCTGTTCGGCGGGACGCTGCTGACCGCGTTCCTTGGCGGCCTGGTGGCCCTGCTGGCCCCGTGCTGCGTCTCGGTGATGCTCCCCGCGTACCTGGCCACCGGCTTCCGCCGCCGAACCGGCATTCTCGCCGCAACGTTCGTCTTCGCCGCAGGGGTGGCAACCGTCATCGTCCCGATCGGACTCGGAGCAACCTTCCTCGTCAGCCTGGTCTCGGGCCAGCACGTGCTGGTGTTTTCGGCCGCCGCCACGGCCATGCTGGCCGGCGGAACCGCGATGCTGCTCGGATGGAAGCCGCGGCTTCCGATGCTGCCGGGCCGGGCCCCCACCGGGGCAGGGTTCGGTTCGGTCTACGGGCTCGGAGTGTTTTCGGGGGCCGCCAGTTCCTGTTGCGCCCCTGTCCTGGCCGGCGTCGCGGTGCTCTCCGGGGCGACAGCCTCGTTTCCCGCGGCGCTGGCCGTGGCACTGACCTACGTTCTGGGCATGGTCGCACCGCTGGCTGTCTTGGCCCTGGTCTGGGACCGCAGGGACTGGAGCAGGAGCCGGTGGCTTCAGGGCCGGCGGGTCACCCTCCGGCTCGGCCGCCTGCGCCGCACGATGGCGTTCGGGACGGCCGCGTCGGCCTTCCTGCTCATCGCCATGGCCGTACTCACCTACATCCAGGCCGCCTTGGGCCCGGGGATGGGATCGGACGGGATATTCCTGCAGATAACCGCCGGGCTGCAGCACGCCGCCGCCGTCACCGCCGCAGCGCTGGGCTGGCTGCCGGGCTGGGTCCTCGCCGCGGTCCTCACCGCGGGTCTCCTCTACCTGATCACCCAGGCCCGCCGGCACGCCGGACCCCCGGCCCGCCCGGAAAAACCCGTCGATGACGCCGAGGCCGGCCACGGAAACGACTGCTGCGCCCCGGACAACACCGCCGAGCCCATCCCCGCAAAGGACAGCCGATCATGACCACCACCAAAAGCCGGGACCCCAAGTCCCGCCCCGCCCGGGGAACGAACCGCCGCTGGCTCCTCTGGACCCTGGCGGCGGCAGCCCTTGTCCTCATCCTCGTCGCCCTCTACGCCATCTTCTCCGGATCCGCGGCCCCGAAGAACGCCGGGGCCGGGAAGAACTACGATGTCGGCCAGCCGGGCCCCGGCCAGGCCGCGCCCGCATTCACCCTCGAGGACAACAGCGGCCGGCAGGTGTCCCTGGGCGACTACAAGGGGAAAGACGTGCTCCTGTACTTCCAGGAGGGCCTGACCTGCCAGCCCTGCTGGGACCAGCTGAGCAGCCTTGAAAAAGACAGCACCAAGGTCAAGGCCGCCGGCATCGACGCGGTCCTGTCCATCACGACCGATCCTGCCAACCTCATTGCCCGCAAAACCCGGGACATGGGCCTGAGCACCCCGGTTCTTTCCGATCCCAGCCTCACGGTGTCGGAGAAATACAGTGCGAACCGGTACGGGATGATGGGCGCCATGCGGGACGGGCACAGCTTCATCCTCGTCGGACCCGACGGCACCATCCGCTGGCGGGCAGACTACGGCGGCGCCCCGGACTACACAATGTTCGTTCCGGTCGACAAGCTGCTCAATGACCTCAAGGACGGAAGCAGGCCATGATTACACTCACCCTGCTGACCCGGCCCGACTGCACCTGGTGCAGCGACGGCAAGCAGTTGCTGGCAGGGCTTTCCCGCGACTTCCCGCTCAGCGTTGAAGAGGTCGACCTGAACAGCGACCAGGGACGCCGGCTCGCGGCCGAGCACCGCCTCCTCTTCGCCCCCGGACTCATCGCCGACGGCAGGCTCATCGCCCACGGCCGGCTCTCCGCACGCGCCCTCCGCCGCGACCTGACCCGACTCAGCCCCCTCCCCTGACCGCTAAGGACATCCCATGGAACAGTTTTTCCTCATCCTTCCCGCCCTGGTCTGCCCCGTCGGCATGGGCCTGATGATGTGGCTCATGATGCGCGGCCGCGGCCGTAGCGAACAGCCCGCCACACCCGACCAGGAACAGGAACTCGCCCGCCTACGAGCCCAGATCGAGGCCCTCCGCCCGGCGCCGGCAACCTTCGACGGGCGCCACCCGGCACCGCGCCCGGGCGGGAACCCCGCCGCATGAACACCGTACTGATCGCACTGGCCGGCACGGCGGTGGCCATCGCCCTGACCTGGTTCTTCTGCCTGCGCCCCATGCGCCGCCGGGCCGGCACCACGGCCGTCGGGTGCTGCGCAGGCCCGGCCCCGAGCATTGATGACCGGATCCGGGCGGCCCGGGAGGAACTCTCACAACTGCAGAGCGCGCGCCCCGGCACCGGCACCGGCCTCATCCCCCCTCCCCGGCGTGAAGGGTAGGACCCGCCCGCGACGGCACCGTCTCGGCCGTGCCGCCGCACTGCTCGCTGCCACGGTGGGGCTTGTCTTTGCGGGACTGCTGTCGGCGGTTCCTGCTTCCGCGCACTCCAACCTGCTCTTCACCGCACCGGCCGCCGACTCGACCGTCGCCACAGCCCCCGAGACCCTGACGCTGCTATTCGATGAACCGGTCACCACCGCAGGGACACCGGTGACACTGGCCGGCCCGGGCGGCAGCCGGAGCCTGGGCACGCCCCGGCTCACCCATGAGAACCGTGCCCTAGAAATACCCGTTCCCGGCCCGGGTGGCCCAGGCATCTACACCGTCCAATGGCAGGTCACCGCAGGCGACGGGGACGTCATGAGCGGCAGCTACCGCTACGCCGTGGGGCCCTCCGCCGCGGCCCTCGGCGGCGGGCAGACCACCGACACCCAGGGCTCGTGGCAGACGACCATTCTTCGAGCCCTTCTGTTCACCGCCCTCGCCCTGGCCCTGGGCGAACAAGCCGGAACCCGGCTGCTGGCCCGGCTTCGCGGCGCCCCGCCCGGTCCGCGGCCGATCACCCTATGGGCCTGCCTGGCTGGTCTGGCCGCCGTCGCCGGGCTGGCCCTGTTGCTGCTGGGCAACGGCTCCCTGACAGCAGGCCTCACCCGTCCGGTCCCGGAAGCCCTGACCGGCGGCCGGCCGGGAATCCTGACCCTTGTCCAGATCAGCGGCTTCGCCCTGGCAGCAACCGCGGCCGTTGCACGGCGCCGTGCCTGGCTTTGGCTGCCGCTGGCGGCCGTGATCGGCGCCGAGGCTCTGCGCGCCCACCCGCAACTGGCCGACCCGCTCCTCGGCATCCCGCTGACGGTACTGCACCTTGCCGCAGCCATCCTCTGGAGCGGAATGCTCGTCCACATCCTCCGCACCCTCATCCGCTGGCGCCAGCAACGGGACCTTGCCCGAGAAGCACTCGCCCTCTATTCCCGGACTGCCGTGTGGCTGTTCACCGCAGTCGTACTCACCGGCCTGGGAACGGCCCTGATACTTGTCCCGCCCGACAGCCTCCTCACCACCGACTACGGACGGGTCCTGCTGGCCAAAACCGCTCTCGTCGCCGCCGCAGCCGGCCTTGCCCTGGCCGCCCGACGCCTCCTGCGCCGCAAATCCGCCCTGGAAAAAATCAGGCGCCCCGCCCGGGCCGAAGCAGCCGCCCTGTCCGCCGTCCTTGTCGTGTCCGCGGTGCTGACCGTGCTCCCCGTCCCCGGCAGCACGTCCGCGGCCCTGGCGTTTCCCCCGCCTGCCACCGGCCCGGTCGTCCCGGCCGCAGCATTGGCCGGGGAGGTAGGCGTCAACGCACGCGCCAGCTCCGGGCAGCTCGTCATCCAGCTGATGGTCCCGGAGCTTACCGATTCATCGGGCAGGACCGCCGCCGCGCAGCTTGGCCTCACCGGTTCCCTCGCCGGACCCGCCGGCGAGATTACGGACCTGACATTCCGAAGCTGCGGGGAAGGCTGCTTCTTCAGCCCCGCAACATGGGCCGACGGGACCAGCCGGCTCACCATTACCCCGACGTCCGGCACCTGGAACGTCGAACCGGCCGCGATGGCCATCACCTGGCCGGCCCTGCCGGCAGAGGACCTGCTGCGCGAAGCGGTGACGGCCATGAAGGCCGTCCCGGCCTTCACCCTCCACGAACTGGTCACCAGCGACACCGCCCGCGGCCTGGGAACACCGCGGTCCTTCCAGACCACCGGCAACGACTTCATCCGGCGCGCCCTGTATGCCAGCGGCCTCGCCACCACGGCCACCCGGCTTCCCGACGAGGACGGCAACCGCCGCCTCGTCCTGTCCTACCCGGCCGAGAACGCGGTCCTGGAACTCACCCTGGCCCCGGACGGACGGATCCTGCACGAGACGCAAACCGCACCCCACCACCTGGTCACCCGCACGCTCATCTACCCCGAACCCGAGGCCCATCATGACTAAGCACCGAGCCCCTGACAGGCTGTGGCCGATACGACACCGCGGCGGCGCACCCCGCGAACCACGAACGGAGGTCCCGGCATGACGATCGGCGGCTATTTCGCGGAAACCGTGCAGAGCGGCATCCTGTTGATTGCGCTGCCGCTGGCCATGATCGCCGGCCTCGTCTCCTTCCTGTCGCCCTGCATCCTGCCGCTGGTGCCCGGATACCTCGGATACGTCTCGGGCCTGACCAACCCCACACAGCAAGGCAACCGCCGGCGCGTACTGACAGGAGTCGGACTCTTCGTCCTCGGCTTCGCCGCCGTCTTCACCCTCTACGGGGCCGCCTTCGGCGCCATCGGCACATGGATGGCCCGCTGGCAGGACACGCTGATCCGTGTCCTGGGCATCGTCGTGATCCTCATGGGCCTGGCCCTGGCCGGGAAGCTGCCCTTCCTTCAGCGCTCCGCGAAGATGTCGTGGAAGCCCGCGTCGGGCCTGGCCGGCGCACCCGTCCTGGGAGTCGTTTTCGGACTGGGCTGGACCCCCTGCATGGGCCCGACCCTGGCCGCGGTCCTGGCCCTGAGCACCACCACCGGCGACCCGTGGCGCGGAGCGCTGCTGGCCTTCGCCTACTGCATGGGTCTGGGCATTCCCTTCGCCCTGGTCGCCCTGGGCGTCAGCTGGGTCACGCGCGCCCTGGCCTTCGTCCGGCGCCACATCCGGGCGTTCAACATCGCCGGCGGCCTGCTCCTGGCGCTGCTGGGCGTGCTGATGGTCCTGGGAGTGTGGACCTCATGGATCTACCAGCTGCAGAACCTGGCCGGAACCTTCAGGACACCCGTCTGAAAGATAGCCCCCTGCAGCGCACTGCCAACACACCGCGACAAGGACGCGTACCAGGTCGCCGCCGTCGTCGGCATCCACCCCGACGACGTGATTGCCGATGTCCTGCCGCACGAGAAGGTCGAACGGGTCAAACAGCTACAGCAATCCGGGGCCATCGTCGCGATGGCCGGAGACGGCGTGAACGATGCCGCAGCACTGGCCCAAGCCGATCTGGGCATTGCCATGGGATCCGGCACCGACGTGGCAATTGAGGCAGCCGATCTGACCATGATGGGAAATAGTCTGGGCCAGGTCGTCCAGGCAATCGAACTCTCCCGTCGCACCCTGGCCGCGATCAAAATGAACCTGTTCTGGGCCTTCTTCTACAACGCCATCGGCATCCCCGTGGCCGCCCTGGGCCTCCTGAACCCGATGATCGCCGGCGCCGCGATGGCAGCCAGCTCAGTGCTCGTGGTGGCCAACTCGCTGCGCCTGCGCAACTTCGCCCGCTGAGGCTCGTTCGGGTTGACCCGCCGTCTAGCTAGCCGAGCGCCCGGGGATGCGCCGCGGCGTAGATCTCGCGCAGGGTGTCGGCAGTGACCAGCGTGTAGACCTGGGTGGTGGTGACTGAAGCATGGCCAAGCAGCTCCTGGACCACACGGACGTCGGCCCCGCCTTCCAGCAGGTGGGTCGCGAAGGAGTGCCGCAGGGTGTGGGGCGAGACGTCCTTGGTGATGTTGGCCTTCTCCGCGGCCGCCTTGAGGATGGTCCAGGCGCTTTGCCTGCTGATCCGGCCGCCCCTGGCATTCAGGAAGAGGGCAGGCATGCCTTTGCCCTTGGCGGCGAGCAACGGCCTGCCACGGACCAAATAGGCGTCGAGTGCCCTGGCCCCGAAGGACCCCAGCGGGACCAGCCGCTCCTTCGATCCTTTACCGAACAGACGGACGATTGCCGGGCCCGTCCCGTCGGCCTGCTGTTCGCCCTGCTGTTCGCCCTGCAGGGAGATGTCGTCGACATCGAGGCCCACCGCTTCGCTGATGCGGGCACCGGTGGAGTACAGGAACTCCAGCAGGGCCCGGTCCCGCAGACCCGTCGCGGTGTCCGCGCCGGCCGCCTCGAGGATCCTCGTGACTTCGTCGACGCTGATGGCCTTGGGCAGGCGTTTGCCGGGCATGGGCGGGTGGACATCGCTGGCGGGATCCGTGGCGGTGACACCTTCCAGCGCCCAGAACTTGTGCAGGCCGCGAACGGCCACCACTGCCCGGGCGGCAGACCGGATGCCCAGGGCGGAACCGCCGTCGGAGCCGTTGGACAGCGCCTGGACGAAGGAGGTCACGTCGTGCCGCGTGATCTCTGAGGGACGCTGCCACCCCGACTGCGCAAGGTGTTTGGCGTAGCGGGCCAGATCCCGCCGGTACGCCGAGAGGGTGTTGACCGCGAGTCCGCGTTCCACGCCCATGTGCTGAAGATAATCCGTCATCGCGCGGTCAATCGCGGTCGGCGGCCGGGCCGGGGTGCCAGGACGCTCTTGCAGAGCGGAGACCTCGTGCGGGGCGGGTGGCTGCTCCGGGGCGGAGACCTCGTGCGGGGCGGGTGGCTGCTCCGGGGCGGAGACCTCGTGCGGGGCGGGTGGCCCGGTCGCCAGCAGTTCCACCGTCAGCGCTGGCTGGGATGGGCGGGCCACGGCGCGTCGGCCGGGCGGAGGCTCCCGAAGTTGTCGGCGCGGGCCGCAGCGGCGGCCAGGATGCCGACGACGGCCGACGGGTTGTGCAGGCGCCCCTCCAGCACCGCGGCGACGGCGGCGTCGAGCGGCGTCCAGTGCAGCTCGATTTCGGCTTCCTCGTCGGTGCGGACGTGCAGTTCGTGGCCGGGCACATCGCTGAGTCCGCGGGCCAGGTAAATCCGGATGGCTTCGCTGGAGGACCCGGGCGAATTGAAGAAGTCCGCCAGCACATTCCACTGCGACGCGACGAGGTCCGCTTCCTCGGCCAGTTCGCGGGCGGCTCCTGCGACGAAGTCCTCGCCCTCGACGTCGAGCAGTCCCGCCGGGATCTCCCAGAGGTCCATCCCGACGGGGTGCCGGTACTGCTTGATCAGCAATACTTCGCCGGCGTCGTTCATCGGCAAAACCGCCACCGCGCCAGGGTGTTCGATGTAGTCGCGGACGAGGGCATCGCCGTCGTCGGTGAGCTGGAAGCTGTCGCTGACAACATCCCAGATCCGGCCTTCGTAGACCGTCTGGGATGACAAAAGACGGCGCGGGCTCGGTTGATCCGAAACCTGCCGTGCAGCATTGGGGGTCTCAGACCTACCGGGCATCGCGCCGTCCTTTGATTAAGTCGGGAGTTACTTGGACGCTGCAGCCGACGACGGCTTCGCAGCGGCGGCGGCGCCCTTGGCAGGGGCTTCCTCGGCAGGGGCTTCCTCGGCGGCACCCTGCGGGCCGTCGCTGGCCTTCTGGTGATCCAGGGCGGCTTTGACCAGCCCGGCGAACAGCGCATGCGGCCGGGTGGGCCGTGAGCTGAGCTCAGGGTGCGCCTGCGTTGCCACGTAATACGGGTGGACCACGCGGGGAAGCTCCACGTACTCCACGAGCTTGCCGTCGGGCGACGTTCCGGAGAACACCAGGCCCTTGGCGGCGATCTGCTCGCGGTACTTGTTGTTGACCTCATAGCGGTGGCGGTGGCGTTCGCTGACCTTGGTGGTGCCGTACGTCTCGGCGACCACGGAACCTTCATCCAGCTTGGCCTCGTACAGGCCCAGGCGCATGGTGCCGCCCAGATCGCCCTTGCCGTCGACGATGTCCAGCTGCTCTTCCATGGTGGCAATCACCGGGTACTTGGAATCCGGCTCGAACTCGGACGAGGAAGCACCTTCGAGGCCCACCACGTTGCGGGCGTACTCGATCACCATGCACTGCAGGCCCAGGCACAAGCCCAGGACCGGGAGCTTGGTTTCACGGGCGTATTTCAGGGCGCCCAGTTTGCCTTCGAGGCCGCGGATGCCGAAGCCGCCGGGAACGCAAATCGCGTCCACGCCGTCCAGCGAGTTGACCGCGCCTTCGTGCGTTTCGCATTCGTCCGAAGGGACCCAGCGGATCTTGACCTTGGTGTTGTTCGCGAAGCCGCCGGCACGCAGGGCTTCGGTCACGGACAGGTAGGCGTCCGGCAGGTCGATGTACTTGCCCACCAGGGCGATCTCAACCTCGTGCTTGGGGTGGTGGACCGCTTCGAGGAGCTTGTCCCAGCTGGTCCAGTCAACGTCCTTGAAGGGCAGGTCGAGGGCCCGGACGATGTACGAATCCAGCCCCTGGGAGTGCAGGGTCTTCGGGATGTCGTAGATGCTCGGGGCATCGGGGCAGCCGATGACGGCGTCGATGTCGACGTCGCACATGCGGCCGATCTTTTCGCGCATCGGCTGCGGGACTTCGCGGTCCGAGCGGATCACGATCGCCTCGGGCTGGATGCCGAGGGAGCGCAGCGCGGCAACGGAGTGCTGCGTCGGCTTGGTCTTCAGTTCCTGTGAGGGGCCGATGTACGGCACCAGGGAAACGTGGAGGAAGAAGACATTTCCGCGGCCGATGTCCTGGCGGACCTGGCGGGCGGACTCGAGGAACGGCTGCGACTCGATGTCGCCTACGGTGCCGCCAATCTCGGTGATGATGACGTCGGGGGCGTTCTTGCCTTCGGCGGGCAGGCGCATCCGGCGCTTAATTTCATCGGTGATATGCGGGATGACCTGGACGGTGTCGCCGAGGTACTCGCCGCGGCGCTCCTTGGCGATGACCGTGGAGTACACCTGGCCGGTGGTGACGTTGGCCGAGCCTTCGAGGTTTTCATCGAGGAAGCGCTCATAATGGCCGACGTCGAGGTCCGTCTCGGCGCCGTCGTCGGTCACGAAGACTTCGCCGTGCTGGAAGGGATTCATCGTGCCCGGATCCACGTTCAGATAGGGATCGAGCTTTTGCATTGTTACAGACAAACCGCGGGCCCGCAGCAGGTGACCGAGGCTCGAAGCCGTCAGTCCTTTGCCGAGCGAGGACGCCACACCACCGGTAACGAAGATGTGTTTGGTCGTCTTGGACGAGCCCGGGAACCGGGAATTTACACGGGAATTTGATCGCTGCACCACGGAGTTCGAGCCTATCATCGATTCTGCTTGGGAAGGGTCTGTTTTGCGGGCACCTGTGATTGTCATCCCGGCCGCCTGCTTGTCGTTAGCATGTCGTTTGCTGGTCGTTAGGGTTGTCAGGACTGCTGCGGCAGGAGCCGGGCGTCGTCCAGCAGCTCCTGGGCATGCGCCTGGGCGGATTCCGAGTCCTCCTGGCCGGCCAGCATCCGGGCCAGCTCACGGACGCGTTCCGCGGCGTCGAGCAGCTGGACGTCGCTGGAGGTGAAGCCGGTTGCCGTCGCCCCGTCAGCGCCCCGGACGGAGGTCTTCGTGACCCGGATGTGCTGGTCCGCGAAGGCCGCCACCTGCGGCAGGTGCGTGACCACGAGGACCTGGACGTGCCGGGCCAGCATCGCCAGCCGCCGGCCGATCTCGACGGCGGCCCGGCCGCCCACGCCGGCGTCGACCTCGTCGAAGACGAAGGTGGGGACCGGGTCCACCGCGGCGAGGACCACCTCGATGGCGAGCATCACACGCGACAGCTCACCGCCGGAGGCGCCCTTGCCCAGCGGGCGGGCCGGTGCGCCGGAGTGCGGCTGGAGCAGGAAGGAGATGTCGTCGGCGCCGAACGGGCCCAGCTGCTCGCCGGGGTCGACGTTGATGACGAGGGTCGCGTCGGCCATGGCCAGCGCCTTCAGTTCCGCACTGACCCGGGCGGAGAGCTCCTTGGCGGCCTTCTTGCGCGCCTTGCTGAGGGCGGCCGCCAGCTTCCGGAGCCCGGCCTCGGTGCGGGTGACGTCGGCGTCCAGCGCTTCGATCCGGGTCGAGTCGTCCTGCAGCTCCTCGTAGCGGGCCCGGGACTCCTCGGCCCAGACCAGCACCTCGTCGATGCTCGGCGCGTACTTGCGCACGAGTTTTGCCAGCGCCGCCCGCCTGTCCTCGATCTCGGCGAGCCGCTCCGGGCCCTCCGTGTCGAGGGACGCCTGGTAGCTCGCAAGTTCGGTGGCAATGTCGTTGAGCAGGAAGCCGACCTCGGCCAGCCGTGCCGCCGCGGATCCCAGCTCCTCATCGTGTTCGGCCACGTGCTCCAGGGTGCGCTTGGCGGCATCCACCAGGGCGGTGGCGTCGCTGCCTTCGCCGAAGTCCTCCGCAATGAGTGCCTGGTGCGCCGTCGTCGCCGCGATCCGGAGTTCCTCGACGTTGGCAAGCTTGACGGCCTCGGCCTTGAGCGAGTCATCCTCCCCCGGCCGCGGGTCCACGGCGTCGATCTCGGCCAGGGCGGCCTCCAGCGATTCCGCCTCGCGCAGGCGCTCCCGGGCGGCGCTGCGGAGCGAGTCCAGTTCGGCCTGGCTGGCCTTCCAGTGACCGTGCAGGTCTTGGTAGGCGGCCAGGGTCCCGGCGAAGCTCTCCCCCGCAAACTTGTCCAGGGCGCCGCGTTGCGCCACCGGGCTCTTGAGCCGGATCTGCTCGGACTGGCCATGGACCACGACGAGGGTTTCGCCGATCTCGGCGAGCACCCCCACAGGCGCGACGCGGCCGCCGAGGTACGCCCGGCTCCGGCCGTCTGCACCCACGCTGCGCGCCAGCAGCAGCTCGGCACCGCCGTCGAACTCCTCGACGTCCGCCCCGGCTTCACGGGCACGCGCCACCGCGGCGTGCCCGGCGTCGAGTTTTACAATCGCCTCCGCGGAGGCGCTCTTCGCGCCGCTGCGCACGGCGCCGGCGTCGGACCGGGCGCCCAGCAGCAGCCCGACGGCGGTCACCACCATGGTCTTGCCGGCGCCTGTTTCGCCCGTCACGACGCTCAGTCCCGGCCCGAGGGGCAGCGTCGCGTCGGTGATGACGCCGAGGTCGCGGATTCTCAGTTCTTCAAGCATGGGTCACTTCGCAGTCGAGGGATCTGTTGTTTCGCCGGGCCCGGCGTACGGTGGCCCAGCCTGCGGCGGAGTTGGCAGCGGGGGCATGGGTCTCGGGGTCCGGATGACCGGGATCGGCCCGGTGTGGATGGCACCGGCCTGCGGCATGGGGCCGCGCCAGCCCTGGATGGGGAGCTCGAACTTGCGGACCAGCCGTCCGGAGAAGGGGGTCTGGTGGGTGCGGGCCAGCCGGACCGGAGTGGCGGAGCGGGTGACTTCCACGCGGGCGCCGGGCGGCAGGTCCACCGAACGGCGGCCATCGCACCAGAGCACCCCCTGGGCACCGGTCCGGTTCAGGATCTCGACGGCAAGCCTCGAGCGCGGAGACACCACCAGCGGCTTGGCGAAAAGCGCGTGGGCGCTGATCGGCACGATCACCAGGGCTTCGACCTCGGGCCACACCACGGGGCCGCCGGCGGAGAAGGCGTACGCCGTGGAGCCGGTGGGAGTGGCCAGGACCACGCCGTCGCAGCCAAACGAGGTCAGGGGACGCTCGTCGACTTCCGTGACCACCTCGAGCATCCGTTCCCGGTTGCCTTTCTCGATCGCCGCCTCGTTGAGGGCCCAGGTGTGCCAGATTTTCTGCCCGCGGACCCAGACCTGCACGTCGATGGTCATCCGCTCTTCCACGGTGTATTCCCGGCTGGCGACCCATTCGACCGTCTGCGCCAGGTCCGCCCGCTCACTTTCAGCCAGGAACCCGACGTGCCCGAGGTTGACGCCCAGCAGCGGCACGTCCACCTCACGCACCAGTTCCGCCGCACGCAGGATCGTTCCGTCCCCGCCGAGGACCATGACAAGTTCGACGTCGGGCAGCTGCACGTGGTCGTGCAGGACCTCGACGGGGTGGTCCAGGCGGCCGAAGAACCGGACCATGTCGGCGAGCTCGGACTTCTGCATCACCGGAACAATGCCGGACGCGTGGAGCTGGGCACACGCTTCCCAGGCAGCCTTGAGGGATTCCTCGCGGCCGGTGTGGGCAAGGATGAGGACACGCCTGCTCATCGGGTTCCGCCTTCTACTGCTGCTGGTTTGGCCAGATCGTTCCCAGTAACGCAGCAACGGCTGCGTCCCGCTCCTCGATCTTAGGCAGGTCTGTCCGGATCCCGCGCTTTATCCACAGGAAGTACTCGACGTTTCCGTCCTGGCCGGGCAGCGGGCTGTCGGCCAGGTCCTGCAGGTCCAGGCCCGCATCCATCGCGGCTGCGGCAACTTTTCCCACCGCGAGGCGGCGCTCCCGCTCGGAGGTCACGACGCCGGTGCGTCCCAGCCGGTCCTTGCCGATCTCGAACTGCGGCTTGACCATCAGGACGAGGTCCCCGCCGGGCTCGGTGCAGGCGGCCAGGGGCGCAACCACCAGGGTCAGGGAGATGAAGGACAGGTCCGCCACTGTCAGGGCGACTGGCCCGCCGATCTCGGCCGGCGTCATGTAGCGGACGTTGAGGCCCTCATGCACGGAGACCCGCGGGTCGCTCCGGATCTGCGGGACCAGCTGGTCATGGCCTACGTCGACCGCCACCACGTGGTCCGCGCCGCGGCGGAGCAGCACCTCGGTGAATCCGCCGGTGGAGGCACCGGCGTCGAGGCAGCGCTTGCCCGCCACCGCCACGCCGGGGAAGGCGTCCAGCGCGCCGGCCAGCTTGTGCCCTGCCCGGCTGACGTAGTTGTCCTCGTCGGTGGCCGCGACGTCCAGGTGCGTAGCGTCGTTCACCTGGAGGGACGCTTTGGCCAGCACTTCGCCGCCGGAGCTGACCTTGCCCTCGGCAATGAGCCGTGCGGCATGGGTGCGGGACCTCGCCAGCCCGCGGCCGACAAGTGCTTGGTCAAGCCTGCTCATGATGCGGTATCCCCTGCCGGGTTGATGGGTCCTGATACGTCCTCGTTCAACGCTTCCATCAGATCGTCATGCAGGCCTGCGTAGACCTCGCCGTGGACGGCAACGGGCAGCCCGGGCAGTGTGCCGAGCCGTTCGAGCAGGGCGTCCACATCCGGGTCCTGGGCCGCCGCGTCTTGCGAAAACGCTTCCGGAAGGGACGGCCAGTCCACGCGGGCTTCAGGTGCAGGGTTCAGCTCGGTCATGCTTCCACTCTAATGATCCTGCCACTCGATCACGGGAGCCAGGGCGGTGGCGGTCTCCGGGTTGGCGGCCCACCATGCGGAACACGCGGCACGCCAGGCATCGAGATCCTCGGGATCTCCGCTGACGCGGACGGCCTGTCCGTCCACGACGGCGGAGGCGGCGCCGCAGCGGTACCGTCCGGCGTCGTGCTCCACCGCCGGGTAGGGGCGATAGAGGTCCGTGAGGTCGTTGATGAGGTACCTGGGCCGTTCGAGGGTGCGCGCGGCGAGGATGGACTCCCGCGTGTCGACGCCGGTCAGCACGGCCACCGTGGCGAATCCGGCGTTGTTGCCGCCGAGGATGTCCGTGTCGAGCCGGTCGCCGACGACGAGGGGCCGGTCGGCGGCCAGACGCTTGGCGGCCGCGTGGAACAGGGGTGCCTCCGGTTTGCCGGCAACGAGCGGCTTTTGCCCGGTTGCAGCGGTCACCGCGGCGACCAGCGTGCCGTTGCCCGGGGCGATGCCCCGGGCCTGGGGAATGGACATGTCCGTATTGGTGGCCACCCACAGGGCGCCGCCGGCGACGACATACGAGGCCTCCGCGAGGTCCTTCCAGCCGACGTCCGGGTGGAATCCCTGCACGACGGCGACCGGATCTTCCGCCTCACTGCGGACCGGGACCAGCCCCACCAGTTCAATTTCCCGGGCCAGGGCGTCTCCGCCGGTGATCAGCACGCGGGCGCCGCGAGGCAGCAGCGAAGCCAGCAGCTCCCCCGCGGCCTGCGAGGAGCCGACCACCTGATGGTCCTCCGCCGGGGCGCCCAGATCGCGCAGGTGCTGCGCCACCTGCGCGGGCGTCCGGGACGCGTTGTTGGTGACGTAGCCCAGTCCGACGCCGATTCCGGCGAGCCTGCGGAGGGACTCCACGGCTCCCGGGATGGCGTGGGGTCCTGCGTAGACCACGCCGTCCAGATCAGCGAGCAGCGCGTCGAACGTCGAGATCAGGTCCTTGCCGTCCATCCGCGTCTATGCCTCGGTGCGGTCCGGCTGGCCGGAGTCCGTTGCGTGATCCGCGTCGACGTCGTCGTCGGGGTCTGTTGCATCCTCGGACTCGTCCCCGGCCAGAACTTCTGAGCGGTCCAGGGCGTCCTTTTCCACAGAGTCTTCATCGGACTCGGCGTCGTCGGATTCGAAGAAGTCGGACTCGACGTCGTCGGAGCCTTCCTCCAGAGCGGTGAGTCCGGCCTCCGCTGCGGGCGCTTCCGTGATGCCGGCCACTGCTGCGGCCGTGGCAGCACGGGGGGCCGCCTCTTCCGCGGCCGAGGCAGACTGCTGCTTGGCAGCCTGTTGGGTGAGGACCCGGCGCTGCTGCTCTTCCGCGCGGGCTTCCTCTTCCTCGTCCCAGCCGAGGTCGATGATGTCCGGATCCTCTGAGACGTCGAGGCCGAGTGCGTTCTCGGCGACGACGGCCTGGCGCTGCCATTTTTCGGATTCGGCCGTGCGGCCCACTGCTGCCAGGGCATCGGCGTAGGCACGGAAAAGCCGGGGGCTGTAGGAGAAGGCCCGGTTGATATCGAGTTGTGAAATCTCCAATTCGGAGACGGCGGCGTCCAGCTGACCCAGGTCGGTACGGGCGCCGGCAGCCACAATGGCCAGTTCCGCCTTGCCGGGCGCGTCGAGATCCTTGGCTTCGTCCGAGCGTGCCATGTCCAGGGCCCGGTCCGGGCGGCCGAGGCCACGTTCGCAGTCCGCCATGACGGGCAGGTGCATGTTGGAGCCGCTGATCCGCCGGTAGGTGCGGAATTCGCGCAGGGCCTCGCCGTAGTGTCCGGCGGCGTAGGCAGTCAGGCCGACGGCTTCGCGGACTGCCGCGAGGCGTCCGCCGCGGCGGCTGGCCGCAAGGGCATGCTGGAAAGCCAGCTCGGGTTCTTCGTCAATGAGGCGGCCGGCCATGACCAGGTGGCGTGCAACCCACTCGGCGCTGTTGTCTTCCAGGGTCTTGATCTGGTGCTGCGTGGCGCGGTCCAGTTCCTTGCCCGTGACGTCCTCGTCGATCTGGGGTGAACGCTCACGGTCGGGGCGATTGGCGCTGCGAAGGTCACGTGCATTGGGTACACGGACCGGGCGGTCCTCGGCACGGTCCCGGCCGAACTGGCGCGGGCCCGAGTCACCGCGGTCAGAACTGCGGGCCGGACGGTCATCACGGTCGAAGCTGCGGGCCGGACGGTCATCACGGCTGCTGAACGGCTTCCGGTTGTCACCACCGCTGAAAGGCTTACGATCGCGGTCTCCGCCGCTGAAGCTGCGACGCTCTCCGCCACCTTCACGCGGGGCACGGTCACCGAAAGGCTTACGATCACGATCGCCACCACCGCCGTAGGGCGGCTTACGATCACCACCGCTGAACGGCTTACGATCCCCGTCGCGAACAGGACGGTCACCATAGGGCTTACGCTCGCCACCACCACCACTGTAGGGCGGCTTACGATCACGGTCTCCGCCGCTGAAGCTGCGACGCTCACCGCCACCTTCACGCGGGGCACGGTCACCGAAAGGCTTACGATCACGATCGCCACCACCGCTGGGCGGCTTACGATCACCACCGCTGAACGGCTTACGATCCCCGTCGCGAACAGGACGGTCACCATAGGGCTTACGCTCGCCACCACCGCTGTAGGGCGGCTTACGATCACGGTCTCCGCCGCTGAAGCTGCGACGCTCTCCCCCACCTTCACGCGGGGCACGGTCACCGAAAGGCTTACGGTCACGATCGCCACCACCGCTGTAGGGCGGCTTACGATCACGATCGTTGGAGGAGGGTTGGGAGCCCTCGGAGCCGCGGTCGTCCCTGGCTCGGAAGCCTCGGGGGTCGCCACCGGCATTGTTAGTTCCGCGGAACCCGCCACCGCCTGTGTTTCGTCCGCCGCCGAAGTTGCCGCGGTCTTTGCCGCCGCCGTCGTTGTGCTCAGCCATGCTGGATTCCTCCTGTTATGAGCTGACCACTGGCGCAATCGCAGCCGCTCTGTTCCGTGTCTCGTTCCCTACGCAACCCGAAATCAAGCGCTTCGAAGTCCGTACATCTCATCCAATTCTAGGCGAGTACCCAGTGACCGGCTAACGGCTCTGGCCCTTTGAGCCCTCCCGGTGGCAAGTGTCACAGGCCAGGTTCCAGACCGTGCCTTCCGAGGGGTCGCTGACGGCCGGCTAGTCCCACGAGCGCGGCCGTCTCGGCTTCGAACTTGGCCTTGCGGTGATTATCGGCGGCCTGAAGCCCGGCTGCATTGACCGGCCTGCGGGCTGCTCGGGCGCACAGGAGCCTGCCAAGGAAACCGATGCGGCCAGCTGGCGAGGTCCTGCATCCCGTGTTCGCCCTGTTCTCAGTATCGGGCTGCCCGGCTCGGCCGTCGTGACGGCCGATAACAGCGCACGTACGCCGGGTAGATCAGGTGGGAATCGGTTCCGCGTCGCACTGCGTGAGGTCAGAGTCGACAAAGGATGAGGCCCCGATTTTAGAAGCCGCTGGATGAGGGACGGGAGATCCATTGTCCGGCGCGCATGACTGCGAGGACGGTGAGGTTGGGATCGAGTGCGAGGAGGTCGGCGCGTTTGCCGGGTTGCAGGGATCCGACGTCTGTCAGTCCCAGCATGTTGGCGGGGTGCTGTGTCAGTGCTTTGAGGGCTTCGGTGAGCGGGACGCCGGCGGTCTGAACGGCGTACCGGAGTGCTGCGTCAAGGGTGAGCGTGCTGCCGGCGATGCTGCCGTTGCTCGTCAGGCGAGCTTGCCCGTCGTGGACGTCAACGTCCAGGTGCCCGAGCCTATAGCGGCCTTCGGGGGCTGCGGCCGCTGCCATGGCGTCGGTCACGAGGACTGCTTTCGCGGGACTGTTGAAGATGGTCCGGATCATCGCGGGGTGGAGGTGGACGCCGTCGGCTATCAGTTCGACGAACGCTTCCTGGTCTTCCAGTAACGCTATGGCCGGTCCGGGCTGCCGGTGGTGGACGGGCCGCATCCCATTGAAGATGTGGGTTCCCGCGGTGGCCCCGGCACGGATGGCTGCCTGGGTTTGCTCGTAGGAGGCGTCCGTGTGTCCGATGGCAACGATGGCTCCGTGGTCCAGGATCTGGCGTAGGGCATCGAGGCCCCCTTCCAGTTCGGGAGCAAGGGTCACCATGCGCACGGTTCCGGCGCCTGCCTGCAGGAGCTGTTTGATTTCGTGCGGGTCCGGGGTGCGCAGCAGTTGCGGCGCGTGCGCTCCTTGGTGTGAACGGCTGAGCCAGGGCCCTTCGAGATGGATGCCGGCTAGTACGCCGTTGCGGACTTTTGGTGCAAGGGCCCGGACGTGTTCTTCCAGTTGATCCAGAGGCGCGGTAACCAAGCTTGCCATGATCGAGGTGGTTCCGTGGCGCAGATGGGTTTCAGCGATTCGGTCTGCAGCGTCCGGGTCCGTGTCGTTGAAGCTGTACCCTCCGCCTCCGTGCACGTGGGCGTCTATGAATCCCGGAACGAGGGCCGTTTCCAGCCTGATGTCGGGTTCGCGGGCCGGCTTCCCCCGGCCGATGGCCTGGATGAGTGTCCCGGATATTTCGATCCACCCGGGTTCCAGCCATTGGCCGGCGCTGAAAATGCGTGCTGCTTCGATGATCATGACGTCATGCTTTCGTTCGTTGGCCCAGCTGCGGCGTGTCAGGTGCGCTGCAGTTTACTTGCGGCTGCCTCGTCGAGGATGACGGTGACGTGGGGGTGGAGTTGGATCATGGATGCCGGGAACTGCTCGGTGACGGGCCCTTCGATGGCCCGCGCCGCGGCCTCGGCTTTGCGCTGGCCGTGGGCGATCAGCAGCAGGTGCCGCGCTTCGGAGATGGTGCCCAGGCCTTGGGTGATGGCGTGGGTGGGAACGTCCTCCAGCGAGTCAAAGAACCGGGCGTTGTCTGTTCGCGTGCTGTCCGCCAGTTCAACCACGCGGGTCCGGGAGGTAACTGAGGAGGGTGGTTCGTTGAAGGCCAGGTGTCCGTTGGAACCGATGCCGAGGATCTGGATGTCGATGCCGCCGGCGGTGCGGATGCGGGCTTCAAAGTCTGAAGCCTCCAGGGCGGCGTCCTGCGATTGTCCGTCCGGGGTGTGGATGAGGGAGGGGGTCAGACCGAGCCGGTCGATGACTTCGCGGTGGATGACCTGGGCGTAGCTGTGCTTGTGCGTGGAGCCCAGTCCGAGGTATTCATCGAGGGAGAATCCGCGCACGTTCCGCACATCGAGATTCTCCCGGGCGAGTGCCTCGTACAAGGGCAGGGGTGAGGAGCCGGTGGCCAGCCCCAGGACTGCATCGGGTTTTTCCCGTATCAGGGCGGCAACGATCCGGGCGGCGCGGACACCGGCTTGGGCGGAGGTGCCGGTCTTGATGATTTTCACGTGAGTTTCGTTGTTCCTGTCGTGGAACCGGGGAGGTTCCCGGCGTCGGATGGCTTGGAATGTCGTGGCGTTCTGCCGGTGTTCACTTCACGCTGCCGGCGGTCAGTCCGCCGATCAGCCGTTTTTCGATCAGCATGAACAGGATCACCACGGGCACGACGGCGACGATGGAGACACCGAATACGTACTGCCATGCGGAGTCATACTGCCCGACGAATTTGGTCAGGGCGACGGAGAGCGGCTGGTTTCCGGCGGTCTGCAGGATCACGAGGCTGGCCGCGAACTCGTTCCAGCAGGAGACGAAGGTGAAGATGATGGCGGTGACGATGCCCGGCCACACCAGGGGGAGGTTGATTTTGAACAGGACACTGAATCTGCCGGCACCGTCAATCTGCGCCGCCTCATCGACTTCCTTCGGCACACTGGCGAAGAAGCTGTGCATGATCCATACGGCGAAGGAGAGGTTGAAGGCGGCGTTGACAAGGATCATGGCGAGCCAGGTGTCGGCAATGTTCAGGGCGAGCATCTCCCGAAAGAGCCCTGCGGTCAGTACTGCCGGTTGCAGCATCTGCGTCACGATCACCAGGAACATGAAGACCATTTTCCCGGGGAACTTGAACCTGGCCGTGTAATACGCGGCGGGGGTGGCGACCAGCAGCACCAGGATGGTGGCGCAGGAGGCGATGACGATGGTGGAGATCAGGTTTTGCGGCAGTGGTGTCTCCGGCGTTGACCACATGGTGGCGTAGTTGTCGAAGTGGGCCGTGGCCGGGAGGTATTTCGGGGGGACGCCAAGGATCTCCGGGCGGCTCTTTAGCGAGCCGATGGCCATGATCACATAGGGGGAAATGAAGATCAGCGCGATGATCAGGCCCGCCGCCATGCGCAGGGCCACGCGAGGGCCGCTGGCCTGGTCGCTGCCGTAGCGCGTCTTTCGCGGTGCGGTGGTGACGACGGCGGGACCGGCCGGTGTCGTCCCAGCCACGGGCGGGAGCGTCGAATGTGCCACTAGTTCACTTCCTTCATGGGTTTGACGATTTTGATGTAGGCGGCCACGATCACCAGGACAATGGCGAAGTTGACAACGCTCATGGCGCTGGCGACATCCAGCCGCTGGTCGACCTGGATCCACTTGAACATGCGGGTGATGAGGGTGTCGGCGTCGTATCCGGGCAGGGAGCCGGTAATGAGTTTCAGGATCGCGAGGTTATTGAAGACGTTGATGATATTGATCAGCACTGCCACGGCCAGGCTGTCGCGAAGCTGCGGCAGGATCACACTGAAATAGGTTCGGGCAGGGCTGGCGCCGTCCATTTTTGCGGCCTCAAGTACCTCCCCGGGTACGCCCTGCAGGCCGGCGAGGATCGTGTAGGAGGTGAAGGGCAGGGAGACAAAGACTGCGGTCAGGATCGCCACGATGAACGCGGAGGGCATGCTTTTGGTGAAGCCGAAGGGGACATCGATCAGGTGCAGGTCCACCATGAATTTATTGATGATGCCGTAGAAGGGGTCCAGGCCGTAAACGAACACGGTAGTGGTCATGACCACGCTGGCCGCCCAGGGCACAATCACAGCCATCCGGACCAGGGTCCGCCCGGGGAAGGGCTTGTTGAGGAACTGTGCCAGCGCCAGGGACAGCACCACGGTAATGATGACCACTGCGGCAACCCACACCACGGTGTTGGTCAGGACGCGGGGCAGGGCAGGGTCGGCGAAGACCAAGGTAAAGTTCTTCAGCCCCGCGGAGCCGGTGTCCGTCCCGTAGCTGCTGATCGAGCGGAACGCGTTGTAGATCATGTAGGCGGCGGGGAACAGGACGATGCCGAAAATCAGCACCAGGCAGGGGGCGATCCAGGGCAGCGCCTTCCAGATGCTGTCCCGGCCACGGCCGGCCTTGGGGCGCCGGGGCGCAGCAGGCCCGGCTGCGGGGGTGTCTTGGGTATCGCCCTTGGCGACTGTTGTACTCATGGGAGATTCTCCGGGGTTTCAGAGGGTGGATCTGTAAGGGGATGGCCGGCGGGTGACATTTCCGTCAATCACCGGCCACCCCCGGGGGCCTAGGAAGCGGCGTCGGCCTTGGCCTGGATGTCCTTCAGCACTGATGCCGGGTCTGTTCCCTGGGCGATCTGACCTATCAGCGACTTCACGGCGCCCTGCGTTGCGGTCCAGGCCTTATTAGTGGACGGGTAGAACCTGGCGTTGGGCAGAAGGTCAAGGAAGGGCTTCGTATCAGGGTTGGATGAGAGTTTTTCGGCGCCTGACTTGGTGGTGGGCAGGAAGCCTTCCGCTGAGACCCACTTGGTGTAAACGTCGGTCGAGTAGAAATTGTCCAGGAACTTCCTGATCGCGTCTTGCTTTTTGCCGTCGTTCTTGAAGGCCATCAGATGGTCAGCGACGCCGAGGGTGAAAGGCGATCCGTCTTTGGTGGGGATGGGGGCCACACCGTATTTCAGCGCCGGGTTCTTTTCCTTGATCTGGCCCACCGTCGGTGGCAGGGCCTCGATCATGCCCAGCTGGCCCTGGATGAAGACGTTGATCAGCGGGGTGCGGTTGGTGGCGCCGGCGTTGGCCTGCGTGACCTTCTCATCGACCAGCTTCTTCATGAAATTGGCGCCTTCCAGGTTCTGCGGAGTGTCCACGGTGACCTTCTCGGCGTCGCCGTAGCCGCCGCCGGCACCATAGAACCAGATGCCGGTTTCGCCCTGGGCCTCCTCGGAACCGAGCGGGAGCCCGTACCCGGGGGTGCCGGCCGCGGTGATCTTCTGCGCAGCCGCTTCCAGCTCATCCCAGGTCTTCGGCGGCGCGGAGATTCCGGCTTTGGCGAAGAGGTCCTTGTTGTAAAAGAGAGCGCGCGCGGAAGCGATCAGTGGCATGCCGTACTGGGTACCGGCTACGGAGGCGTTTTTCACGAATGTGTCCTGGAAGTCCTTCGCCGTGGACTCCGAGAGAACGTCCTTCGCCGGGTACAGCAGCTGGTCCTTGGCGAAGCCGGCGAAAGCATCGATGTTAAGGATATCCGGGGCCTGTTTTCCCTGGATCTTGGTTCTCACGACATCGTTGATGTTGTCCCAGGACTGGACTTCAAGGTTCACCTTGATGGTCGGGTTGTTGGCTTCGAAGTCCTTGATGATGCCTTCCCAGCGGCCCTTGGTGCCGTCGGAATAGCTCGGGACCAAAAGGTTGATGGTGTTTTCGGCGGCGCCGGCGTTGCCGCCGCCGGATCCGCCGAACCCGCAGGCGGAGAGCAGCATGCTGGCCGCCGCGATTGAGGCGAGTGCGCCGGTGCGCAAGGACTTCTTCATGGTCTTCCTTTACTTTCAACGGACGTCACCCGCCTCCGCCGCGGGCCTGAAGCAGGAAAGCCTACGCAAGAAGAAGTAGAGTGACGATATGTGATGTGAGCGCAAAGATTACAATCATTTGCAATCATGCTTCCCGTTGATTGTCTCGTGATCCAGCTCTCAGGTCAACCCTTTTTACGGCGGAACCCTTCTCCTCGGGTGACCGCCGACGCCGTCCCCCACCCAAGGAACGGGCAATTTCGGGTCATTTTTTACGCGGCCAGGATCCAAAGACGTCATTAGCTTGTTAGTGATGTTTACATGGTCAATACAATCAGCAATAATCATCCTGTTGGGTGAGTTTGAACGGCGCCGACTGCTGCATGCGTTCATGTTCCCCGATGACCTGTATCTGATCCCTCTCCAGAAGGAGCCTGTCCTCATGACCGAGCCGCATATCGTCCGTTCCCTGCTTGGTGCCCACATGGAAGCCGAACTGTCTTCCCAGCCCGAGGTCTGGGCGCGGGCTTCCGAGCAGGCCCGTTCCGAAGCCCGGAACCTGGTGCCCGCCGACGGGCAGAAGATCGCCGTCATCGGTTGCGGCACGTCCTGGTTCATGGCCCAGTCCTATGCGGCCCTGAGGGAATCGGGAGGCCGTGGGGTGACGGACGCCTTCGCGGCGTCCGAGGCCTTTGTCAACCGCGGCTATGACGCGGTCGTTGCGATCACGCGCTCCGGGACGACGACAGAGGTCCTTGAAGTCCTGGACCGCCTGCAGGGTACAGTCCCGACCGTGGCCCTCGTCGGTGACACCGGCTCGCCCATCACGGGAGTCGCCGGCTCCGTTGTCGGCCTGCCGTACGCGGATGAAAAGTCTGTCGTGCAGACCCGGTTCGCCACCACAGCGCTGGTTTACCTGCAGACCGCGCTGGGCTTCCCGGTGGATTCGGCCATCACCGATGCAGCTGCTGCCGTGCTGGAACCGGTAGCCCCGGAGCTTATCGACGCTGAACAGTTCACCTTCCTGGGCCGCGGCTGGACCGTCGGTCTGGCCCACGAGGCAGCCCTGAAGATGCGCGAAGCCTCCCAGTCCTGGACCGAGTCCTACCCCGCGATGGAATACCGGCACGGGCCTATCTCCATCGCCGCCCCCAACCGCGTCACCTGGCTCTTCGGAGAGGAGCCGCAAGGATTGGCCTCGGACATGGCAGGCACCGGGGGGTTGTACATCCACCGCGACACGGCACCGCTTGCCGAGCTTGTGCGGGCCCAGAAAGTTGCCCTGGAACGTGCCCGCGCCCGCGGCCTGGATCCCGATCAGCCGCGGAACCTGAGCCGATCCGTCATCCTGGACGCGTAACCAATGAATCATGACGGCGGACGTTTCGGCGCCGAAAGCCAGCCGGCAGTGCTGGCCTTCGATGTCGGCGGAACTGATATGAAGGCAGGCATCGTCCTTCCCTCCGGGCGCATCATCGGCCTGCAGCGGCTGGCCACCCCCAAGCACCCGGAAGGCACGGGAGAAGCCGTGATTCAAAAGATCACTGAACTCGCGGCGGACTTCCGGTACCGGTATGCGGACCATCCCTTTAACGCTGCCGGACTCATCGTCCCCGGCTTGGTCGATGAAGTCACGGGCACAGGCATCCTCTCCGCGAACCTGGGGTGGAAAGACTTCCCCTTCGCTGCACGGGCACAGGCCGCACTCGGACTCCCTGTTGCCTTCGGGCATGACGTCGGGGCAGCGGGGGAAGCCGAGTTCCGGTTCGGGGCAGCACGGGGCACGGCCGACGCGGTCGTCTTGGTGATCGGAACCGGCATCGCCGGGGCAGTATTCAGCGACGGCAGGCGCCTGACCGGCGGCGGATACGCTGGCGAACTCGGTCACGCCCCGGTACCGGATCCCGACCGGCCAGGCTCAACGACCATTCTCGAAGCCGTCGGCTCGGCCGGAGCCGTTGCTGCCCGTTACACCGCCGCCACCGGTCGCAGCGTGGCCGGCGCCCAGCAGGTTCTGGCCCTCGCCTCAGCCGGAGATCCGGACGCAGGCCGGGTCTGGAACGAGGCCATCGACGCGCTTGCGTTCAGCATCGTCCACTGTGTTTCGATCCTGGGGTCCCAGACGATCGTCATCGGCGGCGGTCTCTCCCAAGCCGGCGAGGCGCTGCTCGGTCCCCTGCGGACCCGCGTGGAGGAACTGCTGACCATCCACCGGCGCCCCCTGATCGCTCCCGCGACGCTGGGCCAAAACGCCGGACTGATCGGCTCCGCACTCAAAGCCCGTGAACTCCTGGACACCATCGAATCCGACATCGAGGCCCAATGAACTCCCCGTCAACAGCCCCAAAGCGCCTCATCGTCACGGTCACACCCAACCCCGCAGTGGACATGACCTACCACGTCAATGGCATCCACCCGGGCCGGACGCACCGCGTTTCCCCACCACTGGAGCGGGCCGGAGGCAAAGGACTTAACGTCGCACGCGTTGCCCACCAAATGGGCCACCCCGTCCTCGCTGTGGCACCGGTGGGAGGCACCACCGCAACCGTGTTCCGCACCGAGGTGGAGGCCAGCGGCATGCCCCACAGGCTCATCCCGGTTACCGCAACTACCCGTCGAAGCCTCGCTTTCGTCGACACCGCCCGGGATCTGACCAGCATATTCAACGAACACGGACACCCATTGGAGGCTTCCGAGTGGCAGGCGCTGACCGCCGCCGTCGCACAGGCCCTGGACCGGAGCCCGGACGGCGGCTCACCGCGCTGCGGGGTTCTCGTCGGATCCGGCAGCCTCCCCGCACACGCCCCCGATGATTTCTATCCGGAACTGGTCAGACTCGCGCACAGGCATGACCTGCCTGTGGTCATCGACACCTCCGGCCGGGGAATGCTGGACGCGGCACGGGCAGGAGCGGACCTCCTCAAGCCGAACCACGAGGAACTGATGGACGCCACGGGCCAGAGCGACCTTCCCCGGGCAGCGCGCCACCTCCTGGACCTGGGCGCCCGGATGGTTCTCGTCAGCGCCGGCGCCGACGGCATGTACGCCTTCACGGCCCAAACCCCATGCAGCCATTGGAAAGCGCGGCTGCCCCGGCCCCTGACCGGCAACCCCACAGGTGCCGGCGATGCTGCCGTAGCCGCTGCCGCTGTTGCCCTTGCCTCGGGCGAGAGAGATCCGGAGAAAATCCTGCGCGCGGCCACCGTTTGGTCCGCGGCCGCCGTGCTCATGCCGGCCGCCGGCGAAATTTCACCGCGCCACGCCGAACTGGCACAGGACCTGATCGTCACCCAGGAGGAGAACACGCCATGACCCTTGCACCCACAGCAGAACTCATGGGCAACGCGGTTGCCCGCGGCGTCGGGCAGGGCGCCTTCAACGTCATCCATCTGGAGACAGTTGAAGGCCTGATCGCGGGCGCAGAGAGGGCCCGCCTGCCGCTCATCCTGCAGATCTCCGAAAACTGCGCCAAATACCACGGCGGACTCGAACCGCTGGCCCTGGCGTCGCTGGCCCTGGCACGAACGGCGAGCGTGCCGGTCGCCCTTCACCTCGACCATGCAGAAAATGAGCAACTGGCGATGCAGGCCGTGGATCTGGGCTTCGGCTCCGTCATGTATGACGGAGCCCACCTCGATTACGGGGACAACATCGCGGCCACAGCGCGGGTCACCGAATATGCTCATGCCATGGGCGTATACGTGGAAGCGGAACTGGGCAAGGTGGGAGGCAAGGACGGACCCCACACACCCGGCGTGCGCACAGACCCGACGGAAGCAGCCGATTTCGTGGCCGCAACCGGAGTCGACGCCCTCGCCGTCGCCGTCGGCTCCTCCCACGCGATGACCGAACGCAGCGCCGCGCTCGATCTGGAACTGATCGCCCGCCTTCACCAGACACTCGATGTTCCCCTCGTGCTGCACGGATCCTCCGGCGTTGCCGACAAAGACATCGTCGCCGCGATTTCCGCCGGAATGACCAAGATCAACGTCTCCACCCACCTGAACGGGTTCTTCACCCGGGCCGTCCGCACCTGCCTCGACACCGACCCGGCCCTGGTCGACTCACGCAGATACTTCCGGGCAGGCAGGGACGCGCTCGTGCCCGAGGCGGCCAGACTGCTGACCCTCTTCACCACTCTGGAGCCAGACTCATGAACCGGACCGAGCGGCTTAACGCGATCCTGAACCTGCTTGCCGAAAGCGGACAGGTTGAAGTGGACGAAATCGTTGAAAAGCTGGCCGTGTCGCCGGCCACGGCCCGGCGTGATCTTGACGGCCTGGCATCCCAGAGACTGCTGTCCCGTACAAGAGGCGGAGCGGTCAAGGGCTCCGTCGCCTACGATCTGCCCGGCCGCTACAACCGCGATGACAATTCACAGCAAAAACAGCTCATAGCCCAAGCCGCCAGCAGCCTCATCCCCTACGGCGCCGTGGTCGGCCTCTCCGGCGGCACCACCAACACCGCCATCGCCCAGGTGCTGTCCACCAGAGCGGACCTGAATGTTCCATCGAACCGGCCGGCACTGACGGTCGTGACCAACGCGATTAACATCGCAGCCCAGCTCGCCGTGCGCCCCAACATCAAAATCATGGTGACCGGCGGAATCGTCAACGCCCGCTCGTACGAACTGGTGGGCCCCTTCGCCGACGCGACCCTTCAGAAAGTGGCCCTGGACCTCGCCTTCATCGGCGTCAACGGCGCGGACCCCATACTGGGACCCACGGTGAACGACGAAGGCGAAGCCACCGTCAACTCGCTCATGGCCCGGCGCGCGTCCGAGGCATACATGGTCGCGGACTCGTCCAAGATCGGCCAAAGATCCTTCGCCACCATGAGCGGATTCGTTTTCCGCAACCTCATCACCGATGCCGGCATCACCCCCGCCGACAAGGCCGCCTTTGAAGCCAGCGGCGTCAAAGTCATCATCGCCCGCTGACAAACCCCGGACCCACTGACAACGACAGACCCCAGGTTTCGCGAAGGTCTGGCGGTGTCACCGTGGCTAGATCATTTGCCGTCCTCAGACCTCAGCGGTGACAGGCGTCCATGGCATTGGCTCATCCGCCCTTACCGCCATGGATCTGAGTGTACATTCAGAGGAGTTACGCTAGCCAAGGAGTCTCTGATGCCTCGTCCCCGCTCTCCGCTGTTGTCCGTCGATGCGATCGTCACGGCGGCGTTGGTGCTCGTTGATGAGGCGGGGGACTTCAGCTTCCCGAAGGTGGCGCGCCGGCTCGGCGTAAGCCAGTCCGCCTTGTATAACCACATCGAAAATCGTGAGCACATCATCGAGTTGATGCGGGGGCGGCTATTCGCCTCACAGATTCCGCCCCGGATCGAAAGTCTCCCCTGGGAGGATGCCCTGCGTGCCCTCGTGCGCGCCTACCGTGACAGATTCGCGGCCCACCCGCGTCTCGTCCCTCTGCTGATCACGCAAACGGTCCAGGATCCCGGCGTCGTGAGCTTCTACGAGGATATTGCCGTCACGCTCGAGGGGGCAGGCCTGGGGCAGGGCCAGATCGGCGCGGCGATTGCCACGATTGATTACCTTGCGTTGGGTGCGGCCCTTGACCTGACTGCCCCGGAGGTCGTCTGGTCCCCGCCCGAGGGGCAGTTCCCGGCGCTGCATCGTGCGGTCGCAAATTCCGGCTCCGTTGAGGAGCGGGCAGAGGCGGCCTTCGTTTTCGGCCTCGAGCTGCTCGTCGCCGGGGTGCGGGCCAAGGCGCTCCAGAAGATTTAATGAAAGCCTTTCAGTAACCTCTTGCGGTGAGGCGGAAGATGCTCCACACTAAATGAATGCCTTTCATTTAGTGACGGCATTCACATCCAGTCCATCCCTCGAAGGAAGACCATGTCCAACAACAGCGTGGAGCCAGAGGGCTCCGGCCGCGTCCCGCTGACGGCCAGGCGCGCCGTCTCCGTCTTCGGGATCAGCGTCGTGGGGTTCATGACCGCCAACCTGGTACCGGTCATGATCGTGGCCCTGACCGGCGAGCTCGGGTTCTCCGTCACTGACGCGGGTGTCCTGATCACAGCGTCCCTGCTGGCCTGCGCCGCGTCGTGTCTGTTGACCTCCCGATGGTCCTCAGCCGGTGGAGGCCGGTATGTAGTTGCCCGCGTGGGCCTGGCCTTGACAGCTTTGGGCTTCGGTGCCGCCGCATTTGTTCCGTCAGTACCCGTAGTTATCGCCGGCATCGTCATCGGCGGAATGGGCGCCGGCGGAGCCGTCTCCGCCGGCGGTGCTGCGTTGGGCGCCCTGCGCAACCCTGACCGCGCTTCGGGCATCAACGGTTTCACTAACCGGGCCATCGTGTCGGTCGTCCTGTTCGCGATCCCTGCTCTGGGGGCCGGAATGGGCAGTGCCTTCGGACTGCTTGCCGGTCTCGCTGCCGCTGCCCTGCTGACCACGGCATGGCTGCCGGACCGACCCGCCCCCACATCCACCTCAGGATCCTCCTCGCCCGCAACAACCATTAGGTCCTCCCGCACTACGACATTTGCGGGGGTCGGGCTGTTGGCATGCTTCGCCTTGTGGGCGCTCAGCGAGGACTCGCTGTGGGCCGTGGCAGCCACTATGGGGGCAGACCAGGCCAGCCTCGACGAGACCGGTATGGGCTTGGCATTGAGCCTGTCCGCATTGGGCGGACTGGTTGCCACAGCATTAGTCGGCGTGTTCGGGCGGCGCCTGGGACGCACCATCCCGCTGGCGGTCGCCCTGGTGGCCGGTGGCCTGCTCAAACTTCTCGCCGGGACGGTGACCGACCCGGGCTGGTATCTGATGGTCATCATCGCCTGGAATACGCTCTATGCGGCCGCCTTCGTGTACGTGCTCGCTGTCGCCGTCGCGCTGGATGCTTCGGGACGGTGGTCGGCACCGCTGCTGGGCGTATACCTCATCGGCTCCTCCTTCGCCCCCGTCTTCGGCACTTCCCTCTCGGCCGCGATCGGCTATGCCGGGATGGGCATGGTCCTTGCCGGGATGACCTTTGCCCTGCTGGTTCCCTTCCTCGTCATCTCCCGCACCTCCGTCCGGGCCGAGACCACCCCGGCCGGCCGATCTGCGCCGGAGCCCGAGTTCCCCCAGGCAGCGATCGTCTGATGCTCCCCGCCACTTTCCCACCATCCGAAAGCGTTCCCGTGACCAACCGCACTCTCTACACCAATGCAACGATCTTTACCGCCGACGGCACCGGCGCCGAAGCCTTTATTGTCGAGGAGTCCCGGTTCAGCTACGTCGGGACCGAGGCCGACGCGCGCCGGACCGCAGGGCCCGACGCCGCGGAGGTCGACTTGGCCGGTGGCTTCGTCCTGCCCGGGTTCGTCGACGCCCACACTCACCTGCTGATGATGTGACAGGCCGTGCAAAAGGTGGCCCTGCGCGACGCCTCGGACCTTGCCCACATTCAGCAACGGCTACGTGAGGCGGCCGCGGAGAACCCACAGGCGCCCAGGATCCTGGGCGCAGGCTGGCTTTACAGCGCCTTGGGGGGTGCTGCGCCGACCCGCCAGATCCTTGACGAGGCCGTCGCCGACCGACCCGTGTACCTCGACGCGAACGACCTGCACTCAGTGTGGGTCAACAGCGCAGCACTGGCGGAACTGGGTATCGACGATGCCACGCCAGACCCCATCGGCGGCCGGACCGGCCGCGACCCGGCCACCGCGGCGGCCGACGGAATGCTTTACGAGACAGCCGCGCAGCAGATCGTCTGGCCCGCCCTGGCCCGGGCCGCCACTGACGCGGACCGCGACTCGCACCTCGAGGCGGCCTTCGACCATTACCTCTCCGCCGGTGTCACCAGCGCCGTGGACATGGCCGTTCAGGACGACGACCTCGACACCTTCCGACGAGCCCTGCACCGCCACGGCGGCTCCCTGCCACTGCGGGTAAAGGGCCACTGGCTCGTCTTCCGAAACGAGGCCGACCAGGACAACCTCGCCCAGGTCCACCGGGCCGCAGAATTGGCCGCGGAGCTCTCGGGCGAGTGGCTGCGGATCTGCGGAATCAAGATCGTCATCGACGGCGTCATCGACAGCTGCACTGCAGCCATGAAGGAGCCCTACGCCGACGGCAGCCGCTGTGAACCCATTTGGGATCGGGAGTCCCTGATCCCGGTGGTGGTCGCCGCCGACGCTGCCGGCATGCAGATTGCCCTGCATGCCATCGGCGACGAAGCGTCGGACATCGCCCTGGACGCCCTCGAAGAGGCGCACCGCATCAACGGCCCCATGGACCGCAGGCACCGCATCGAGCACCTTGAGACCGTCACCGACGCCAACGTGCGGCGGCTCGCCGCCCTCGGTGTGGTGGCCTCCGTGCAACCCGTCCACGCCGACCCTGCAATCCAGGACAACTGGAAGGCCGTGCTGGGCGACCACCGAGTCGAACGGGCCTATCCCTGGACCGAATTCGTCGCAGCCGGAGCCACCCTGGCCCTGAGCACGGACGCGCCCACCGCCCCGCACCAACCGCTGCCCAACATGTACATCGCCACGACTCGGAAGTCCGCTATCGACCCCTCGTTGCCGCCAAACCAGCCGGACTAGGGGTGGCTTGTGAATAAGTGAAATATCCGACGCTAGCTGTAGTGCCCTGCTAAAAGTAGGTTGGGCGTCCCGCCTCCTGGCATCGGCCGGGACTAGAAATCCGAGACGTTCTGCCCTTCAGCCGAACTCGACGCCCAGAGGAGGCTGAGCTGGAGTATTCGCGCAAGGCGTCAACGATCGTTCCAGCCAGGGCCAGGACATTCTCATCGGTGAGGTCCAGGGCAGACACCGATGACTTTCACCCCGGGGCGGCGGTGGGTGCGAAGTGTCGCTCGTTATCCGGGTCACTTTTGTGGGTCGCTTCGGCCAGCTTCGATATGACCTGGTGCGGTGTTCACGCCACACCAGCGGGTTTGCTCGCAACCGCGCCGTGAGGTCCTTGTGTAGCGTGGCAGCTACACGGAAACGCAGATCCTACAGCGGGTCTGAATAATTTCAGTTCTGCAAACACGAGGACAAGACCGGAATGGCTGAAATTCGCACGAGGCGCTACGCAGCAGCTCTGGCGGTCGTCACCGTGCTGACCGGACTGAACGCCTACGCGCTGACGACGTTCGACGTCGTGGGTGTCCCGTTTGTCTTCGGGACGGCCCTGCTCGTGCAGCTGCTGCTGATCATTTCATTCGCCTTCAGCCTCGTCATGGCGCTCCATACGCCGCTGAAGATCGTCTTCTCCATCCTGGCCTCCGCCGGGCAGGGCATACAGGCAAATCCATACATCGTCAGTCTGCGAGGGCGTTACCCCCGCCTCACGCGGTGGGCTGGCCAAAGATTCTCCCGTCAGCACCCCTACGGGCTGGTCCTGACGGCCGGCGTCGCGGCCTCAGCCGCCAGCCTGCTGCTTTTCCTAAACATCACCCAGGCAGTCGTGCTCCGGACCTCCTTTGCGGGGCTGGACCAGCGGATCCTCAATCTTGTCCCGCACATCCGCACGTCCGCACAGAACGCTCTCTTCAGCGTCCTGACCTTCGCTGCCAGTTCGGCCTCGTTCGCCGTGTTCGTGATTGTTCTGACGCTGGCATCCTGGCGGGCGCGAAAACTTTGGCTTCCCGTTCTGTTTGCCGGTGCGTTCCTTCTCAGGACCATCGGTTCCACGGCAGCCAAACAGCTGGTCGAACGCCCCCGCCCGGACCGGTCACTGGGCCTGATGACGGAGAACAGCTTCAGTTTCCCCAGCGGACACACGCTGACGGCAACCGTCATTCTCGGTCTGCTGGCCTACCTGCTGGTCCGCGTCATCAGGTCATACGTCGCAAGGCTGCTGATCCTGTTAGCCGCAGTAACAGCCGTATTACTGGTTGGTCTGAGCCGGGTATACCTTGGCGTCCACTATCCGAGCGACGTGTTCGGCAGCTTTGCGTTGGGTCTGTTCATCCTGTCCGTCCTCATCACCGCGATCGAGATTAACGAACGCTTCCGGTTAATGAAGCGGGTGACGGTGAACACTGCCCTCACACGGCCGCTTCTGATCGCATTCGCCGCTGCTGTGCTCTTGGCCGGGACCTTCGGGGTGCCCTTCACACCCCTGACAGCGGTCCAGCCCCAAACACAAACCCAGGCCCTTCCGGCGCTGAACGCGGACGGAGTCAAGCAGTTGCCCGTCTACAGTGAGACGCTGACCGGGGCCAGAATGGAGCCCATCAACTTCATCTACCTCGGCACCCAGGGCCAGGTAGAGGAAACCTTCAACCGGGCCGGATGGTTCAAAGCGGATCCCTCCACGCCGGGGAACACGCTGCGGGCCATCCTTGTGGCACTGCGAAACGAGCAATACCCCACCGCCCCGGTCACCCCGTCATACCTGGATTCCGAGCCAGAGACGGTGGCCTTCGAAAAACCCACCGACGCCAACACCCTGGTGCAGCGCCACCATACACGGCTCTGGAAGACCAGCTTCACCCTGGAGGGCCTGCCCGTCTGGGTTGCCACCGCCAGCTTCGACAAAGGCATCGGACTCGGAACGAAGTCCGGATTGCCGACCCACCATATCGACCCCAACGTCGACTCCGAACGTACCTACATTCTCCAAACACTGAACGTGGCACACCCCGAGCTCGTGCACGTCGTCGACGCCGAACTCGGGCACAACGCCACCGGGGACGGATTCTTCACCGACGGTCAGGCAGCAGTAATCAACCTAACGACTCCGAATCACTGAAGATGAAGCCGTCATGCGCCCCAGCCTGTCCTCCTGAAGGACCCGGGTCTTGACAGGCTTCCTTGGCGCGACGCTGATCCCGACACGAGATCGTCATCATCTCGGCGGGACCCGCAACCGCTGCATAATCAACCCGGCGGCCGGGCATCCAGACACCGGGTTGGTTGTGCGGGCGGGCATCCAGCAGTAGGGGGCCGCCGGGTCATGAATGTCCCGGCCAAACAGGGTTCGGGTGCCCGCGGCGCATTCAGGGCAGATGGCGGCCGGCAGTACGGTTCCGCACTACCTGGCGCAGGGCCGTGGTGGTGGGGACTGCGAGGAGGATCAGCGCCAGCGCACCGTACCCGGCAGTGAGGGTTGTGGCGGTGGCCACGGCCCCGACGAGCAGGGGGCCTCCGGCATCCCCCAGTTCCCGGCCCAGTTCGGCTGTTCCCATGGTTTGCCCGAGCCGTCCGGGATCTGTGACCGCGGCCAGGGAGGCGAAAGCGACAGGGGTGATGATCCCGGTGCCGACACCTATGCACACCGCGACTATCAGCAGTCCCGCAAGTCCGGGCGCCATGGCGGCTGCGAGGCCGGCCGCGGTCAGGGCCAGCCCGAGCCACAGGGCGCGATTGTGGCTGAGAACATCGGCGTCCACAGCCCTGCCGGCCCAGGGCTGGATGATCGCGGCACACACAGCCAGGACGGACACTGCAGCACCGGTTGCTGCCGGCCCCAGCCCTGCCGCAGCTCCGGTCAGGGGCAGGAATCCGACGCCCACGGACAACGCTGCCGTTGCCGCTGCCAGGGCACCGGTCGGCACCAGGAAGGCCCTGTCGCTCAGACGGCGGGCAAGATCGGCCACTGTTTGGCGGACCCGCGGCACCGGCGCTACGGCGGGAACGGCAAGGAAAGCCCACCCGGCCACGGCGGCCGCGGTGCCCGCGGTGCCCGCGGTGCCCGCGAGGACGGTAAAGAGCAGTCCCAGCCCTCCGAAAGCCACCAGGATGCCTCCGAGAAGGGGCCCCGCGGTGTACCCGATGCTTTTGTAGAAGCCGTAGGATCCGAAGGCCCTGCCCTGTCGTGCGGCAGGGTTGAGTCGAGAGATCAGCGTTGAGGCGGCCGGAGAGAACGCGGCCGCTGCCGCGCCCTGGCCCAGACGGGCCGCCCAGAGCAGGGCCGGGGATCCGGCCCAGACGAAGCAGGCGGAAAAGAGGGCGAAGGCCACCAGGCCGCCCAGCAGCACCGGGCGCGCCCCGATCCGGTCAGCCAACATGCCGAAAACGGGTTTGAGCAGAACCTCCGCCCCGTCATAGACCGCCAGGAGCAGCCCGAGCATCAGCAGCGACTCGCCCTGCCCCTGTGCGAAGGACCCCAAATTCGCTGCGACCGCGTGGGCGCCGAAGGCCGTGGTGAACCCGGCCGCGTACAGCGGCCAAAGCTGCCGGCCCGCAGCGCGTCCGGTCCGCGAAGCAGCGGACATGCTCACACCCTTCGGGCCTGTGTGGCCGGGATCGGGGCCGGCCCGCCACCGGTTGTTAGGGGACCGGACATCACCGGGCCTCCGGCGCATCGTCCACGGAATGGTTCTGCGGTCCGGCCGGCGGCCCACCTGTGCGGCGCCGTCCCCGGCGTGACTTTCGAACGCGCCAGATAACGAGAGCGGCGACGGCCGCCAGAGCGATAATGACGGCGATGTCCCGGCCGGCGATTTTGGCCACCACTTCGTAGGAGTTGCCGGCCAGAAAGCCCAGCAGGACAAAACCCACACCCCAAACCAGGCCGCCGGCGGCGTTGAAGGCAAGGAACCGGGGGTAGTGCATACGGGAGGTACCGGCAAGGGCAGGCATGACCGCCCGGAAGAACGCAACGAACCGGCCCAGGAACACGGCCGAGCCTCCACGCCGGCGCAGGAAGTCCTGCGCCTTTTCCAGCTTCGCCCGCCGCCTGTCCATCACCATCAGGTTCAGCACCCGGGGCCCGAAGTGTTTGCCGATCTCGTAACCGACCGTGTCCCCGATGATCGCGGCCAGCACAACCAAGGCCATCA
Organism: Arthrobacter sp. UYEF20; assembly: GCF_040546335.1. Classification (NCBI taxonomy): domain Bacteria; kingdom Bacillati; phylum Actinomycetota; class Actinomycetes; order Micrococcales; family Micrococcaceae; genus Arthrobacter; species Arthrobacter sp. UYEF20. Next base: position 5,250 of record NZ_JBEPNP010000011.1, on the reverse strand, counting down.
TCAGCCACAGCTGCACGTGACCGCGGCTGGCCACCACCCCACCCAGGACCGCCGCGGTCTCTCCCGGGATCACGAACCCCACGAAGAGGGCATCCTCCGCGAACACCAGCAGCCCCACAAGGGTCAACGCCAGGGCAGGACTGACGTTCAGAACGCTGTCCACGAACCCGCTCATCAGCGCCCTCCCGTCAGCTCGGACGGTGCGCGGTACCGCAGCTTGACAGGTCCAGCGACGGCGCCAAACCGTGAGCGCGACGTGGGCCTGAACGGCCCGAACCACAGGCCAGGACGTGCGGGTCTGCGTTTCACTTCGTCTCCTTTGCGGTCCGGCGCGGGCTGGTCGGTGTCCGGGTGCATGCGCTCCTGGCGGAAGGCGGCCGCTCCACGCCGCCACCACGGATGTAACACATGATACATTCCTAATTGTGAGTGATGAGACGTTTTCGTGGGTGCTGGTGCTGGTGCAGATCCCGGCCGAGCCGTCGCGGCACCGGGTCGCGGTCTGGCGTGAGCTGCGCCGCGCCGGGGCGGTACCCGTTTCCCCGGGAACCTGGGTCCTGCCCGCCCTTCCCGCCTTTGAAGCGGCCCTGGGCCGGGCGGGGGAACTGGCACGCCGGGGCTCCGGCACACTGGCCATCGTCGATGCCGCTCCCCGGGATGACGCCGGAACGGCGTTTTTCCGTGACGCGTTCATGGCCGCGAGGGCCGAGGAATGGGCAGAGCTCATTGCCGATTGCGGCAAGTTCGAAGATGAAATAGCCCGCGAGATCGCCAAGTCCAAGTTCACCTTCGGAGAACTCGAAGAAGAAGAACAAAGCCTGGAACGGCTGCGCCGCTGGTACAGGGAACTGAAATCCCGGGATGTGCTGCGCCTGCTCCAGGCCGATACAGCGGAAGAGCGCCTGTCCCGGTGCGCAGAAATCCTCGATGGATACGCCCGGCAGGTCTACGACGCCGTCCTTCCATAAAACACTCCCACCCATGCCGCCCACCGCTGGTTCTCCCCGGGACCCCTCCCTCCCAAGGCGCTGTGAGACAGCAGCGTCCGGATATGTCCCACCGCCCACTGTCCTGTAAGGAAAGTCATGAAGCACTCCGCCCCTCCCGTTCCTCCCTTGGGGCTGCCCCTGCGGTCCTGGTGGTTCGTGCCCATTTCGGTAATCCTGTTCGCCCTCACCCTGACCATCGGCTTCCTGGCGAAGGTCTACGGTTCCCCGGGTCCGGACCTGGCATGGGATGTCAATATGATCCAGGACCGGGCCCCGGTGCTGACAGCTCTTGCCCTGGCGGTAAATGTTGTGCTCTCTCCTGCCGGTAACCTCGCCATCCTCCTGCTGACCTCCCTGGTGCTGTTGGTAGTAGGCCGCAAACCTCTCACGGCCCTGGCATTTGGTTCCACCGCGAGCGTGGGATGGCTCTCCTCGGAAATCGGCAAGTTCACGGTCGCCCGCCTCCGGCCTTCCTCTTCGATCACCCACGCGCTGATCCTGGAAACCGGACACGACAGCTTCCCCAGCGGCCACACCGCCTTCGCCGCCTCCCTGGGGTGGGCCGCGATTCTCATCCTGGCCGGAACCCCCGGGCAGCGCATCATCACCGCCGTCATCGGCGCACTGTTTGCCGTTGCTGTCGCACTCTCGCGGCTGTATCTCGGTGCGCACTATCCCACCGACGTGCTGGGCTCACTGCTGATCAGCACAGCCGGCATCCTGCTCTGGCTACCCCTCTGGAACAGGCTCATCGAGCCCCGGCTCCGCCACACATCACTGATCCGCAAACTGACCCCGCTTCCGCAGCCCTGCCGCACCGCCAACAACTGACTTCAGACCCGGCCCTTCGAATCGCGCAGGACAACGCCTCCCGATTCGGGGTCGCCGTAGTACTCGCCGAAAATCGGGCGGATATTGCTGGGGTAGGCTTCTGAGCTGGGAATTTGTGGGCCCGTTGGAGGTCGTTCTTGGCTACGCAGGTGTTCTCAGATGAAGAGCTGGATCGGCTTCGGGGGTTCCCGGAGATCGGCAGGGACGAGCTGTTCCGGTTCTTCACTTTGACCCCGGTGGATGTGGCGTTCGTCGATCCCGGCCGCGGTGAAAGCTGAGGTCGCCAAGCTGTAGTTCCTGCGCGGCCTGGGCGCGGACACCCTCGACTTGTCGGTGATGCCCACCGAGCGGCGTCGGTTCTTGGCCACGGTCGGGCGCCGGTTGACCGCGCAGGCGCTGGAACGACGCGATCCGCAGGGCCGCTACCCGATCCTGCTTACGGTGCTGGCTCAGTCGGCTACCGAAGCGCTCGACGAGGTCGTGCAACTGTTTGACCAGGCCATTTCCGCGCGGGAGAGCAAAGCTGAGCGCAAGATGCGCGACGCGCTTGCAGCGCGGGGCAGGGCCGGCGAGGACCGGCAGACGCTGCTGGATGACCTTCTGGCCATCATCACCGACCCGGCCGTGCCTGATGAGCAGATCGGCGGGTTGATCCGTGGTGACCGGATCGGGTGGCCCCGCCTGCGATCCGCGGTGGCGCAGGCTGCCGCGCGATCACGGGCACTTCACGGCTTTGGACGGCTCGTAGGGGTATCTGTCTGAATGCTCTCCATGCGACGGTGTCCGGCATTAACGATGGGGCATCCGTCGTGCGCTTCGCCGGGCAGGGACTCGGAGTCGCGCGTGGCGACCAGGGCAGATCTCAGAACTGCCAGGTGGGCGATGGTGTCGTCTATGTCCTGGACGCGTTGTGTGAGAATGCCGCGGACGGTTGCGCAGGGCGGCGTTCCTGATTCTTCCTGCATGGTGAGGATGCCCGCTATATCGTCCAGGGCGAGCCCGAGGGAACGGGCGCGCCGGATGAACGCCATGGTGTCGATATCATCCGCGGTGTACAGACGGTATCCGCCGGAACTTCGCGGCGGGGTCCGGATCAGCCCGCGTCGCTCGTAGAGCCGGATCGCTTTGGGCGTGAGGCCCGTGTCTTTGGCGGCCTGGCCGATCGTGAGCAGGGTTCCCATTATTTCCTCCTTGTATTGACGTTACCCCCGGGTCAAGGTTTTAGCGTGGGACGTACGAGGAGGAGGTGGAGGAAATGGCATTGCAACTAGGTGAGGTCTACCGTTGTCCGGATGCGTCGTGCGCCTGTGAGATCACGGTGACGAAGGGTGCAGCGGAAGGCCACGGAGGGGACAAGAACCCGACGTGCTGCTGCGGGCACAGCATGGAGAAGATCAGCTGAGCGGACGAACGCCAGGCTCGGTCCGGTGGCCGGGATCGTCGTGGACCGATGGAGTGCGGTGCCGGTGATGGTCTGCGCGGATCTGGCGAGGATGGTGTGCCGCGGTTGCGCGTCTTATGTATTCCTTGGGCCTGCGGAAATTCAGCCGTGCAGGACGGGCGCCGGGATCTGGTCGGGTTTAGAGGTAGCTGCAGATGCGTTCAAGGTCGCAGGCGGCGGGGTCCCCTGCCGCCGCGGCGTCATGAAATTCGGCGACGGTTGCACGCAGCGCGGTGAGTTCTGCGATCCGGCCGTCGAGGTCGCGGAGCTGTTCGGCCAGCAGATCCCGCACGTGTACGCAGGGGGCCTGGCCGATGTCCCGGACGGAGAGGATGTCACCGATCTGGGCCAGGGTCAGCCCCGCGGTGCGGCCGCGGCGGATGAATTCCAGCCTGCTGACCGTCTGCTGGGCGTAGTCGCGGTATCCGTTCGGTGCCCTGTCGGCGGCCGGCAGCAGGCCCCGGTCCTCGTAGAACCGCAGGGGTCTTGGCCGTCATGCCGGCGGCTGCGGCGGTTTCGCCGATGCGCATCATGCACCTCTTGTCCCGGGGATTTCCCTCTTGACTTTCCAGTTTAGTGGAAGGTCAAGAACGGATACAGGAAACCGTGTGTGCCGGCTTGGGACAGGGAACGCCCACCCTTTCCGGGTGGCCTTGAGTCCGGTGAGGACTCCGCGGTACTGCGCCCGTGGGCATCGGACTCTTGACCTTCCCCCGTGGTGGAAGGTGCAGACTGGGGGCACACCCATGCACGAGGCACCGTCGCGGGTATTGCGTGACGGCGTTGCTGTACGACTTTGGAGGATTTCATGCCGGAACCAACACCTGGGTTTGATCTGGCCGTCATCGGGTCCGGCGGCGGAGCGTTCGCGGCCGCGATCCGGGCGACCAGCCTGGGCAAACGGGTCCTGATGATCGAGCGTTCCACCGTGGGCGGGACGTGCGTGAACACCGGCTGTGTTCCCTCCAAGGCACTGCTGGCCGCGGCCGCGGCCAGGCATGTTGCCCTGGACGCGTCAGGCCGGTTCCCCGGCATCAGCACCTCCGCCGGGGAAGTGGACATGGCCGGGCTGATCGGCGGGAAGCGTTCCCTGGTGGAGACGATGCGTTCGGATAAGTACGCGGACCTGATCGCGGACTACGGCTGGGAGCTGCGCCAGGGCAATGCTGTGTTCGCCGGCACCCAGGACGATCCGGTCCTGGAAATCACCGGAGGCGACGGGGCCCGGGAATCCGTGAGGGCCGCGCACTATCTGGTGGCCACCGGGTCGGCCCCGTGGGCGCCCCCGATCGAGGGGCTGCAGGACACGGGCTACCTGACCTCGACCACGGCGATGGAACTCGAGGAGGTCCCTGACTCCCTGCTGGTGATCGGCGGCGGGTACGTGGCCCTGGAACAGGCCCAGCTCTTCGCCCGGCTCGGGTCCAGGGTCACCATGCTGGTCCGCTCCCGCCTGGCCTCGGCGGAGGAACCGGAGGCCTCGCGTGCCCTGATGGGTGTCTTCGCCGACGAGGGGATCCGTGTCGTCCGCCGGGCGGCCGTGGCCTCGGTGCGCACGGACCCGGCCACCGGCGGGATCGTTGCGACCGCGGCCGTCTCCGGCGGGCAGGAGGAATTCCGGGCCGCCAGGGTGCTGGTCGCCACGGGACGCCGGCCGGTCACGGAGGGCCTGAACCTGGCCGCGGTCGGCGTCAAGACCGGGGACGGCGGCGAGATCCTGGTCGACAGCCGGCTGGCCAGCTCCAACGCACGGATCTGGGCCGCCGGGGACGTGACCGGACACCGCGAATTCGTCTACGTCGCAGCCTCCCACGGCTCCCTGGTGGTGGAGAACGCCTTCAACCAGGCGGGCCGCGGGGTCGACTACCGGCACCTGCCCCGGGTCACCTTCACCTGCGGCCGTATGGTTTTGTGAGACAGCTTGTTAGGAGCCCTTCTTCACAATGACCGACCGTAAGATGTATAGCCAGAAGTACAAGGACGACGCCG